>NZ_JALGBR010000019.1:0-63375 GCF_022808535.1 Acinetobacter sp. NIPH1876
AATGTGGTCGGTGTGACCAAATTGGTTAAGGTCGTATTTGATTGTTGTGTACTTGCTTCAACCAATATCACATTCGTTGAATGGCAAAAGGGACAGCTCAAGCTCATAGCTCGACTCCTTAAATTTTGTGCATAAAAAAAGCCTGCTCGATGGCAGACTTTGTTTTCATATTTTCATGAAGAACTCAAAAGAGTTTCATGATTCTCATTAGGATATTATGTGTCTGAAATTATTTGGAATAACTTTTAATTTACTAATTCAATTAGTAAATAATCTCTCCAATTTTTTATTTCAAATACAACTATCAATATTATTCCAACACTCAAGCAGGTTTAAGCTGATGAGTACGATTAGGCTGTGCTGAATCAGGTTTGGCAAGTTCCCTATAAATCTCTAATTGACGATTAATTTCATTAATTTTTGGCTGTAGATCAACTGATATAAAATTACTTGACTCATCAATAGCCACCCAACCAGCTTGAACCTTTTCCATTTCATTACCTTTTTGCAACTTATGTAATATCCATTGGTTCAGATGATAGGCACGCATATAAGCTTCATGTTGATAGATCAATAAAGTACTAAAAGTAATAATACGATCAGCATTATTCAACATATGAGTTTCAAAACTTTGTAGCTGTTTGAATAGCACATTTGTTCGATGAACCAATAAATTTTCATTGAACCACGCTGCGAATTCAATGAGTAATTTCACTACGATATCTCTCTGATTACACAAGGCTTCTCGATTCATACTATTTGCACCTGTAGAACCAGCAACCCCTCCCATATATGCACCAATACCACTCGCAACAATGACTCCAACACCACCTGTAGCAAGACCTGCTAATGCGCCGAGTAGCATTGACCCTGTCATTGCACCTCCAGCAATTGCAGCAGTTTCTTTGCCAACATTTTTTAAGTATTGCTCGCCATCCACTTTACCTGAATTAAAATCACCATAATTACGATATGCCGCTAAACCAATCGTTAATAGTGGGATTGGTAGCATATCTCCTACATCCGCAAAATCTGAAACTTGCTCTAGTCCTACACCAGTAGTTTCCTGAACAGCTTCATAGCTTAAAGTGGTATCCACTAACACCATCGGATGATTACCTAGCTGCTCTGCAAGTTCACTGTTCACAATCACTGGAATATCTGGATACTTATCAAAATGACTTAATACATAATCAGCATCCATTGAGCACTTAACTTGCATCGGTGTGCCATCAACAATCAAATCATAACCAGCTTGGTTTGCGCTATCGGGAAATTCAACTGTATGTCCTTGTTGTTGTAAATTCAGTGCAACCTGTTGTTCAGCAACATAACCAGTTAAACGAGTCACTGCTCCTGCACTATCTAGTGTATTCGCTGAAATGTCTTGTAAAGTATTTAAGTTTTCAGGATTTCCTTTTGATGCAAAGCTCAATGCATCTAATACAGATGGATCAATATGTGCATAATCCCAAATTAATCCTAAAGAATATGCGGATGCCGTTAAGCCCACACCCACCTTTAGCCCTTGATCAGATAATATTTTTTCTAGCTCTTTTTGTGCTTTTTGATTTTGGTTAAGACACTCAACAATTTTTTTATTTTTCAAAAGTTTTGGTGCACTCGCAATAATTCCTTCACTATATGGAATCTGCGAATCACGCCCTCCAAAAAATGTACCAACTCCCTTACTAAAACTATTTAGCCCACGTCCCATGTCAGCTAAGAAATTCGTATCTTCAGGACGAGTTGCAATAACGTCTTCTGGTAAAAGGGCTGTTATAGCACGATTGAGTAGATTCCCTTGTAATGCTCTATCTTTCGCATCGTCTATAGAGCAAAGTAAATATACAGCATATTGCAAATCACCAAACTCTCCTTTTTCCTGATTATAGATAACATTCTTCCGCATTATTAAACATTCAAGATAATCAAAATATAATGTTTCTTGATAAGAACAATGCTCAAAATAGTACTCAAACTTTTCTATAGCGCTAGTATAGATTTGACTACGTTTGTACACTATCGCCTGTGCTTTAATGACAGCATTGCTAGGCTCACGCTCAAATAAAATTTTTAAGATCTCTCGACTAATCTGTAAATGTTCACTTTTTTCAATCTTCGATAAATACCGACTGACTAATTCAGAAATATTCATCGACGCTTGATGCTTGAGTTTGAATAAAATACATTGCTCTAACCAAGCATAATTTTTTGCATGCCCCTGATAGTGAGGGATAAATACTGTTTCAATCAATTCAACCAATTCTAAAGCAACGCCAATTTCCTCAGATGAATTGATAGAAAATTCCCATTTTTGTGGAATAGTCACACTAAATAAGCGAGAGAAAAACCCCGAATTAAGATCAGCTTTTTCTTGAGTAACTAACATCAACATATCTTCTGGAGTAAGTGTATGTTTTTGAGTTTTAATTCTATCTAGTCGTACTTTAAGTAATTTAAAATTCATATATCCCCCTAATTTTTTGAATTTTCAGATAATTTACTATTTTAGACATCAGAATTATATTACTTAAAATTGAAAAAGTACTAGTGTATTAAAAATAATAAAATTATTGATTTATTTATATATTTTCATTAGCTGAATTGACTAAACCCATCCTTAATTTTATCATTCAACTGCTGGCCTACATTGTCAGTCGGTTTTAGCAGACCGTTTCATACAGCGCATCAGGGTTTATTCTTCTGAGTATCTCTTATGCGTAAAACCTTCTCGTCCCCCTTTGCGGTAGAACGGGAGGGGGACGCGTCCGCGCGTGCTGGTTCTGTATGTCCAGTCTGCTAACCCCTTTTCGTTCTGCCACCATTATTTAGCAGTAAGTTGGTAGAGCTTCTTAATACATACAGGAGTAGTCGCCATGACTAAACTTTTTCTATCTTTATTGTTTTTCCTAAAACGATTTTCTATTCCTCTATTGCATTAACAGCATTCATAAATTTTTTGCTTATTTGACTAATCTAAACGCTGTCTAGCCTTGGAAAGCTTTGTCACATCTACACTTTAGTTCATTCAGCAAAATTTATTACACATCAAATAACACAATAAAAAATTAGGGGAAATGATGAAAACGCTTACTTCGCTTGCACTCATCTCACTTACATTGATGATTGCAGGTTGTGCCAGTAAAACAGAACGCCAATTTATCAGTGGTTGTAAAACAGGCGGCATTGATGGCAATACCTGTTCATGTATCTACGACAAACTTGAAGATAAATATGGAGAGGATGGTCTTAAAAACAATCTGTACACCCTTCAACAAACTGAATCCTTCCAGATGGATATGGTCAATGTGTCCTATCAGTGTATGAAGGAGTAGCCATGAGAACACTTGCAGGCATTATCTGCGTCATCGCTGTGATTTGTGTACTGGGTCTACCCTTCATTAGCTTCATGATCGTGATGGGACTATTTATTGCATTGGCAAAATATGCAATTGGGGGAAAGTAAATGAATTCAAATATTAAGACATGGGTGATTAGTAGCTACTTGGTGATTGGTTTTTTCTTTGCCATCTATCAACACTTTTGGGGACAGTATAACTACAAGCCATTTACTTACAATTTGGGGCAAGGCTTAGTGTGGCCTGCTGTAATGTTTCCAGTCATCGGTAAAATTGTTGGTGGAATTTTGATTCTACTATTCGTCTGGTTTGTTGTTATTCGTCCTAAATTATAAGGGAGTGCAATCATGAAATCATTATTTTCCACCATTGCCTTGTGTTCCCTGTTAATGGCATGTAGCCAGAACAATCAACCACCAAAAACTGATACTTCAGGTGAGCCTACCAATAATGCTGCTCAGCATACTCAATCAATCTATGCTCCTTATACCGAGGAAGCAGTTAAAGCTAAACTCAATGAAATGCAGATGATTATTGACAATGGTCATGTCTATTTACCTGCTGAGGTCAAGGAAGCGGAGTCTTATATCAGTGGATGGAATAAGTATCCTGATGTGCTGAAAGCCATGATGGAAACTGACCTTAATCCAAACAACACTCAGGAAGCTGCTGACATTCCGCTTGAGAATGAATCTGCACAAGTTAGCGATCTAAATGTTAAGGCTCGCATTAGTGCTAGAGAATCTCAATCTGCTTTTAATGTACAAGGGGCAATTGAATATATTCTTGAAATTCAATCGACCAGCAATCAGCCTTTTGTTCTACAAGGCATGAAAATTAATCGTGGTCGTTGTGGTTATTACACCGCTGACTTTCATAGCAAGATGCCTGTGCAAATGAGCTATAGCTCTACAGTATCGTACTTATTGAAATGCCGTGGTGATCAGGTGCTTGAAGCTGAATTAATCACCGATCAAGGAAATGTAAGTTTGTCTTTTTGATGTCAAACTGTACAAGATAGAGAATACATCTGATAGTCGTGTTCTCTATTTTTAATATCATAATGACTCATTTTGTTCAATATCTCTGCGCCATTTTACTTCAAACTGACCTGTACCAAAAGTCCGCATCTGTGGAGAGGTTTTAGCCCGTAAGCGCTGATCTTCTTTTTCAGGATTGACCAAGTACATCGCTGCACGAATCGCATTTGTAACTTGTATTGGTTGATCACGATGAATCATTCCAACCCCAAGCAATCCATTTTTATCAAATTTTTCCTTGTTGTCTTTGGTATTACAGTTGTAGTGAGTACCCTGTTGATTGGTGATGTGCTTCCAATACTCAGCCACCAGTTTTGCTAAACCTGAATCCTCTATACGACTATTCCCATCATAGATGAGTAATAAATGGCAGTGATAGCCTTTTTCTACACCCTGCTCTAATGCCCATACATAACCTTGTAAGTGCTTAAAACAGGTATCTTTATTTGACATACGATTACATAGAATATCCAATGCATACTTAAAGTCTTGAATACCCCAATGGATTTGATATTCTTTAAGAATAGAGATATCTACTCGAACAAACTGTAATCTAGCATAGTGTGTAAGCAGTTTATTTAGGTAGCATTCCAGTTTAAAGCGATTACGTTGTTCTTGACGCTGAAAATCGAATTGTTCTCGTATTGTATTTTTCATCTCATGTTGAATTATGCCTTGAATATGGAAGATGTGGTTTAGTTCAAATCGTAAAATATCTTCATAAAGATGGGAGTCCAATTTATCCATAATGTAATCTACGAGATTAATCACTCTTTTGAAAACATTAATGATTCTGGAATAAGTAAAATCTTCTCTGTAAATCACCTTAAAAGCACACACAGCATCCAACAGCTCTCGCTTGAATTCTTCATGATCATCAACAAATTGCTCATGGCATGTACTAACCATAAAATCTTCGATTGAGATAAGAATGGATGATTCACTTTCTAATGGATTATTCTGGTACATTTAGGTTCTCACTGAAACATAAGGTTCATATCTAAGTGAGAGATGTAAAATTTTACTGATCATGATTCTAAAGCAGGATGTTGTGGTCATCCTGCTTAGCTGAACATGCTTAGAGACTTTGGAACATACTATAGGGTTAATTTAGAATGCTTTTAGTGATTTGATATTGATACATTGTCTATAACCCATTTGAGTATGGGCTATACTTAACTAAATAACTCACTGTATTTAATCAACGATATAAGTTATTGTTTATATTATTAATAGATAATAATATATATTACCTGTTAAGCAAACCTGTCTAGACTGACCATTACCCCGCTGTCCCATACAGCGAGAATAACCAAATTATGGGAATGTTGCAGAAGCTAAAGTTACGCTACTTTTTAATTCAGCAATTCAGTTCCTCCTGTATAAAACTGATCCAGCAATCCATATTTTTTCATGTCATTAACACTAGGTTCAGTGAATTTCAGCAAACAGTCTTCACTCGAAAATTCATCCTCTTTCTCACGAATTGGATAAGGCATATCGATCAGAAAAAACTCATCTTTAGTGAGTGTTGAATCGGGCACATAGATACAACTATACATTTTCTGCGACTCGACTTTTGGTATAATTTGAAAAAACTTGCCTGCTACATGACTGAGTCTTCGTGTACTTTTTAAAAATGGTAAAATCTGATTTTTGGCAATCAAATTCAAACAAAATAATAAGAATTCCAGGATGACTAGTTGCTCCTGCTTCTCCAGCTTCTGAATCTGTATTTGAATGTCTGCATCTAGGTCGCCTTTTTTGATTAAGCCAGGATTTGCAATCAATTCCAAACGGTATTTTTCCTGAAAGACAAAAGGATAAATATCTTTTTCAATTGTAGTTCGATTTAAAATATCCACACCATATAACAGTGAACCCTGTATAATCTGCTGACGTAAACCCCGCTGATCAAGCAGTCTGCAACACCATGATTCAAAATAACATTGCATCATGGTCAAATTTGAATCCAAATCATTCAATTTGATATGTTGTTTCTTTTTATTGATTGATGCTTGTTTGAACACTTTTGCAAATACTGTCAAATCTCCTTGTTCCTGATGGCATTGTTGTAATTGTAAATAATGAATTAGACATTCTTTAATGAAACTAGAAATCGTCTCCTGAACTTGTGATGAAGCCTGGATACGCTCAATCATTGTTCCAGTAATAATGTTGATTATATCTGAATCAAGACGCTTAAGAACCAATTCCGTAAGATGATTGAGATCGCGTGAGTTGTCAGAATCCAACGGCTGCACCTGCTCAGAAATTACCGTAAAAATATCAGCAATCATTTTTATTTCAAAATGATGTCTTTCACTGGCTTCCGATATATAAAACCGACCATACCGAGCATGATTGCCCCAAAAGGCATGAGATAAATTCAACATGTAGATTGGCGTTATATTTTTTATAAATTTGTTATTGATCGTCCCATGCACATGTACCCGAAGCAAACCTATTTTTTTCAAAAAGCAGATCGAATCAAATATTGCTTGCTTATTTAACCCTGTTTTAGCAACCAGTTGTGTTGTACCTATATTACGTATCACCCCATAAACATCACATGAGCGAGTCAGGTGTAATAGCGTCAATAATACCCTAAAATCCAGTTTTTGTTCGGGTAGTAAATCAAACTTTTTAGTGGTCACTCTGACTTGAGATAATTTGATAAAAATAAGCATTAAAAGGTCAAACTGCTTAATCGCTCTCTTAAGGCGGACATACCTATGATGGGATGTTTCATGTTGATTAACTTTACTCAATAGCTGATTTAAATAATCTAAATTCAGCTGTATGGTTGTAACTCTTGCCCGCCGACCTGTTTCTGGATATGAAAACTCCAATATCTCAAAGCCTGATAACTCCTCCAATACCAGTTTTAATTTTTTATGTTGCACACCTATCTTTTCAGACAATTCCAACAATGAATCGTTGGTTTTTTGTGTACCAAAGAGACTAATAAATTTAATCAGCACCAGTCTAGCGTAGGAACTTAATCTATGTGGTGATAACTCATTAAAATTAAAAATGAGCTGCTTATGCTCTTCTGTCATTTCATCCATACATTTTTATTCATTCAACATTGCTATTAGTAAATTTTAGAATTATTTTTAGATAGGCACAAATATTTACTATAAAATAAATTTAAAACAAATAAACATTTACTAAACGTATTTAGAAATGTTTATTCCACCTTAATTAAAATCTATAATCATATTAGAATTTCAAACATCATAGAACATCAAAATGGCAAGAAAACAACTGACATTGCAACAATGGCTTGATAAAGATCAGACATTAAAATCCTTGTTTTTAGAGCACGAATGTAACAAAGAACAGGCACTACTGCAGATAGTCCAGCTTCCTGATGGACGATTGCAAATTCAGCCCATCGAAACCATGATCCACCCATTACTCGTAGCAGAAATAACGAATCAATGGGTACTTTTACTCAATGAAAAATATTTTTCCGATCTGAAAAATAGATTCAGAAATTTCAAATATTCCAAGAAAAATCATGCGAATGTGAGAAAGCAATTTTATCTAACCTCACATACAGCAAAAAAAATGGAGACATTGACTGAAAAACTCAAACTTAAAACTGAGGCAGAGTGTCTAGAATTCCTGATGAATACGTATGAGACAAAGCAAACGCTCCCTCTACCCTATAAGCAAAAATTAAATGAAAAAGACATGATTATTGAGGAATTGAACCAACGCATCAAAGCCCTTGATAAAATGCTTTATATTAAACAGCTTCAGGTACGCAAACAGGATGAAGTTATCCAGAAGTATCTCATTAATGAATTAATCAATAGTAAAATTACCATTAATGAATTAACCAATAGCCCCCTTCAGGACGCCAGTGAAATTCAGAAATTAAAACTCCAGTTTTTAAAGGAAATACAGAAAAATATTCAGCTAGAGCAAATCAGGCACCTATCCGTTGATCAAATTGCTTCTGATACTTTTGGTAATGAATAAGTTGATGATTGTTTTTTTGAGTACTTCTTATCACTTTTGAATAAGAATATCCTGTAACAGTTCAGGACAATCTCTTAAGTGGTGAAGAATACTTTCATCATTATAAATGGTGTTATAGGGTATTTTTTTCCCCAGCAGCAAAGCAGGGTCAGTTGACTTCTGAGCAATGATTAATTCGTTTATTTCTAACTGAAGTTTGTCGATCCTGTTCTGATATTTACGATTCTGATAAACCTTTCCATGATAATTTTCATTCTGTTTATTATGGGAATTAATGAGTCGTCCCTTTTCCAATTCTTCAATCAATGCCAGCTTAGAATCTATTTCATTCTGAATCCAGACCAGATTATTTTTTTGATATTCAAGTCTAAGTATTGGCAAAATTGATTTTACCGCCTGTGATAAATTCTCCCACCGACCATTTTTATGAGCTTCATCCCTTAAAACCCGATACAGAATTTGATGGCGTGGGTATACATTCTTATCATTACGAACTTTGACTGCACGAATACCTCTCATTCGTTTCAGAATCTTTAAATTGCGTTGGGTGCAAATATTTTCATCCAAAGCCTGATAAGCCTGTAAAATTACACTATAACGTTTTTTTTGAATTGTATTTGAAAGCGTACCAAACTCGTCTTTTAATACATCCAGCTGTTCTAATAGTACCAATATCTGCATAGGTGAAATGACCGTATTCTCACCTAAAATCAGTTGATGAAATTCATTTATTTCTTTCGGAATTAAATCGTTAAGGTGTAGTCGCTCGTTCAGCACCTTCCGCTGCATCTCATTTAACTCAGAAACGATAATTCTTTTTTCTGGCTCATCAGCTGTTTTTATACTTCCACTTGCCTCACTCTGTAGAAAGCTGGATTCATAATAATTAAACAGACAATCAAAGAGCTCCTGCTCCAGTTCGCTTAAGTCTTCAAATTTCATAATACTCATATCATTATATTTCAATATGTTAACAATGTATAATAGTACTATTTTTTTATAATTATGCACTGTTCTTTTATCACTGTATACCACTGTCTATCATGAGCCATATGAAAGTATGCAATGTTCAATATCAATACTTTCATACTGTTAATATTTATGTGTATAAAATCCTAGAGGTGGAAAATGATAGAACAGCATTATCGTGTCAAAGACTTAGTCAACTACCCTGAACGCCCTGCCAAGGACTATGTAGATCGTGGTGGTCGCAGACGAAAGCTATCTTATAAGCCTGCAACCAAAGGGATATTGAATATTGCAGAATCCACCTTCTGGAAAATGATTCGTCGGGGTGATTTTCCTGAACCTACCTATTTAACAGCAAGTATGCCCACATGGGCTGAAAGCCAGATTATTGAATGGCTTGAACTCAAAGAGCTTAAAGCAGCATAAATTAAATAGCCTGTCGTTTGACAGGCTATTTTTTTATCATTGGATTTTCATCTTTTTACTGTTGCTGATCCAGCAATGATTCTAGGTAATTCGCCCACTCCTGCATCATCTCCCGACGATTGTTTAAAAATTTGGTTCGATTGTAGGCTGTACCATTATTATCTTTTACTTTATGTGCCAATTGATGCTCAATAAAGTCTACACGTTGTTCTAATATTTCATCCAACATGGTTCGTGCGGTTGCACGTAATCCATGTGCCGTTTGCTTCCCAGCATAGCCCAAGCGTTTTAACGCTGAGTTAATCGTATTATCAGAAATAAAAGTTTTACCATCCCGACCCACGAAAATGTATTCACTGTATGGGTGCAGATCAATAATTGAATCAATTAAGTCAAAGGCCTGATCTGACAATGGTACAATATGAAGCTGCTTGGTTTTACTAGCTGTAAATTTAAAGCATCTTTCTTCACAATAGAAATACTCCTTTTTCAGCTTGCGTATCTCCCCAGGTCGCTGAAAGGTCAACACGGAGATTTTTAACGCCACTTGTGTGATATGTGAACAACGTGGATAAAGTTTGGAGTAGTTCCAAATTTTATTGAGCATTGGAGCTAGTTCCTGCTCCTCTGTCACGGCTGCAAAGTTCCCACCCTGTGGTTTGGGCAGTTCAATATCCTCAATAGGATTGTATTGAATCAGCTTCTTTTTACGTGCTGACTTAAATATCTGGTTCAAGTCCGATTTTAGGCGTTTGGCAACTGACAATGCACCACGTTCAATAATGCGCTTAAAGACCTTAATCTCAAGAATTTCCAAGGTAAGCTGTGGAAAGGTTAAATCACCAATATAGGGATAGACATCGTGCTTTAAACGACGGATCGTCTCTTCATCCTGTTTTTGCTCTAGCTCACGTTTATATAGCCATGCTTCAGCAACAATACGAAAGGTATTTTCTGCTTCTTTCTGTTTCTGGGACTTGGTTTCAATCCGCTCCATTGCTGGATCGATGCCCTGCTTAATGAGCTTCTTATATTCATCACGAATAGTGCGAGCATCATCCAGTGAAACTTCAGGATAAGTACCTAAAGATAAATCATTACGTTTGGCTAAAAATGGACGTGTGTAATTGAATATCCAGTACTTGCTACCACTCTGATCAATACGCAGGTACAGGTTTCCCCCATCAGACAGCTTATACATCTTGTCAGGATCAGGTTTAGCTTTTTTAACTTGTAAAGCACTAAGCTTATTGATTCCACGAGTCGCCATAATTCAGACATAAAAAAATGCAGTAAGAAATAATCTTACTGCATTTTTTACTACTTTATAACTACCGATTGGCGTAGTGCGTCACGGCTTGTCATATCGTATATTTCCAACTTTAACCTTATAAATCATAAACTTATATAGTGTTAAACAGTGTCAGAAACTTGAATTTGGCGGAAGCGGTGAGATTCGAACTCACGGAGGACTCACACCCTCGTCGGTTTTCAAGACCGGTGCATTAAACCGCTCTGCCACGCTTCCATGTGCGTAAGAATACAAAGCTTGCCCTCTTTATACAAGAGAAATTTAATTGCAATGTATTCAAATGCATAATGTTTCATCAATTTTAGAGTTTTGCGGCTAATTCAGCACCATCTCGGATCGCACGCTTGGCATCTAGCTCTGCTGCGAGCTTCGCACCACCAATAATATGATAGTTCGCAGAAGTGTTTTCACCCTCTTTAGGCATTAAATCTTTAACAGATTCCTGCCCCGCACATACGACAATGGTATCTACGCGCAACAATTGATCATGACCATTATGCTCAACCCACAAACCTTCATCGGTCACCGCTTTATATTGCACACCACGTAGCATACGCACAGCATGCTTTTTCAGTTGCGCACGATGTACCCAACCAGAGGTTTTACCCAAACCAATTCCGAGTGGTGTGGTTTTGCGCTGCAATAAATAAATCTGACGCACTGGAATTTCAACTTCTGGACGTTGTATTCCACCTTCAGAGACATAGTTAGGATCTGGATCTACACCCCACTCACGTTGCCATTCTGCTAAGGGTTGCGGCTGTGGTTGATGTGGTGGTTTTAATAAGAACTCTGATACGTCAAAGCCAATCCCACCTGCACCAATCACAGCAACCTTATGACCCACTTCTGCGCCACGTAATACTTCTGCATATGACAACACTTGAGGTGCAGTACTGCCCTGAATCTTCAATGCACGTGGTACAACACCCGTAGCCACAACCACTTCATCAAAACCTTCACGTTCTAACTGTTCACGGTTTACACGTGTATTTAAACGAACATCTACACCCGTTTGTTTCAGCTGCACTTTAAAGTAACGGATGGTCTCATGGAATTCTTCTTTTCCAGGTACCACTTTGGCTAAATTAAACTGACCGCCAACATCATGATTTGCTTCAAATAAGGTCACGGCGTGACCACGGCTTGCAGCTACTGTCGCAGCAGACATACCCGCCACCCCGCCACCGACAACCGCAATACGCTTTGGTTTTTTAGTTTTGATATAAACCAATTCTGTTTCATGACACGCTTGCGGATTGACTAAACAGCTGACACGTTCATTTTTAAATGCGTGATCTAAGCAGGCTTGGTTACACGCGATACAGGTATTAATTTCATCCACACGATTGGTTGCAGTCTTATTCACCCAATAAGCATCTGCCAAGAATGGACGTGCCATTTGCACCATATCCGCCTTGCCAGAAGCAATAATCTCTTCAGCAACATCAGGCATATTAATACGATTTGATGCAATCACTGGAACAGAAACGTGCTGTTTGACTGCTGCGGTATAATCCACAAAAGCGGCACGCGGCACAGAGGTTACAATGGTAGGAACACGGGCTTCGTGCCAACCGATCCCTGTATTTAACAGTGTAATCCCTGCTTTTTCTAATGCCTTGGCAACCACAATCACTTCTTGCATGGTATTGCCATCATGTACTAAATCAAGCAAAGACAAACGGAATGCAATAATGAATTTTTCACCGACTTTAGCACGAATCGCTTTGACGATCTCCACTGGAAAGCGCATACGATTGTCGATATCACCCCCCCAACGGTCAGTACGTTTATTCACATGGCTGCTGAGAAACTGGTTAATTAGATAACCTTCCGACCCCATGATTTCTACGCCATCATAACCTGCTTTTTTAGCCAAGCTCGCGCAACGTGCATAATCATCAATGGTTGCTAATATCTGAGAATCAGACATTTGGCGAGGCTTAAATGGATTGATCGGTGCTTGAATCGGAGAAGAAGATACCGAAAATGGATGATAACCATAACGGCCAGAATGCAGGATTTGCATCAAAATTTTTGCACCATGCTTATGTACTGCATGGGTAACTAAACGATGATGAGGAATATCTGCCAAACTATTCATGGTTCCGCCCGCTGGCAACAACCAGCCTTGACGGTTTGGAGAAATACCACCGGTGATAATTAGACCTACACCGCCCTTTGCTCGCTCACCAAAATACGCAGCGAGTTTAGGATAGTTAAAGAAGCGGTCTTCTAAACCGGAGTGCATCGAACCCATTACCACACGGTTTTTAATGGTAGTAAAACCCAAATGTAATGGTTTTAAGATATTTGCATAGCTAGTCATGGTATTCCTTCTCTAATTTTGGCTTTGCAACTTGTTGCATAGTACTTTAATACTTTTTTGTTGATTTGGGATGACTCTATCTAAAAATTTAGCTGTTGAAAGTGTCAATTTGACTTAAACCTACTTAAGATTCTGCTACATCTTCTATAAAGATTGCTGAATTACAGAAGCAGGTCGACATAAAAAAGCAGCCACAATAATAGTGACTGCTTTTATTCAATCTAAAACATTAAGCTCCGACTTATTGATAGTCGCTTCGGCTTATTCTCATGCTGACCAATGCTGCCCAATTTAATGTTGTTGATTACCTGAATAAGCTAAGCGACTTTTCTGTACTTTCATTTTAAGTGAACTCATCACAATCCCCATACAGATAAAAGCAGCACCAATTAGGATATTGAGCGTCAAAGCTTCATGCCAGATCAACGAACCAAAAAACAGACTCAGAATCGGGATACACATAATCGAAATCGAAGCGACAAAAGTATCTACCTGACTGACAATCCAGTTCCAAAGCACAAAGGCAAAACCCGTTCCTACCACCGCAATATAGAATAAAGCAGATTCATTCAGCGGATTCAGCCAAACCTGAGCATCTACAGGCTCGAACAATAAGGCCATAACAAACATTAAGCTTCCACCTAGCAGAAGCTGCCAAATGGTCAGTTTAATTTTGTCATAGGTGGCAAAATTCTTTTTGATGTAAACCGTCGATAGTGCCCAGAAAAAGCCTGAACCAATGAGTAACACCTGCCCCAGCAATGACATATTCATATGCACATGATGTAATTGCGGCCATAAAATTGCGATGAGTCCCAAGGTTCCTAAAACGAGCCCCAAGATTTTCTGGGTATTCAACCTTTCATTTAAAAAATAATGCGCTAATACAGCAATAAAAATCGGCATGGTAAATACCAGTACAGCTGATAAACCTGAACCAACAAATTGCATTGCAAAGGTCTGCGTGGCATAAAAACCAAAACAGATCAATACACTTAAAATGATTAAGGGCTTCCACTCAGCTTGCTCAGGCAAAATGGATTTTTTTAAAATCCGTTGTACCAGCATTAATGTCAATGCAGCTAAAATCAACCGTGTAGAGATAAATAGAAATGGTGGAAACACTTGTAAGCTATGTTTGACCAAGCCCCATAACGAACCCCAAACCAGACACAGCAACGCGATTGCACTCACGACTCGAATATTCACGTGTTGTACTCAACCGATAAAAAGTAAGCTTAGTGTATAAAATAAATGACATCATGAATAATG
The DNA here is from genome assembly GCF_022808535.1 of Acinetobacter sp. NIPH1876. Taxonomy (NCBI): domain Bacteria; kingdom Pseudomonadati; phylum Pseudomonadota; class Gammaproteobacteria; order Moraxellales; family Moraxellaceae; genus Acinetobacter; species Acinetobacter sp. NIPH1876. Next base: position 14,707 of record NZ_JALGBR010000019.1, read on the forward strand.
CTATGTTTTAATAGATACATCATTTTTTTTGATGCCTAATTCAATTCATTCTTTTTAATAGCACCTTTCGAATTGAAATATTGAGGACTTACCGTGAATATTGATATTAGTGATATCCGATCATTTGTGACAGTGGCCGAGCTGAAGAGCATTACCGCCGCGGCAAATAAGCTCAATTATTTACAGTCCAATATGACCGCAAAAATTAAAAAGATTGAAAATCACTATAAACGCCAACTGTTTATCCGTAAGCCTAAAGGCGTCGAACTGACTGAATCTGGCATGAATTTATATGCCCAATATAAAAAGATGATTTTCACTTGGGAAGAAACTGAAAATAAAATCTACCAACAAGAAAGCGTTTTACGCTTTGGCACCAATACCAGTCTAGGTGGGATGCGTTTCTACCCTTCCTTTAGTCAGCTCTATGAAGCCTACCCTGATCTTTCCATCACCATGAAAACAGGTCCAACAGGTTATATTGAGGATGAGATTTTAGCGGGCAATTTGGATATTGCTTATGCCCTAGGACATCCTAAACATAAAAATCTGCAATATATTCAAAAAGCGGATGATCAACTGGTAATTATTGGTAAAAACATGATCAACCATGACAGTCTCGAAAAATGTCTGAATCATCAAAATATCTTGCTGGCTTCTGAACAATGCTGCTATGCCACCACCTTAGACAGCATCTACACCGACTATAACCTTAAAAAGGGTGAACTCACCCATATTTACGATCATGAAGCTCTAATTCACTTTACCCAGTTAGGTATGGGCATCTCGATGATTGCCAAATCTTTGATTGAAAAATATAACATTCAATACTATCGAGAAACGCCTGAACAGTATCGAGATATCGGCCTTTATCTGATTGCACGTCACGATCATGTATTTACCCCAATCGAGAAACAATTTATTGGCTTAAATGATTCACTTTGAACGAAACACTTTTTATAAACAGTGCTTGCAACCTCTTGATGTACTTTTCACGTGAGATTTTTTCAAGTTCACGACCTGTTAACGCCTTATTGTGAATGCTTATCGTAAAACTTTATATTTTTCCGATGTTAATCTATTTTTTAAATGAAAAAAAAAGAATTCCTTTCCTAACAGAAAAAAAATCGATTTGAAAAGTGATATAGTACGGGACGTATAAATTCTCTTTGGTCACCGAAGTATTAGGGTGCCTATTTCGAAATAGTTAGGACTAGCAATGACTGATAATGCAACGATCTTGCAGCATGTACCAGTAGGTAAAAAAGTTGGGATTGCCTTCTCTGGTGGTTTAGACACTTCAGCAGCTTTATTATGGATGAAACAGAAAGGCGCAGAGCCTTATGCATATACTGCAAATCTGGGTCAGCCTGATGAAGATGACTATGATGCTATTCCAAAGAAAGCTGAACAGTACGGCGCAGTCAAAGCTCGATTAATCGATTGTCGTTTACAACTTGCGCTTGAAGGTATTGCTGCGATTCAATGTGGCGCGTTCCACATCAGCACTGGCGGCGTTCCTTACTTCAATACCACACCTTTAGGTCGTGCAGTGACAGGTACAATGCTTGTTACCGCGATGAAAGAAGATGACGTCAACATTTGGGGCGACGGTTCAACTTATAAAGGCAACGATATTGAACGTTTCTATCGTTACGGTTTATTGACCAACCCTGCGCTTAAAATCTATAAGCCTTGGTTAGACCAAACCTTTATTGATGAGTTAGGCGGCCGTGCCGAAATGTCGCAATTCTTAATCGACAACGGTTTTGACTATAAAATGTCAAAAGAAAAAGCATATTCAACTGACTCAAATATGTTGGGGGCAACGCACGAAGCCAAAGATTTAGAATACCTCAATGCAGGTATTAAAATCGTAGACCCTATCATGGGCGTTGCATTCTGGAAAGATGACGTTGAAATCCAACCAGAAGAAGTGAGCATTACTTTTGAACAAGGTATGCCAGTTGCATTGAATGGTCAACGTATCGAAGATCCAGTTGAATTCATTCTTGAAGCAAACCGTATCGGTGGTCGTCATGGTCTAGGGATGTCTGACCAAATTGAAAACCGTATCATCGAAGCGAAATCTCGTGGTATCTATGAAGCACCAGGTATGGCTTTATTACATATCGCTTATGAGCGTTTGGTGACTGGTATTCATAACGAAGATACGATTGAACAATACCGTATTAACGGTTTACGTTTAGGTCGCCTACTTTACCAAGGTCGTTGGTTCGATTCTCAAGCACTCATGCTGCGTGAAACTTCACAACGTTGGGTTGCGAAAGCCATTACCGGTACTGTAACACTTGAATTACGTCGTGGTAATGACTACACCATCATGAACACTGAGTCTCCTAACCTCACGTATGAAGCTGAGCGTTTAACCATGGAGAAAGGCGATTCAATGTTTACGCCAATGGATCGTATCGGTCAGTTAACTATGCGCAACCTCGATATTACCGATACCCGTGCAAAATTGGGTATCTATACTGAAACAGGTTTACTCGCAGTGGGCCAAGGTTCTGCAATTCCACAGTTGGAAAACAAATCAAAATAAAAGATGGGTAAATTAATTTACCTATTTGAAAGGCTGAATATTTTTATTCAGCCTTTTTTATTTTATCCAAGAACATACGCATTACCGAATCATTGCATTTATAGAACAATATGTCGCAATTAAAGACTATTTATCATCATAATGAATCGATAATATAAGCATTAAGCAAAACACAATAATTTGGGAGATGAAAGATGAATGCTTATCTACATCGTAGTGAAAACCGTGGTCATGTCAAAGCAGGCTGGTTAGACACCTATCATAGCTTTTCATTTGGTAGCTGGTATAACCCGAAATATATGGGCGTCAGTGCGCTTCGCGTGATTAATGATGATACGGTTGCTGCACATAATGGTTTCGGTACTCATCCCCATGACAACATGGAAATCTTAACCTGTGTACTTGATGGCACCATTTCCCATAAAGACAGCATGGGCAATGAAGGTCAAATCAATGCAGGTGAATGGCAGTTGATGAGCGCTGGAACTGGGGTCACCCACAGTGAAATGAACAAGCATGATAAAGCGGTGCATCTATTACAGATTTGGATTCAACCGAATATACAAGATGCTGAACCAACTTATCAGCAAATTCATCTAAACCCGAAAGATCATCCAAACCAATGGCACTTGATTGCTGGTGATGAATCTGCGCCAATGTCGATCCGTCAAAATGCTGAAGTGAAAACTGCAGTCATTGAGAAAGATCAACATTTAGAAATTGCAGCACGGAAAAAAGTCAACTATGTGCATGTGATTTCAGGTGAAGTGATGATTGCCGATCATTTGGTTAAAGCGGGTGATGCCCTACTGTTTGATGAGACTGCAACGATTACTGCATTACAAGACAGTCAAATGATCTGGTTTGACTTACCTTAAACTCGGTTTAACTTGTACCTCTTACCCTCAAGGGGTACAAGCTTTTTTAATCATTATTGCTATTACTATCACAACTGCTTGAGTCAGAACTAGAGTCAGCATTAGAACCACAATTATCTATACCTTGATCATTATTATGCTGGACTGAATTGCAGCTGGATGTGGTTGAAGAATATGAATGGCTATAATCAGAAGTATCTTGTGTAGCATCTGTTTTCTTTGCGAAGAAAAACAATAAAATCAAGCCAGCCACAATAACTAAAAAAATAAACATCAGCCTCACAATCCCCTCTTGCTCCTCCAATCTTTATTTCACACTATAGCTTAATTCTTTTCAAAAATAATCGGCATTAAAAAAGCCCGATTAACGGGCTTTTCTACAACCTTGAACATTTTTAAAAACGATCTGAACCGTTTCGTTCGTTGTTAGCTGTGTGTTCAGGTTGTCATATCTTTGTTCATTTAGGCAAGATTCTCTTAAATCCCAAATAGTATATGACTTCCTTATTGATTAAATTAGCACCAATAGTGGGTTAGGTCAAGTCGCTTAATTTTCTAAAAATAAGCTGGAATAAAAAAAGCCCTGAATCTTTTCGACTCAGAGCTTTGGAGTTTTCGTAACTTCATTCGAAGCTATAAAACCTAAAAATCTTGGTAGGTATATCCAGACTCGAACTGGAGACCTCTACGATGTCAACGTAGCGCTCTAACCAACTGAGCTATACACCTAGAATGAGAAGCATCATATTCATTTTTTATCAGCTTCACAAGTTTTTTTGTGACTGTTTCAGTGCAATCGCACAGTCTTTAAGCAAGCGCTTAAATTCTTCAATATTTGCACCATCTTGCTGCTCTAAAAAAACAATTTGTTGATATAACACAATCGCTTGTTCAAACACCTGTTTATTTTCAACCTGACTTGCCAAACGCTGCATCCACACTTGAAAAGTCTCTGCGTGTTGTTTATGCAGATTTCTAGGTAGTTGCTTCTGAAACTTAAGTACAGCTCTTTGATAATCAGCTTGCTGCCTTGTTTGCTTCCACCAATAGATACCCACGTAAACCATCAAAATAGCGAATACGCCAACAATCAACACAATTGCATATGCATAACTTGAATCCAGACCTAATCGAGATAACCAGTTCTTCTGTTTGTTTGCATCATAACCAACGACTTTACTTTGCCATTGATAACTTAAATAATCACTCCAAATCCGCATATTTTTTAGAAACTTAAACTGTTGCAAACGCCAAGCTTTACTTTCATCTCCCCATACAGTTTGATCTTGTGCCAAATAATCCTGCATGCCCGTATCAATTCGTTGCGGTGCAATCATGGCTGTTGGGTCAATTCTTTTCCATTTTCCATCTAGATAGACCTCACTCCAAGCATGTGCATCCAGTTGTCGAACCTCCCAACTTTGCCCATCAGGCGCCAGTTGACCACCTTGATAACCCGTCACTACCCGTGCGGGAATACCCGCATAACGCATTAGCATGACAAAACTAGACGCATAATGCTCACAAAATCCTTTCCGACTGGAAAACAAGAATTGATCTATACGATCCCCACCTAAAGTCCCAGGCGTCAAAGTGTATACAAAGCCATTCTTTCGATACCATGACAGCACTGATTGTAGATATTGTTCAGGTTGCTTCTGACTTTTTTCAAACAGCTCATGCGCCAATTGCTGTGCTTTAAGATCCCGTCCCTCATCAAACCTAAGGTTTAACTCAAGTTGACGTGCTGACAACAAAATAGGCTCTGCCGACATGCGCCCCAACCACAACATCTGTATCGGTACATTGCGCTTAACTAATTTTGTTGGGCGAATACTATTATCTTGATACAACTGCAAATAACGTTCTTGCGGAATCGAGTATTCCAAACCCATGATCCAATTGGCTTGTTCATCTGCTGCTAAATATTGATAAGGTACGCTTCTTTGGGTGGACTGCACATTTTTAATTTGTTGATTAAAAAAACTACTGGTCCAAGTCGTTCCATCATATTGATCTAAGACTAAAGCTCTCCAGTACAATTCTGATCGACTTGGAAATTGCGACATATTTGCCACTACCCGAAAGGCCAAAGCCGAGGACTGTGATAATTGTGCAATATCTCCAGGTGACATGCGATCACTAATCCCAGTCGTGGCTTGATTAGTCTGAATTGGTACTGCCCAAAGCGGTGGCAATCGTGGAAAGAAAATAAATAAGATGAGAAAGAAAGGAATTGCTATGCCAACAAATTTAAAAATTTGCTTCACATCTTGTTTAAGTTGGTTTGATGAAAGTTTCGTTTGATTAAACAATCCCGTCTGTATCCGATACAAACCCAATAAACACATCATAAAGACTGTAAATACAATCAACGCCATCCAAAAAGCTTGGCTATGTAACAATAGGCTGGCACTGACAAATAGAGCAAAATTAAAGACAATCAATAAATCACGAGTGTTTTTAGCTTCTAAACATTTGGCAAATAAACAGGTACTTAAAAAGGCGACGCCCGCTTCCACCCCAAAGATCGTTTGATAATTGATATAAACGATACCCAAGGACAATAGAATAAAAATCACCAAAAACCATTTAGGAAAAGGCACCCAGCTTTGTTTACGATATCTACGAACCAATAACAGCCAAACCACCGCCCATAATCCCGTTAAAGCAGCAGGTGCAAAAGCGGTTTGCCCAAGTAATACAAAAGCCAAGACAGCTAAAACACAGAAGTAGATTTGCTTAGTCATCATTATGCCTGCGCCAATAAAAGTTTGGCCTGAATTAACTGAGATTGTCCTTGCCCGCTTTCTAAGCGAGCATGCGGCAAAATAAGTGCATAATCATCACCTAACTGTTCACATTGCTCGACCAAACCCATCATAAAGCTTAATTTATCTTCATGGCTTTGAGCTGGAATCTGCTGATAGTCAATTTCCAGATGCTGGTGATTAGCCTGAGCTTCAAACATTTTGATCAAAAATCCCTGCCCCCGTGCGACCTGTTTCCATGCCACATTTTGATAAGAATCACCGTGTTGAAAGCCACGTAACTCTTTAAATTCATCTAAGCTATCTTGGGCAGAAGTCGGCTTATTTTTATGCTCTTTCTGCCAATCATAGCCCTTCGGGGCAACCCAGACTTTATGTTTTGGATATAAATAAGTCCATGCGCGGACTAATCCTAATGGATAAGTAGAATAAATTTTAATGGTCTCAAATTCATAGAGTCCACGTTTGTCAGGCATAACTGCAAGCTCAACACTATGTTGTGTCTGATCTATAAAAACCAATTGCTCTTGAGCTTGCCACTGGATCCTTAGATAACGTACAGAACGAACAGGTTGTTTAAATAGCAGCTTTAAAATGATTGCTTGATCGACTTGTCCGACTTCAGGCAGCACAATATCAATTTGTAAATCATGTAATTGCTTAAAGGTCAGATAAAAACTAATACAAAGAATGGCACTGATTAAAAAGCAAAATCCTAAAATCAGATTGTTTGCATAGTTAATTCCAGCAATAAAGGTAATTAAAATCAGGACCAGATATAGAAAACCTTGTTTATAGACAAAAACCAAAACGTCCTTTTGTCGCAAGGTTTTACTACGATCCACTTGGAAACGCTTTGCGATCCATTGATTGACCTGTTGTTTAAGTCCAGTTTGCATAGTCTGTACTCACCTATAATTCATCAACTGACTGCAACAGTTGTTTTACCTCCATCTCCCCCAAACTTAAACGATGCGCAACTACAGCCACAAATACCGTCTGTACATCATCCGTGGTCACGAAACTGCGTCCTTCAACTAACGCATAAGCTTGTGCTGCAGCTTTCAGTGCCAATACTCCACGTGTAGACAGGCCATGTCGTTGCTTACGTGTTTCAGCAGCCAAATCTAAAATATAATTGAGTACGGCGTCACTGAGAAAAATCTGTTTTGCCAATTCACGCAAATGTAAAATATCGGCTTGGGTAAAGACTGCGTCTAATTGATGAATCAGGACTTGGCGAGAGCTTTGTTGTAACAGTAATTTTTCTGCTTGGCGAGATGGATAACCCAATGACAATCGCATCAAAAAGCGGTCTAGTTGAGACTCTGGTAATGTATAAGTTCCACTTTGAAACAGTGGATTTTGCGTAGCCAACACCCAAAAAGGTTGTGGCAACTCATAATGCACGCCATCGACAGTGATAGCCCCTTCTTCCATCGCTTCCAACAAAGCACTTTGGGTTTTAGGGCTACAGCGATTGATTTCATCGGCAAGTAAGATTTGAGTAAAAACAGGGCCTTGCTTAAACTCAAACACATGTTCTTTTTGATTAAAAATATTGATACCGATGACATCACTGGCCAACATATCATTGGTAAATTGAATGCGCTGAAAATGTAATCCAGCCAACCGAGCCAAGGCACTGGCTAATGTGGTTTTCCCCAATCCAGGTAGATCTTCAAACAATACATGTCCACCAGCCAATAGACAGGTCAAAGCCAGTTTGGTCTGTTGTGGCTTATCTAAAATCAGCTGATTCACTTCAATTAAAAAGTGCTCAATCTTTTGACCGAAGCTTTTAATATCTTGTTCTAATGCTTGGTTTTGTCTTTTTTTGTCTTGAATTGAAGCCTGATCCATGCCCCACATAATTTTATCCCCAAAATGAAACAGTGCATGTTTCAACATACACTGTTTTGGTTTTTTTTCAACGAAATCAATTGATTTCTAGCAAGGGCATTTTTTCATATTACCACCCGCAGAAGGATAACGTGCATCGATACAATGACGATAAAAAGTCTTGGCATCCATCGGGGTTAGATCAGGATGATGCGCTTTCATATGCTGTACATAAGTTTCATAATCTGGCACACCCACCATCAACCGAAAACTCTGCTGCAAACGCTGCCATAACACAGCAATACGCGACCAATTCTTGGGTGATAAAAGCAAATGTTTTTGCGACATGATGGTGAATTTAATAATCTTCACAATCACTGCGCTGCCTTGTCGAGCAATTTTAAAATCCATCGCTACTCTCCTTTGATGCTATTCGCCGTCATCGGGGTTTCTGAATAAACTGCTGGTGCCTCGTTCACTGTTGGTGTCGGGCTCGCCAATGCTCTGCGTACAATACCAATCGAAGCAATGATCATCACAATCGCAACAATCATAAAGAAGCCACACAGTGCAGCATTGATCTGATTTGACATCACAATCGTTTGCATTTCAGCAACGGTTTTGGCTGGTGCAAGCACCTCACCACGCGCAATTGCATCCGAGAAACGATTCGCTTGTGCAAGGAAGCCAATTTTTGGATTTTCATGGAAAATCTTTTGCCAGCCCGCAGTCATTGAAGTAATGAATAAGAAAATCGTCGGGACAATGGTGACCCAAACATACTTCTCTTTTTTCATCTTGAATAAAATGACGGTTCCTAAAATCAGTGCCATCGAAGCAAGAATCTGGTTACCAATACCAAATAACGGCCACAATGAGTTAATCCCACCAAGTGGATCAACCACACCTTGATACACGAAGAAGCCCCAACCTGCCACTGCGACAAAAGTCCCGACCAAGTTCCCAAAGAATGAACTCGATTGTTTAATCGCTGGAACCACGATACCGACTGTATCCTGCACCATGAAACGACAAGCACGTGTACCCGCATCTACAGCAGTTAGAATAAATAATGCTTCAAACAGAATCGCAAAGTGATACCAGAACGCCATCATTGAGCGATTGTTAAAAATCTCTGAAATGATATGTGCCATACCAATTGCAAATGTAGGCGCACCACCTGTACGAGACAGGATTGAACTCTCACCCACTTCCTGAGCCAATAAGGTCAACATTTCTGGACTCACCACGAAACCAAGATTACGCACAGCTTCCGCAGCGGTCTCTACCGAGGTCCCTAAAACTGCTGCTGGTGCATTAATCGCAAAGTAAATGCCTGGATCGAGTACTGTCGCACAGATCATTGCCATGATGCCGACGAAAGATTCCATCAACATACCACCATAACCGATCATACGAATATTGACTTCGTTATCGACCAATTTAGGTGTCGTTCCAGATGCAACCAAGGCATGGAAACCTGAAATCGCACCACAAGCAATGGTAATAAACAGGAAAGGAAATAAACTACCCGCAAATACAGGGCCTGTACCATCAACAAAATGGGTCACTGCTGGCATTTTCATATCAGGCATCGCGAAGATAATCCCAATCGCCAAGCCTGCAATCACACCAATTTTAAGGAAGGTTGATAAGTAATCACGTGGTGCTAACAGCAACCAAACCGGTAAAACAGAGGCGATAAAACCATAAATAATTAAGGCCCAAGTCAATTGAGTACCACTGAGGGTAAATAACTGCCCCCAATATGGATCTTTTGCAACATCCCCACCATACACAATTGCCGCCATCATCAGTACAAAACCGATAATCGACACCTCTGCAATTTTCCCTGGGCGTAGATAGCGCATATACACGCCCATGAACAAGGCGATTGGAATGGTTGCAGCAATACTGAACACACCCCATGGACTATGCGCCAATGCTTTCACGACGACCAAAGCCAGCACAGCAAGGATAATGATCATCACCCCCAGCGTACCTAGCATCACAATCACACCCGCAAAGGTACCCAATTCCTGTTTGGCCATTTCTCCCAAAGAACGACCATCACGTCGTGTTGAAATAAATAGAACAAGGAAATCTTGTACCGCGCCTGCAATCACCACACCGACTAAAAGCCAGATCGTCCCAGGTAAGTAACCCATTTGCGCTGCGAGAATTGGACCGACTAAAGGCCCTGCACCTGCAATCGCGGCAAAGTGATGACCGAATAAAACGAACTTATTGGTCGGAACATAATCCAGACCATCGGCAAGGCGATGAGCTGGGGTTAACCGTTTAGGATTTAATTCAAAAACTTTGTTTGCAATGAATAAACTATAGAACCGATATGCAATGCTATATACACAGACTGCGGCAAGAACTAACCAGACCGCATTAACATGCTCACCACGACTAACCGCCAAGATCCCAAATGAAATTGCCCCAACGATGGCAACCAAACTCCAAAGGAGTTTCGAGGGAAGTGTTGACTTTGCTTGTGTTGTCTCCATTCAAAACCTCTCAAATACATAATGCGTGGTTAGGGTCTGTTGACATTTCACTTTACGAGCGATAGCTATCATTGCGACAGAGAACATTTTTAGAAGACATAAAGCATGTCTTATGCAATTTAGCTATTCTAAATAATGAGTAGCGATTACAGCTACGCAAGATAATGTAGTGGCAACAAAAAATGTCAGCAAGCCCTATTAGATTTCCCTTTCCATATTTTCTGTAGAAGAAATATCTTTGTAAGTTTACCTTCTAGCTTCAATTATTTATCTAATACTTTGGCATAAAAAAAGGGATGATTGTTTAATCATCCCTTCGATAATTGTATATCTTGAGTAGCTTGGCTACTCATTCACAATTATGCACGTTCTAGGTAGTCACCAGTACGTGTGTCTACACGAACGCTTTCTTCTTGCTGTACGAATAATGGAACACGTACAACTGCACCTGTTTCAAGCTTCGCTGGCTTACCGCCACCGCCAGAAGTATCACCACGTACACCTGGATCAGTTTCAATAATTTTCAACACAACAAAGTTTGGTGGATTTACGTTCAAAGGTACGCCATTGAATAACATGATCGTACATTTTTCATTTGAATCGTCCTTTAACCATTTCGCAGCATCGCCCATTGCTGTTTTATCAGCAGCGATTTGCTCGAAAGATACAGGATCCATGAAGTTCCACATTTCGCCATCGTTGTAGAGGTAATCCATTTCAACTTCTACAATATCAGCTGCTTCTAAAGAATCACCTGATTTGAATGTTTTTTCTAATACTTTACCAGAGCGAAGGTTACGTAATTTCACACGGTTAAACGCTTGACCTTTACCTGGTTTTACATATTCATTTTCCATGATTGAACATGGGTTGCCATCAAGCATAACCTTAAGGCCTGCTTTAAAATCATTTGTAGAATAATAGGCCATGAAAGGCGCACTCCAAACTTAAAAATCAAATCTTATGGGCTTGTTTAACATTCATATTTGGTTGCGACACAGGAGATTTTTTCGACGATACAAGGCATGGATGGTGAAATTTAGTTATTCTAAATGAACCATACATAACGCAGTAGCTACAAAAAATCTCCCTGTCCCGTAGGGTTATGGCTAAAATTTCCTCATACTTCGTTATGAAACTTGGCAAGGGAATAGCCATTCCCTGCGTTTCACGCCTCGCATGATTAAATTTTAACCAATAACGCAATTCATATATGAACGTTAAACAAGCCCCAATGCTAGACTAGGCACACAGCTGCGGCTAACACTATTTTTACGTATGGCATGATAAACTATTTACATCAAGAGCAAAACTGGCAATCACAACTCAGTGACCTAATTACTGATCCTTTAGAGCTGTTAAATCTGCTTGAGTTATCTACCGATCAACTATTATCAGGGGCAATCCTCGCCTCTGAACAGTTTAAATTGCGCGTGCCACGTGCATTCGTCGGAAAAATGACCATTGGCGATCCGCTTGACCCTCTGCTATTGCAAGTCTTACCCCATCATCTCGAACTGGAAGAACATCCTGAGTTTGTGACGGATCCTTTAGGTGAAGAAGCCGCAAATCAAATGGCAGGGGTTTTACATAAATATCAATCACGTTTTTTGTTGACCTTAACAGGTGCATGTGCGATTCACTGTCGCTACTGTTTCCGTCGTCATTTCCCGTATCAGGAAAATCTGCCTAAAAATGACGATTGGTTAAATATCAAACAGTATATTGAGCAAAATCCACAAATCAATGAAGTGATTTTGAGTGGTGGTGACCCCCTCACACTAAACAATCGAAAAATTTCGTTGTGGCTAGAACGAGTCGCATCTCTCCCTCAGATTAAGATATTGAGAATTCATTCACGGGTTCCGATTGTGATCCCGAATCGTATTGATGAAGAGCTGATTTCTATATTAAAAAACAGTAGGCTACGTATTGTAGTAGTGGTACACTCAAACCACGCAGCTGAACTTGATGATTTCACTTGCTCGAAGTTGCTAGAGTTGTCATTCCAGCATATAACCGTCCTAAATCAGGCAGTTTTGCTCAAAGGTGTGAATGATTCTGCAGAAACTTTAAATGCATTGAGTAGCCGTTTATTTGAAGCACGAGTAATGCCCTATTACCTTCATGTTTTGGATAAAGTTAAAGGTGCTCAGCATTTTGATTTAAGATCTTCAGAGATAGATCAGATATACAGTGATGTATTAGCGAGTTTACCAGGATATCTCGTCCCGAAACTCGTCAGGGAAATTGCGGGCGAAAAAAATAAAACACCGCTTTTTGGGGTTCAAACATTCTGAGATTGATAACACAATGATGAATAATGCTTTTTCGGATATTTTTCAAATTCCAACAGTCTTAAGACGGGACAAACTTAGCTTTTGTGATACCAATTCTAAAAGTCTCAATGAATGGATTTCAAATCTATCCATTATGCAGTTGGGCGATACCTCCAAAGCACTATTTGCAGCTTTATTAGAGCTGAGTGAACTGGAATGTTCGGAAACTTTACGTTTTGACTTGGTTCAGGTTCTGCACCCAACCATTGAAAATGTTTTGGGAAGTCTGGAAAAGAACTTTTTCAATCAGGGCGTGATTAGCTCAGATCGTAATGAGCATATCATTGAACTAGCAATGTTATTGCGTTGCTACTTTGCAGCAATCTATATCAATATTGTGCGTCGCAGTAATGACCAGCTTGATCAGCAAAAGTTTTCTATTTTCGCGCTGAATCAAAAGAAAAATCTGCAAACGGCAAGAACCTTAGCCACCTTTCAATCGCTACAGCAATTAACCCAATTGCTCTATCAACAACATATGTTGTATAGCGAGCCAGTTGCTGGGCAGTGGTTAATTGCCCATCAACTCTATGATGCAGCAGTGACACATAAGTATCAGCATACCAACTTAGATCAGTCTCAGGGTAAACCAAGTTCGATTACCAATATTACTCAGGCCTATGCCCAGCTGATCTTGATGGATATTTTTAATACCAATCAAATTCGTCAATCTGAAATACAAGCTCTGTTCCAGTGTAGTTTTGACTGGGCCAAAATGGTCCAAATCTTGGCTAAAGAAACTGATTTAACCAAGTATGTCGTAGATACCAGCAAAGACCATCCACCGATTTATAATAAAAAACAAAGTTCTGGCTTCAACCCAAACATCTTTATCAGCACACATAGTTTGTTGGATCATGTCACAGCAACACTGCATAAAAATGCAGAATATATTTCTAAAAATGAAAAAATCTATTTAACCCCAGCACTGAAATTTCATGTGCAAACTATTTTAGGTACAACTGCAGAACGCCGTCATGAGCGTTATGAATACTCAGCGCAACTGCATATTTGCTTTGGTTTACTGACTGCGCACTTCTATCTCTCCAAAGCTAAGAATTTCGCAGAGACCTTATTGCTAGACCACAGTTATGGTCTACAAAATGAATCGAAGTTTATGTCGGCTTGGGACAAAAAAAGTGCTTCTGACAACCAAGAGTCTGCGATTCAACGTTTAAGTCGTGAAAGTAAAGCCGTTTATCAAGCTGATATTCTAGATATCAGTGTCAATGGTTATCGTATTAAGTGGTCTGGAGAAGCACCAAAGAATCTAAGAACTGGCGAATATATTTTAGTCAAAGAAACATCACATGGGCATTGGCGTGGAGGCGTAATCCGTTGGCTCAAACAATCAAGCGAGAAAAGTCTAGAACTCGGTTTAGAAGTATTGGCACAAGAGATCTTCCCTTGTGCTGTTCGCATACAGGCTGATCGACATATCAGTAATTATCATCCAACACTTTTATTAAAAAACCAAAATCTGGATGAAACAAAAACAACTTTAATTTTACCAGGTTCACAAATTTTTAGAGAACATCAAGCTGTTCATTTAAGATTGGGGAAAGAGGAAGTCAAGGTGTATTTATTAAACGCACAATTAATTACCCAGAGTTTTGTTCAATTTGAATTTGAACTGCTAAATGATGAGGAACTTCCGGTTCTTCAAAAATATATGGCACAAAAAAATATGGACACAATTGATCAAGATTTATGGGAAGCATTAAAGTGAGAAATTCTTTACTGTCTAAGAAACTCAAACGGACAGAAACCCGTTTACTAATTATTGACGACAATCAACTTCGTTATAATCAAATTGCCGCGATCTTTAAGGCGCAAGATCATCAAATTCATGCCACCTTATTAGATGATCTTAAAACATTTGAAAAACAGTTAAATTTACCCTGGGATATTGTGATTTTTGGTCGTGCTTATGACTTAAAAATCGAACAAACTCTATCCTTGATTCAAGCTTCATCGCAGCCAAGCTTGCCTGTGTTGTTACTGGAACCTGATGACTATAACCATGATCAATATCAGACCTATATTCACAAAGGCATCTATGATGTTTTGAATCTTAAAATACCTGAAACGTTCTATATTAGCATGATCCGTGCATTGTCTTATAGTCGTCTGGTTCAAGCTGAACACCGCTTGCTCAATGAGCTTGAAGCAGCACAAACGCAAGCTCAATCCTTAGTCGCAGAGACGCATAAAGCTGTTGCCATTTTACAAGAAGGTATTCACATCAGTGCCAATACTGAATATGCCAACCTATTTGGATTTGCGAGTGAAGATGAACTGATTGGCTTACCGATCCTCGATGTTTTGCAACCTGAAGATTTAGCACAATTTAAACTGCGCTTTAAAAAGATTTCTCAAGGTCAGTTCGAGCAAGGACGTTTTGAGCTGCGTACTCAAAATGCAACTGTGAAGAACAACCCATTACATCTTGAGTTTTTACCTTCAGGCAATGAAGAGGAAATTCAACTCAATATTGAATGTGGAACATCATCACAAGTAACTGCAGCACCTGCAACTGTCATTTCATCTGAGAAAGTATCCAATTTAAATAGTGCTTTACAACAGATTAATCGACAGCTGACCAATCATCCAGCCAATGCCAATGCAGTTGTGCTGTTTAGCCTGAGCAGTTGTCCAAATGAGGTTTTTCAAAGTGATTGGCGTAGCACCAAAGCGTATTTTGCCAATATCCAAAACTTTATCAAAGAACAAGTCAGTGTTCCTGTTTATCCAGTCGATAGCACACTCTACGTTGCATTGTTTCAAGCTGAATCCAAAAATGTTTTGAATTCACTGCTGATTGGTTTAAACAGCTTGCAGAAACCACAACTTTTAGCGACTACTCAGCACACCTTCCCTTTACACCTTAAATTGGGTTATTGCGAACTTGCACAAGCCATTCCAGATGAAGCGGTTTTTGAGCAGGTCCTAAGTAAAGCATTCACTGCAGCTTTACCAGTATTCAATAGTCCAAAAATTGATACTGATATTGGTTTAACAACCGAACACATTCCAACAAAAGTCCAGTTAAGCTTGTTACAAGAACTGAAACAGAAACTGGATATCGGTGATATTCATCTTAAATATCAGCAGCTTTATGATAAACAAGATCAGCATACACATACTTATGAGGTTTCTGGCGGCTTTATCTATAACAATCAATGGCAAGACTTAAGTGATCTAGCCGATCTTAAAGATGATGTTGAATTATCAGTTCAACTAGACCGCTGGATTCTTGTTGAGGCATGTAAGCAATTACATAACTTCATCACTCAATATCCAAAAGCCAAGCTGATTGTCAACCTCAATCATCATGTGTTATTGAATGATCAAAAACTCCCAGAGTTAGTTGCAAAATTACTCACTATTATTGGCAGTAAACAAGCACACCCATTAATTCTGCAATTTTCTGAACAAGCACTGCAACAGAACCTATCGCAAGCACAGCCACAAATTGCCTTGTTGCGTCAACATGGTGCTGAAGTTTCGATCCGAGGTTTCGGTGATTCACTTTATAGTGACTCGATGCTGCAACAGATTGATGCTCAATATTTGAGTCTACATGGCAAATTGACCAAAATGCTTGCCTCTGAAAAAGACATGGCAAACTTACAAGAAAAAATCCTGCATTTTATTGGCCAAAAACCTGTGGAAATTTTCTTGATGGAACTCAATGACATGAACCTGTTTGCCAATGCATGGAATGTTGAAGCACGTTTTTTACAAGGGAACTACTTCCAGAAAAAGCTTGATCGCTTAACCGATGTACAAGACCAATAAGGTCTTGTACACCACTGTCTATATACATTATCGATAAAATATAGGCACAAAAAAACGGGCATATCGCCCGTTTTTTCTTTCTTGATATTAACGTTTGACAGAACGTGACATACCAGAGAAACGTTGTTTGAATTTGTCGATACGACCGCCAGTGTCCACATTCTTTTGTTTACCAGTATAGAATGGGTGGCAAGCTGAACATACGTCAAGGTAAATTGTTTCTTTACCAAGAGCAGAACGAGTTTCGATTACGTTACCACATGAACAAGTAGCAACTAAGTTTTCATATTTAGGGTGAATATCGGCGCGCATGGTCGATGCTCCTATTTAGTAAGAAAGGCTTAAGCTGTTATCGCAATTGATCACTCTCAATTTGAGGAAAGCAAAGTGTTTTCACACTTGCAGATCAACACCACAACAGACCATTTCTTTTGACTCACCGAGACTCTAAAGGTCAGAGCAAAGCCAACAAGTGCCGAAGATTATACGCCAAAAAATTAAATTTTGCGAACTATTCCTGATTTGATTTTGACCAACGATTCGCAATCACCCCACAAACCATCAACTGAATTTGATGGAAAATCATAATTGGCAGTACGATCATACCTAAAGGCTGCCCGATGAACAGGATTTGAGCCATGGGTACACCGCTCGCTAAGGTTTTCTTGGAGCTACAGAAGAAGATCGTCACTTGATCAGCATGATTAAAACCTAACCACTTAGGTACATACAACGCAAGCAACATCACGAGAGTCAATAATACCGAACACGCAAGTACCAGATACAACAAGGTTAAACCACTGACCTGATGCCATAAACCTGCTACTACAGCACTACTGAATGCCCCATAAACCACCATTAAGATCGATCCCTGATCAAACGCTTTGACGATACTAGGTACTTTGACCATATATGGAAAAACATACGGA
Organism: Acinetobacter sp. NIPH1876; assembly: GCF_022808535.1. Taxonomy (NCBI): domain Bacteria; kingdom Pseudomonadati; phylum Pseudomonadota; class Gammaproteobacteria; order Moraxellales; family Moraxellaceae; genus Acinetobacter; species Acinetobacter sp. NIPH1876. The sequence continues at coordinate 32,346 of NZ_JALGBR010000019.1, forward strand.
CGTAATAATTGCCCTAAAATAAAAGGCACCAGTAGTAACAAGGTGATTTGAATAATTGATGTGGTCGGATCAAAACCATGTTGGCTTTGTCCCAAAATAAAATAGCTCACCAAAATCGGGGTAATAAACATCCCGATAATATTGGAGAAGGATGCGCTACATACAGCGGCTGCCACATTACCCTTAGCCATCGAAGTAAATGCAATAGAGGATTGTACTGTTGATGGCAAAAAGCACATAAATAAGAAACCCCAATACAACTGCTGCCCCAGTAGAGGTTCCAACACAGGTTTAGCCAGCAATCCAATCGCAGGAAAAATCACAAACGTAAAAGCAAACACCAAAGCATGCATTTTCCAATGCAGCATCCCTTCAACCACGGCTTCACGTGATAACTTAGCGCCATGTAAAAAGAACAGCACTGCAATTGCGACCGTGGTTAAAATATTAAAATAATGTGCAATCTGACCTGAGACGGGTAAAAAAGTCGCCAGTACTACCATTGCGATTAATAATATTGTAAAGCGGTCCACTGCCAGTTGCTTCAACATAACTTATCCCTATCTACTCACTAAAACTAAAAAGCCCAATATGATGTTGTTGATCATTTGATCGCACCATCATACTGGGCTGAATAAATAAAGCTAGGGCTTTAGATTAGAAATCTTGGACCCAATAGACCAAAGAGAGGGTCTATTGATATTTCAGCCATGCCTTGCGTTATCGGCTAAAATGACATAAACAAGGCATGAAACGCTGGCAATGGCATTCCCTTGTCAAGTTTCATAACGCGGTTTATGGAAGTTTTAGCCATAACCCTACGGGACAGGAATGTTTTTTGCCACTAGTGTGTTAGATCTTGCTTACCTAGAATAACTAGGTTTCACAAAACCAGCCTTGCACCGTCTAAAAAACATCCTCTGTCGCAATGAGAGCTATAGCTCGTAAAGTGAAATGTCAACAGACCCTAGTTATTACGTGCGTTTTGATCCTGTTGAATCAATTCAACTTTATAACCATCTGGATCTTCAACAAAGGCAATCACTGTAACACCACCTTTCATTGGACCCGCTTCACGTACGACTTTTCCACCACGTGCTTTGATTTCTTCACATGCTTTATAAGCATCATCTACACCAATAGCGATATGACCATAAGCATTACCTAAATCATAGCTGGCTGTATCCCAGTTATGCGTGAGCTCAAGCACAGTATTGTTTTCTTCATCGCCGTAGCCAACAAAAGCCAAGGTAAAACGCCCTTCTTCGTAATCACGTTGGCGTAGCAATTTCATACCAAGTACCTCAGTGTAGAACTTCAAAGATTGTTCTAAATTACCTACTCGTAGCATCGTATGTAACATGCGCATAGTTATTCACCTGTCTGTTGAGTTGTTTGGTTTTCATGATCGCGCAACAGTTTCGCAACCCATACCACTAAAACTAAAATTGGAATACCAATTAAAGTCGTCATTAAAAAGAAATTCGGATAACCAATATTGCTGACAATCGTTCCTGAATAACCGCCCAATAATTTTGGTGTTAAAGTCATTAATGAACTGAAAATCGCATATTGAACTGCGGTAAATGATACGCTGGTTAAACTCGATAAAAAGGCAATAAATGCCGCACCAGCTAAACCTGAGGCTAAATTATCGACAATAATGGCAAAATATAACCATAACGAGCTATAACTTTTAATCACCTTACCAGACAATTCAACCATACCTGATTGAGCTGGATCAACCACAGTAATCGGTTGAATATCCACATTTAAATCCGTCTCTGCATGAGATGCCGTATCGACGCGATATTGTCTGGTTGCCAACAATTCACTGCCCGTATTGTTGGTTAAATTAGCCAAAGCCGTAATGGTCTTGGTCGGTGATGCTTGCAAAATTTTGCCATCAATCACGCCTGTGAATAAGCCATTTTGATCCACTTTCGCTACAAATTCCTGCCCATCTAATGTTAAAACAACAGGACTTTCTGCATTGAGTTGCTCAGCTTTTACACCGGCTAACTGACCTTTGATTACCAGACTTTGTTTTAACTCTTTCGGCGTGAGTTGATCATCACCACTCATTGGTAGCAGTTGAATCTGGGCGTGTTGCGCATTCACCAGATAAGGAACTTCAAACTGAGCCTTCGAGTCTGCTTGGTTTTGATATTGAGTACTGACCTGAACCGTATTTGCTTTAGCTAATACTTCATTTGGAACTTGTAACTTCCAATATCCCACCTCATCGGTCTGCACTTGATAATGCTGAGCGCCCACTTGGACTTCAACCTGATCCAATGGCTTGCCAGATTTAACTAAACCGATAAAGATCAAATTGGTTGAGCTTGCCAATACCGCACCAACGAACATGAGTTTCATAATGTTCATACGTTGCGCCAACAGGCCACCTAAGAAGCCACCGACCAAACTAAATATTACACCATAAATTTTGACTGCTTCAGCAATCTGCTCTTTACTAAAGTTTAGATCTTGATAGAACACATTTGAAATCACCCCTGCAATAATGTCAGAGATACGAAAGAAACCAATTAACAGTAATAAAACCAATGCCAGTTTAACGCCATAGCGCTTAAAGAAATCCAGAATCGGGGCAACCCATGTTTCTTTCGCCATTTGCTGATTGACAACACCCATTTTAACCAGCCCAAAACCGATCAATAAGGCAGTTGCGGTTGCAGTTAAAAAGCGCAGCGCTTCTAAACCAAATAATGCAGCGGTGTCTTTAATTGCTGCTGCCTTGGCAATGGCTTCAGTAACGTTACCTGAATAAATATAGCTCACCACAAAAGTTGCAACCGCGATAAAAAACACAAACACCAAACGGTAATAATCCGTGGTTTTATAATGCTTATAAACGCGATTCACTTGCGGTTCACGAACACATAAGGTGGTGATAATACCCACCACCATCACTGCGGCCATGGTTAAATAGGTATATTTCCAAGCTTCGTAGATATAATTACCTTTGGCCGTTCCCAAATAGGCTGCTAGGAATAACGCTCCTGCACCAGCAACAATCATCCCAATACGATAGCCCGCATTGTATGTTGAAGCCAACACAGTTTGCATTTCAGTTTCAGCTAACTCAATACGGTAAGCGTCAATCACAATATCTTGTGTTGCAGCTGAGAAACCCAGTAATACTGCACCAAATGCCATTTGGATTAAATAGCTTTGACCAAGCGCAGGATCTGAAAAAGCCATAATACAAATTGCACAGATAATTAAACATTGTGCAATGAGCAACCAAGCACGGCGACGACCTAAACTCTTGGTTAAAAATGGGACGGGTAATTCATCAATTAACGGTGCCCAAACAAATTTAAAGGAATAACCCAAGGCGGCCCAACTAAAAAAAGTGACCGCACTTTTATCAATACCAGCCTCACCTAGCCATAACGACAAGCTAGAAAAAATCAATAAAATTGGAATCCCTGCGGAGAAACCAAGAAATAACATAATCAGAGCACGGCGATCTAAAAATGCTTTAAATGCCGATGCCCAACCAGAGGCTTGAGTTGTCATTGGTTATTATTTTCCATGAACATGCGTGAATGTGCTTATTCAATCGTTTCTTGCCCTTGCTTGCAAGTTGCTTTATGCAATCATTCTTTTGTTTTGTCGATAAAAAACACAAGTTCGCTTGATCTTTAGGGCTAAAACTGTATACCTTTAATTACTCAACTTTAGTTTATTTGTTGGATAGCAACAGTGACCCAAAAACTCGATCAAATGACTGCAACAACTTTATCATTAACACCAACAAACACTATCACCGCAAATATAAACTCTTTACCAAGCGCATTTGACCAGACGGACATACAAGCAACACTGATTAAAACCGCACTACGTGCAGACCAACTCACTCATATTCCAGACCTAGCTGAAATACCAAGTTCGACCAAACGCATCAAGCCGCTCAATAATTTTTTAGGGCAAGATCGCGCACGTGCCTCTGTTGAAGCTGGTATTTCATTACCCTACTCAGGATATAATATTTTTGCTGTTGGCACGGCAGGATTGGGTAAACGTACCATGATCAAGCGTTTGCTGCAGCAACACGCCAAAACCATGCCGACACCAAATGATTGGGTCTACGTAAACAATTTCAAAAATCCAAGACAACCAATCGCGCTGCACTTTCCTGCTGGACAAGGCACCAAATTTCAAAATACATTGCAACAAGCATGGCAAATCATTTTGAAACAATTGGAACGCCGTTTTAGTGCAGAAAGCTATCACAACCGTATTGAGCGTATTCGTCAAGATACCGGAGATGTACAACAGCAAGCTTTGGTTGAACTCACTAAAGAAGGCGAAGAACTCGATTTAAAATTAGTTTCTCGCAATGACAAACATGTCTTTATAGCAATGCAGTTACGAAATGATGAATATCATGAATTAACGCAGAATGAGCTCAATGCACTCCCAACCAAAGAACGCACAGAAATTAATTCTAATATTCGTTATATGGAGAAAAAGCTAGAGCGCTTAGGTTTACATCTAGGTGATTTAGAAGATGATGCACGCGATCAAGTTTCGAGCCTCAATCGAGATATTGCGACGCAAGTGGTCATGCCACGCATTGAGTCCATCTTAAATAAAAATAAAGAGGTGAAAGGCTTAGATTTGTTCCTAAAACACTATGCTGAAGACATTATTGACAATGTTGAGCTGATCTTAGAGCAAGAAGAAGATGACTTTACCCCTGCCTTATTTAATCGTGTCCCGTCACGTTATCAAGCCAATGTGATTGTTGCCAATAAACCGAATAGCGGTGCTCCCGTTATTTTTGAAGACTTTCCAACCCACTACAACTTATTGGGTCATGTTGAGCAACTCACACATAATGGTACGATCACGACTGACTTCACTTTGATTCGTCCTGGCTCGTTGCATCAAGCCAATGGCGGCTTTCTCATGCTTGAAGCTGAACAATTGCTTGAGCAGCCGTATGCATGGCAAGGTTTAAAGCGTGCCTTAAAATCAGGACAACTTAAGCTCTCATCACTCGAACACATGCTGACCTTAACAGGGAGTATTTCAATTGAGCCAGCTTCAGTTCCGCTTGATATTAAAGTCATTTTATTGGCCGAACCTGAAATTTATTATGAAATTCTGGAAGTTGAGCCAGAGCTAGGCAGTGTCTTTAAAATCCGTGCTGACTTTACCGATACATTACAACGTAATGACAGTAACGAACAAGCGTACATGCAGTTGATTGCCGATTATGTACAAGCTGACAAGCTCCTTCCATTTGATCGCTCTGCGCTCGCAGCTTTACTGACCGATTCAAGTCGCCAAGCCGAAGATCAAAGTTCACTATCACTCCATGCCTCAACGCTGGGTGATTTAATTCGTGAAGCGCATCATCATGCTTTTAAAGCGGATGACAAGATCGTCACTGATCAGCACGTTAATCAGGCCTTACATCATCGTCAATACCGCTTAGGCTATTTACGTGAATTGTATTGGCAAGACCTGTCTCGTGGAACACAGCTGATTGAGACTTCAGGACATCGTCTTGGTCAGATCAATGCCCTCTCTGTGATTCACTATGCTGATGTTGAGTTTGGTCTACCTTCTCGTCTGACCGCATCTGTGTATCAAGGTGGCGGTGATATCCTCGATATTGAGCGTAGTGTAGAACTCGGTGGTTCACTGCATGCCAAAGGCGTCTTACTGATGTCGAGCTTCTTAAAAGCTCATTTTGGTCGTGAGCAAATTTTACACTTCTCTGCTGCATTAGCGTTTGAACAGAGCTATGGGCAAGTCGATGGTGATAGTGCTACGGTTGCAGAACTTTCAGCGCTTATCTCTGCGATCTGCCAAATTCCAATTGATCAGTCTTGGGCAATCACAGGCTCGATGAACCAGTTGGGTCAAGTACAGCCAATTGGTGGTGTCAATGCCAAAATTGAAGGCTTCTATGACGCTTGTAAATTGCAAGGCTTAACTGGCAAACAAGGTGTCATTATCCCACGTCAAAATATGCAGCACTTGATGTTACGTCAGGATGTAAGCGATGCTGTCCAAGCAGGACAATTCCATGTTCATGCGATTGATACCATTGATCAAGCTTTAGAAATTTTAATGGCACGCCCAGTCGGAACCCTTGATAAAAAAGGTCGCTATAGCAAAAACTCGATCTATGCTGCGGTGATGGAGCAACTTGAATATTGGCAAGCGATCGAGGATGGCGAAGCCGTTGAAGACGAGGAACCAAAGAAAAAGAAGAAGCGAAAAAAAACCAAGAAGGATGAAGTTACGGCGAAAACTTCTGAAGAAACAGCTGTTGAAGCAAAGAGCTTAAAACCACTCAGCAAAAAGAAACGAAAATAGAGCTAAAGGAAAAGCCATGTTCCTGACGGAACATGGCTTTTTTTATTAGGCTACGCCCTGCAAGGAACGCCCACCAGGAAGTTGAGCAAAATATTGCTTCAGCGCATCAATACAACGATGTACTTTCATTGGGTATTGCTCACGCTTAGAGGTTAAAGCATGCAAGGTATACGCTGGCAATTGCCAATCGGGTAATACCTCAACTAAAGAACCATTAATCAATTCTTTTTGAATATCCATATACAAAATACGTGCTACGCCATGCCCTTGTTGGCATAGTGATTTTGCGACAAAGACATTATTCGTACCTAAACGTGATTTCATATCCACATTGACAACTTCACCACTGGTACCATGACGGAATGCAAAATGTTGATAGCCTTGCATTAACGTGATTGGCAGTAATTCATGGTGACGTAAATCTTCAGGACGAGTAATCGGCTGAGCTTGATTGAGATAACTTGGTGAAGCAACTAACACCTGATCTACACGAGCCAAAGGTACAGCTGCTAATTGATGATCATCAACTTTCAGACTCATACGAATCGCAATATCAATACGTTCTTCGATTAAATCAATATAACGGTGATCCGCTTCAAAATGGATGGCTAAGCCTTTATGCGCTGACATCCAATGAGAAAGTGCGGGAATGACATGTAGTGCACCCAACTCTGGCGTAGTTGCAATACGTAAATCTCCGACGAGATCGTCCCGTAATTCATTGATTCTGATTTTGCCACGTTCAGCCGCAGCTAACATTTCTTGGCAACTTAAAAAGAATGCTTGTCCTGCTTCAGTGAGACTGAGTTTTCGAGTTGAGCGATGGAGTAACGTAACATCCATTTCTTGTTCTAAAGAACGGATTTGTTGACTGACTGCGCTGGTTGTAATTCCTAAGTCTCTTGCTGCACCACTAAAAGAGCTTTTTTCCACAACACAGGCGAACACCCCCATTGCACGCAATTGATCTAGCATAGACTTCCCTCTTACCTTAATTTATTAATATGCTTATTGTTCTAATGAAAGCAATCTCATTTCAGTATACAAGGAAGTCTATTTACGCACTAGAGGATTATTAATAAATAATTGAAATATTGTTAATAATCCTAAGGTTAATTTGGTAAAACTGTGACTGGATTCACAGGTTTTCCGTCTAAGCGGACTTGGAACTCCATCATGACACGTGAAGCGCCCGATGAACCCATTTCTGCAATTTTTTGCCCCGCAGTCACGGTATCGCCACTCTTGACTAACATTTTGCTGTTATGCGCATAAGCCGTGATATAACCATCGATATGTTTGACTAAAACAAGATTACCGTACTCTTTTAAACCATCTGCGGCATAGACAACTTGCCCATTTGCTGCTGCGAAGATTGGATCCCCTTCATTACCACCGTAACGCGTTCCTTTTACATTACTCGCCATATTATAGCTTTGAATAATTGGTCCATTCGATGGCTTCACCCAACGTAGACTTGATGCTAAGGTCGTAGATGGATTAACAGGCACTGCTGGAACCACTGGTCTTGGGATCACAGGCTGTGTTTTTGGAGCCACAGGTTGCTGAGTCGGTAAATTAATGCTTTGACGTTGAATTGGTGCGGTCTGTGTCATTGCTTGCGTAGAGGTTGTACGTTGTGCGACAGAACCTTTTAAACGTAGAGATTGATTGACATAAATACGGTACGGCGGCGCAATACCATTCAAAGCTGCAACATCTAAGTAGTTCAAGCCATAACGATTTGAAATCGCGCTTAAGGTATCGCCAGAGCGAACCGTATAATAATTTGGTGCTTGCACATAACGCGCGCCACCATTTACTTGCGGTTTAGATGCACAACCCGTCATAACTGCCACTGTTGCAACCGCCATAGACAAAACGATTGTTTTAATCGTTTTCTGTGATAGAAAAACCGAGACATGGTTTAAGTGCATCTTCGCCCTCATCGAAAAAAACCTTAATTCATTATTACATTTGCGCCTAAGAGTACCAAAAAAGTGAGAAAAAACGAGTTCTCACTTTCTATATTCACAAAGTTATAACATTCATACGGCTAACCATTTACATGAGCATGCAAATTTTCAAGCACAGCATAGTTGGTTGCATCCATCTGGATTGGAGTAATGCTGACATAACCGTTCGAAACCGCAAAGAAATCGGACTGAATATCACTGGATACCGCTTGTGGATCGGTAATCGCCTCTCCTGCCAACCCAATCCAATACACCTGACGACCACGCGGATCAACATGACTACTAATCGGCTTGGATTGAGCACGTCGCCCCTGATAGGTTACCTGTGCGCCCTTAAGCTGTTCAATATCTGGAATGTTAATATTAAAGATATGACGTGGTGGCAAAACAGGGAGCCCTTTGGCAATAAAATCATGAACCCACTGCGCTGCCACTGCATAATGTTGTGGGTGTTCATAAGAACGTACATTTGATCCTGCTAAAGAAACGGCAATCGCAGGATGTTTCATCAAGCGCCCTTCAAAAGCTGCACCCACCGTACCTGAATATAAAACATCATCGCCAAGATTTGCACCACTATTGATGCCACTCACGACAAGATCAAATTCAAAATCGAACAGCCCATTCATGGATAAATAAACACAGTCCGCAGGTGTTCCATTGACTGCCCACACATCTTCAGAAATTTGTATTGGTCGTAAAGGGCGATCAAGTGTTAAAGCACTAGAATAACCGCTGCGCTCACTTTCTGGCGCAACCACCACAACGCGGCCCAAAGGTTTTAATGCTTGCGCTAAAGCTTGTAGCCCAGGTGCAAACACACCATCATCATTTGCTATTAAGATATTCACTGGAATCTATTCTCTATTTGGGGATAACTGGTATTTCAGCCACTCCCTGTGTTTAGGCCAACATAATTTAAATCAGGCATGAAACCTAGGCAATGACACTGCCCTTGTCAAGTTTCATCCTCAAATTAGAGACAATTCTAATAAACTGTGCGCGAAGAACCTGACACAAATTGATTTGAACGTTCAACAAAGTTGAGAAGATAAACTGAATACGACCCATGCCATCAACATCGTTGAACTGTCAACTGACCTCAGCTTACTCAACAGTTTTTCCAATTGAATTATTCCTTGAATTATATATATTTAGGTCTTCATAGTATTAGAAATTTATACAGCCATGAGACATTTATCTAATTTTATCCGAATTTTTGGGGTGAGTTTCACACTTTTAGCAGCACCTACTGTTTTTGCTGATGAAGCGGTTTCTGTAAAAGAAGCAGATGCATTGATTAAAGATGATATCGCCAATGCACAAGTACTGGTTGAAATGTGCCCGAACTTGATTGGTAAAAATGCTAAATTTGACCAAAATATCAAAAAAATGATGGGTTCATATTTAAGTAATTATTCTGATAAATCTGCTTCTTTGGACAGCTTACAGAAAGATGCTGAATTTAAAACTTTGCTAAAAGATGCTCGTGAAGCAGCATCTGAAGTGGATAAAGCCGAACAAAAATCAGTATGTGAAGAAGTAATTAATTTTGAAGGTTAATCACTTTTAGAAATCTGATGTGGTTTTAACGATTAAATGAGTTAAAACCACTTCGCTGTATCTAATTGATAAAAGTTCTGATATTGCTCGAATAATACTTACCAAGCATCCGGTTCACGAACCATATGAATAATATTAGCTGGACTAGTAATCCACCCTCCTCGAAATCCCTCTGTTAAGGGTTCAATTGCATCACAACGAATTACACCCGCCGCTTCCAAATATTCAGCAGCTTCGGAGAAATTATCGGTAAACAATTCAAGCCAAAGCTCAGCTTGACTCATCTCAGGTGCCGCAGCGATCCATAATTTAACGGGTCCAAGTTCAAAGCCTATATCAGGCAGCTTATCTGTAATTTGTTTAAGGCCAATCACATCACGATAAAACTTAACGGTAGCTTCAAATTGATGTGGTGGAAGTTTAAGTGCAATATCAACACCGCCTGTGAATTTTGCTTTCATCTTATTACTCCTACTATCTACAGATTTCTTATTTTCTCTCACATTTTTATTTACTTTGCGTGCCTCTCTTGTGGCGCAGTGGCTTCATCCATGCTCATCGCAACCCTATTAAAACAAACTCATCTTAAATCGCCTACTTTTAAAGCAAACCATGTACAAGCAAGCATGTCAAAACATGGCTCATCAAACCTCAAAAAGATCACTACGTTTTATATTCTGTATATCTATACCCACATTTTCTCCACGCTTCCTACAGCAAACATACATTTTTTAACATGCTTTTGTGCTATAAGTTGTTCAAATTCTTTAAGTCTTGTTTTTGAGTTTGATTTGTTATGAAGAAAAATGTTTTTAAAACACTAGGTTTATCATTCCTCATCGCCTCAAGTGCACTTGCGCCAACAGCATTTGCAGCTGAAAAAAAGTCAGAACCTGAAAAGATTGAAGTCACGCCTATGTCTGATAGTGTGACCAAGCAAGAACTTGCTGCTATCTATGTTCTTTCTGAAATTTGTCCAAGTTTAATTGGCAAAGATTTAAAATTTAATAAAGCCTATGACAACCTCGTTAAAGCTTATTTAAACAATGAAGCGAATGCCGTTGAAACCCTTAATAAACGCGTCAAAGGCAAGGACTACCAAGAGGCATTAAAAGAAGCGCGTGCTGACGCAAAAGCAGCTTCTGATGATGATAACCGCCAGATTTGTGATGATGTTCGTAATTATTACTCGAAATAATCCGACCAATTAAGCTTCAGGTTACAATACTGTATGAAAAAGCCGACTTCCCCCGTAGAAGTCGGCTTTGCTTTGTCCTAAAATGCTAGGCTCGTCTGCTTCATACAAGATATTGGAACCACCTAGAATGACTCAAAAAAGCGCTCTTGCTGCATTACTCCTTTTGCCAAGCTTTTCATATGCAGCAACTGTCCTATCTGCTCCACCAGAATTAAATAATAAATCTTATGTATTGATGGATTACGAGACTGGACAGATTCTCGCTGCTAAAAACGAAGATGAAAAACTTGCACCTGCTTCAATGACAAAAATGATGACAAGCTACATCATTGAGCAGAAACTTTTAAAGGGTGAATTGACTGAAAACGAACAAGTACGCATGAATGAATCTGCGTGGTGTCGTGGTAGCAGTTCTGAATCATGTATGTACGTTCCTTTAAATGGCACGGCAACAGTTTTAGAAATGCTACGTGGTATTATTATCCAGTCAGGTAATGATGCATCTAAAGCAATGGCCGAACACATTGCGGGCAATGAAGGTACTTTTGCCCACATGATGAACCAAGAAGCAAAACGTGTGGGTATGGTGAATACGCATTTCATCAACTCAACAGGTATGCCAGCTGATGGTCATTATTCAACAGCAAAAGATATGGCAATTCTTGCTCAGCACATTATCAAAGATAGCTCTAAATACTACCCAATCTATTCTGAAAAAGAATTTACTTTCAACGGGATTAAGCAAGGCAATCGTAATGCCCTTCTTTATACAGATCCAAGTGTTGATGGTTTAAAAACAGGTCATACCAATGAAGCAGGTTTCTGCTTAACCACGTCAAGTAAACGCGGTCCAATGCGTTTGATCTCGGTGATCTTTGGTACACCAAGCATGAATGAACGTGCCAGCCAAACACGTACATTATTGGCTTGGGGCTTTGCAAACTTTGAAACTGCAAACGTTCAACCTGCTAACCAAGTTCTTGCTAAAGCAAAAGTATGGTTTGGTAAACAAGACGAAGTTCAAATTGGCTTAGCTGAAAACTTCAATGTCACCATGCCTAAAGGCCAAGCAGACAAGATTAAAACTCAGCTTGTGGTTCAACCAAAACTGAATGCACCTTTAGCCAAAGGTCAAGTGGTTGGTAAATTAGTCGCGAGTCTCGATGGCAAAGTGATTGCTGAAAAACCACTGGTTGCATTAAAACCTGTTGAAGAAGCTAGCTTCTTTGCACGTATGATTGACCATATCAAAATGTTCTTCAGTAACTTATTCTAAATTTTAGAAGAGTACGATTAAGCATTCATGCTCTTGGGCATGGATGCTTTTTTATTTTATAATTCCTTTAAATTTTCCGATCGAAAGCCATTATGCCAAAGAACATCCGTCCTTATTTAGACCAAAAACCTGACGTTGATTCAAGCTGCTATGTAGATGAGATGTCAGTTGTAGTTGGTGATGTCAAATTAGCAGAGAATGTTTCCGTCTGGCCTTTTGCTGTGATTCGTGGTGATGTAAATTCGATTCAAATCGGCAAAAACAGCAATGTGCAAGATCACTGTATGTTGCATGTCAGCCACAAAAATCAATCTAAACCGAATGGTTCTCCGCTGGTCATTGGAGAAGATGTAACTGTTGGGCATCATGTGACTTTACATGGATGCACCATTGGTAATCGTGTCTTGATCGGGATTAATACCGTGGTGTTAGATGATGTTGTTATTGAAGATGATGTGATGATTGGTGCAAGTAGTCTGGTGCCGCCACGCAAAGTCTTAAAAAGTGGCTATCTTTATGTCGGGAGCCCAGTACAGCAAGTTCGTGCGTTGACCGAAAAAGAAATGGAATTCCTTCCTTATTCAGCACGTCATTATGTGAAAGTGAAGAATAATTATTTAGATCAAGAGAAGTAATTTTAAAATCAGCATATAACAGGTGTTAAATGCTGATTAAATATGTGTCTTAAACACTAAAATAGTGAGATATTAAAGCTCACATAAAGAACAATTCACACCTCGGCAGTTATGCAACACTGAAGTCCGAGCACTTTTTTTGCTGGTCCCAGGCCCTTCAACCAAGGGCCCTGCCAGTTGCTCGGCACTCGATGAGGGTCGCCATTTATTTTTGACTGAGATCTTTTGATGCCCTGTAATCATTGGTTTCAACAACATGGATTTCTGGCAATACGGGCAAGATGTGTTATCCCTTGCAATACTGGCCATTGGGACACTCTGCTCAAAAATCCCTTCACAACACTCACATCTAAAATCATACAGTGGCATCTTAAAATCCTTCTTTAGCGATCAATCTTGCATTCACCCAAGACTAACGATATCCCCAAAACTTATTTTCGTTTAAGGCACCTTGCGGCAAAATATTCTTCTCAAAGATAGAAGTTGGTAAAGAAATTGTGCAGGCACAGTTTGGAATATCCACAATGCCACCGATACGCCCTTCAACAGGTGCAGCGGTCAGCAACATATAGGCTTGAGATCCCGTAAATCCAAAATTCTCAAGATATTTAATCGCTTTTAAACAGGCCTGACGATAAGCAACCGTGGCATCCAAGTAATGATTTACCCCATTTTCCACGCTAATACCTTCAAAGGTTAGCCACTGATCGTAATTAGGTCTGACATTGCTTGGAACAAAGATCGGTGAATCAATATTATATTTTTCCATTCCTCCTTTAATCAGGTCAAAACCAACACGCGTTACCCCATCCATTTCAATCGCACCACAGAATCCGATTTCGCCATCACCTTGTGAGAAGTGTAGATCACCCATCGAGAAGCCAGCGCCTTTCTGATACACAGGAAAATAAATACGACTGCCCGCAGCTAGATCTTTAATATCGGTATTACCGCCATGTTCACGCGGCGGCACTGTACGAGCAGCTTCAACTGCCATCCGATCAAACTCTGCCCCTGTCACACCTCGTAACACCGCAGTTCTTGGATCAGGTGGATTTGCCTGTCCCTTAGGTACCAATAACGCCTCTCTACGATTCCACTCTTTTAAAAGCTCATGTGAAGGAAGCGTCCCCATTAATCCAGGATGTTTTAAGCCAGCAATACGAACACCAGGGATATGACGTGATGTTGCAAATAATCCTTTTAAATCCCAAATTGCCTTATCTGCTTCAGGGAAATAATCCGCTAAAAAGCCACCGCCATTTTCTTTCGCAAACACACCTGAAAAACCAACTGCTGAGATCGGTTGAATATCCAAAAGATCGATCACCAATAAATCGCCTGGCTCAGCACCCTCGACATAAAAAGGTCCTGTCAAAGGATGTGCTCGAGTGAGATCAACATGTTTTACATCAGACACATCATCGGTATCTTTAATTTGAGCGTCCAGAAAATCCAGACTTTCAATGAGAATTTCTTCCCCTGGTTTCACCGATGTTAAAAATGGAATATCTGGATGCCAGCGATTATGGCCAATCTCTGCTTGTTCTGCTAAAGCGACACCAGGTTTAATTTTAATATGTTGCATAATACTTCAACTCCGTGTGCTGTATATGAGCCTAATTCTTCATCTGTTCTACTTCTAAATTATTGAAAGGCCTAAGCAAATAATACATCGCTTAGACGGAATTATTATTTTTACCTTGCGGTCAAAAAACACACTAGCACATTCTGTTTTTTTGAAGCAATTCCTTTTCGATTCTCAACACATCAAATACACACGGATCACAACAAATATTTTTCTTCCGCTTTAGCCAATTAACCTTCCTATGTAGCCAAAAACAGTCAAATTTTGTAGAATACGTTTTTTAAAATCATGGTGCTTTCTATGACCGCTTGGACACCTCATGTCACAGTCGCCACTGTTGTCGAAAAAGACGGACGTTTTCTGTTTGTTGAAGAACACAGCGAAGGCTTTGTACATACTGTGTTTAATCAACCGGCAGGTCATGTCGAATGCGACGAAACCATTATTCATGCAGCGATCCGTGAGACCTTAGAAGAAACAGGTCATCATGTTGAAATTGATCATCTGCTTGGGATCTATACCTATACCCCACCAATGTTTCCTGATCGTACCTACTACCGTTTTTGCTTCTTGGCCCATGTCACGGCAGTTGAAGAAAATGCGCAACTGGATACAGGTATTGTTGGTGCTGTATGGATGAACTTGGATGAGTTACAAGAAACAGCACGTGCACGTAGCCCATTGGTTTTAAAAGCCGTTGAAGATGCCCTAGCTGGCAAAAAATATCCTTTATCGCTTATTTATGAGCACCCTTTTTCTCCCTCATTAACTTCTCATTTGGATGCTTAATTAGATGCAACAACGTGTCATCGTCGGTATGTCTGGTGGTGTAGACTCCTCCGTTTCTGCCGCATTATTACTTCAACAAGGATATCAAGTTGAAGGCCTTTTCATGAAAAACTGGGAAGAAGATGATGGTACGGATTACTGCACAGCACTGGAAGACTTGGCAGATGCTCAAGCCGTTGCAGATAAAATTGGCATCAAACTGCATACTGCCAACTTTGCAATGGAATATTGGGATCGTGTCTTTGAGCACTTCTTGGCTGAATATGCTGCAGGTCGCACACCAAACCCTGATATCTTGTGTAATAAAGAAATTAAATTCCGTGCCTTCCTCGATCATGCCATGACTTTGGGTGCAGACTTTATTGCAACAGGTCACTATGCACGTCGTGGTGCGAGCATGCAAAACTCGCGTGGCGAAACCTATGCACCATTACTCCGTGGTGTTGATAACAATAAAGACCAAACCTATTTCCTACATGCAGTTCATGGCCGTGAAATTAACAAAACCCTGTTTCCTGTCGGTGAAATTGAAAAGCCAGAAGTTCGTCGCATCGCAGAACAACTTGATTTAGCAACAGCCAAGAAAAAAGACTCAACGGGTATTTGTTTTATTGGTGAGCGTCGCTTTACTGACTTCCTTAAACAATACCTACCTGCACAAGCCGGAAAAATTGTTTTGGAATCAGGTAAAGAAGTTGGTGAACATCATGGCTTGATGTACTATACGCTGGGTCAACGCGGTGGTATCGGTATCGGTGGTATGAAAGGTGTACAAGAAGGTGCATGGTTCGTATTACATAAAGATATTGCCAATAATCGCTTGGTGATTGGTCAAGGACATGAACACCCACTGATGCAAAGTACGCAGCTTTGGAGTGAGTCAATTGATTGGGTTGCAGGTGAACAGGACATTCCATCGGCTGGATTCCGCTGCACAGCGAAAACCCGTTATCGTCAGCCAGATCAAGCGTGTACCATCTATCGCGATGAACAGACTGAACATGGCATCCGTGTTGAGTTTGATGAGCCGCAACGCGCTGTGACTCCAGGACAAAGCGTGGTGTTCTATTCTGGAGAGGTCTGCTTAGGTGGTGGTGTTATTCATCATACCAATGCACCTGAACCAGATTTTATTTAAGGAAATTGGAAGCGAAGCATGGTCGAGTTACCCTTTCAGCACACTCAAGCGTTGAATGTTAGACAGAACCGTGCTCTAGCATTGGCCGCAGTCTTTCAGGCAACTCAGTTAACACATATGACTGCGATGGCTGGTCAGCAAAGCATTGGTGATAGTGGTAATTTCTATTTTGAACTATTGATTAAAGCCAGTCTAAATATTCGTCCTGCGGCAAACAATGCCACTCAGACCTTAGATTTTTTTAATCAACTTGCAGACATTTCACTCGGATTAAAAACATTAGAAGGCTGTATTACTCAGCCTTTTAATACCGCACCAAAATCCCGTGTTCCAAAAATGTCGACAGCAAAACTACCCATGTCCTATGCGATGGCCCTGTTGCAGTTGGAAAAGAAAGTCTACAGTAACCCTGAATACGTAAAAATTATAGAAAGCTCGCAACAAAAAATCTTAAAGCAACTCTCCTTTTTCGATAATAACTATTTACACCCAAGTATCATTGCCAACCTTGCACAAACCTATGTAGAAACGGCAGGACAGATTAATCCGCGTATTTTAGTACGTGGTAATGCCGAAGCATTTAAAGACATCAATCATACCAACCGTATTCGTGCATGCTTATTTACAGGCTTACAACTTGCGCATTTATGGAAACAGCTCGGTGGAAGCTCTTGGAGTATGATCTTTAGTAAACGCAAATTATTGCAAGATATTCAAGCTCTCGCTCGTTTGCAGTATCAGGTGGTATAGACCGATGCTACAACGAATTTATTTTTATGTTTATTCCAAAATTAAGGAATCTGTATGAATGCTTTAACCGCACTCTCGCCACTTGATGGACGTTACGCTAGCAAATGCGATGCCCTACGCCCTTTTTTGTCTGAGTTTGGTTTAATCCACGCTCGTGTCACGGTTGAAGTGCGTTGGTTACAAGCACTTGCAAATCGTGCAGAAATTATTGAAGTTGCGCCATTTTCAAATGAAACCAATGCTGCTTTAGATGCAATCGTTTCAAACTTCTCTGAAGAAGATGCAAACCGCATTAAAGAAATTGAACGCACTACGAACCACGATGTAAAAGCAGTTGAATATTTCCTTAAAGAAAAAATTGCCAACATTGATGAATTACAAAATGCAGGCGAATTTATTCACTTTGCTTGTACTTCTGAAGACATCAATAACTTGTCTCATGCGCTTATGCTGAAAAATGGCCGTGAAGTTTTAGTTTCAAGCATGAAGCAACTTCTCAATGCGATTTCAGCTTTGGCAACAACACATGCTGAACAACCAATGTTGTCTCGTACACATGGTCAAACTGCAAGCCCTACTACCTTGGGTAAAGAGATGGCAAACGTTGCATATCGCTTGGCCCGTCAAATCAAGCAGTTTGAAAATGTTGAGTTACTCGGCAAAATCAATGGTGCTGTAGGTAACTACAATGCACATCTTTCTGCATATCCAGAAATTGATTGGGCTGCACATGCACAAGCATTTGTCGAATCTTTAGGCCTAAGCTTCAACCCATACACCACGCAGATTGAGCCACATGATTATATGGCTGAATTGTTTGATGCTCTACGTCGTTACAACACCATCTTAATCGACTTTAACCGTGACGTATGGGGTTATATCTCGCTTGGTTACTTCAAACAAAAGTTAAAAGATGGTGAAGTTGGTTCTTCAACTATGCCGCACAAAGTAAACCCAATTGACTTCGAAAACTCAGAAGGTAACTTAGGTATTGCTAATGCTGTTTTAGGTCACCTAGGTGAAAAGCTTCCTGTTTCTCGCTGGCAGCGCGACCTCACTGACTCAACTGTATTACGTAATATGGGTGTTGGTTTTGCGCAAAGCTTAATTGCTTTTGATGCTTGCTTAAAAGGTGTTGGTAAACTTGAGCTGAATGCTGCTCGTTTAAATGAAGATTTAAACCAAGCCCAAGAAGTTCTTGCAGAGCCAATTCAAACTGTTATGCGTCGTTATAACGTTGAAAAGCCATACGAAAAATTAAAAGCTCTTACTCGTGGTCAGGCAATGACACGTGAGATGATGGTGAACTTCGTCAATGGCGATGAACTTGCACAAGTTCCTGCAGACGAACGTGCTCGTCTAGCTGAATTAACACCTGCAACTTATACTGGTAATGCAGCTGAACAAGCAAAACAAATCAATGATTTGATCAGCAAGATCTAAAACTGATTGACTCGAAAAAGCAGAGCTTCGGCTCTGCTTTTTTATTTTTACAAGTATCTCAATCTATAATCACCAATCAACCCAGCTTAAACATAGTCCACTGTTCTGGTTTTTATCAGATCAAGTTGCAGCATCTTTTTCTTTTTATAGCGATAGGCGATCAATAAACCAATAAACCACACTGGTGAAAGCCCCAATGCAATAAGAGTATCGTGGTCTAAAGCAAGGATCACAATTGTAAATATCAAAAATAGCATCGTCAGCCATGCCATGACCAAACCGCCAGGCATTTTAAACTTCGACTGTAAATGTAACTCTGGAAATTTCTTACGATAGCCAATATACGAAAGAATAATCAGCATGAAGGTAAATACACATAGAATTGAGGTCAATGCTGAGATAATCGTAAACGCCGTCATGACATTCGGCACAATAAATAAAATAGAGGTTCCAATGGTGACGCAGGTCATTGAAAAAACTAGACCTCGAATAGGTACTTTTTTCTTCGATAATTTACTAAAACTCTTTGGTGCATCATTATCCAACGCCAAACCATAGAGCATCCGACTAGTCGCAAAGATGCCGCTATTTGCAGAAGATAAGGCAGAAGTTGCAACGACAAAATTAACCAGTCCAGCAGCAATCGGCAAACCAATCAACGTGAACATTTCAACAAATGGACTTTTTTCAGGTGAAATTTTTGCCCAAGATGTGACCGCGATAATGCATATCAATGCGCCAACATAGAACAATAAAATACGTAATGGGATTGAGTTAATCGCTTTAGGCAGAGATTTATGCGGATCTTTAGTTTCAGCGGCGGTAGTTCCGACCAATTCAATTCCAACAAAGGCAAAAATTGCAATTTGGAAACCTGCTAAAAAGCCGGTGATGCCATAAGGAAACATCGACTGAGTTTCAAACACATGGCTCATAGATGCCTTAACACCATTGGGTGAAGTAAAGCCAGTACTGATTAAATAAATACCCGCAAGGATAAACAAAATAATGGCGGAGATCTTAATCAACGAAAACCAAAACTCCAACTCACCAAACATTCGAACAGCAACAAAGTTCAATATGGTCAGAATAGCCAACGAGGTAAATGCAGGTATCCAAACAGGTACGTCAGGATACCAAAACTGCATATATCCCCCAATCACGATGACATCGGCTATTGCAGTAATAATCCAGTTACACCAATAAGACCAACCGAGGAAAAAACCCGCCCAAGGACCGATATAGGCTGTCGCAAAATCGGCAAAGGTCTTAAAGTTGGTATTTGCCAGCAATAGTTCACCCATTGCCCGCATAACAAAGAAAAAGAAAAAACCAATAATTAAATAAGTTAAAACAATTGAAGTACCTGAAATACTTAAGGTCTTTCCAGAGCCCATAAATAGACCTGTACCAATTGCACCGCCAATTGCGATCATTTGAATATGACGATTGGTCAGCGAGCGTTGTAATTTTTCTTCGTCTTGCGAACTTTCCTGCAAATCTTCATCCAGAAGTTGCGTTCCTTTATTCTGACTCATGTCATCCTTACTCCAGTTTGCAGCAACCGTTATAAATGCTTAATAAAAATAAAATATTTTTAAAATGCTTTAATTTAAAAGTTCCATTTTTCTAAAATTATTTTGAAATTAATAGCTTAATCAACACACCTCACTTGTAAATGGTTCGTATTAGATCCCTGTTCTACACACTAAAACCTGTTGTTATTGATCAAAGATATTTTAGCCGCAAGCATCATATCTCATCCCCAAACGAGTTGAAGATGATGCTTTTCATTTTCGCTCAATTATTACCCAATTAACATGAAATATGCTCTATTATCCTAATTTCACTCCATCTGAGAAAGATATGAATATCGAGGATAGTAAAAATTATGCATCGATATAAATAAAAATATGGCTAAAAAATACAGTAAAAGTGTTGTGAATTAACATCTAAATCTGTGAATTTTCTACTTATACATAGCCCATCAACGCTTGTTCTGATTTGCAATATTGATATTGAGCAAACGTACCGATGCACCCTCTTTCACATGTAACTGATGGGCTTGTTCTACACTCAACGTCACTTGGTTTGAGTCTGGCTTGCTATAGGTCAAAATGGCGCGATAATTTTCATAATCATCATTGGCTACAATATAAGGTTCATCACCGAGCATAATGAGATCAGATTGTTCAATATGGACAGTTAACACATGGCTGTCTTTGATGGCTCTTAGATTCTCGATATCTGCCTGCAAGGTTGCACCCGCATCAAAGATATCGACATAGCCCTTATAACGTAACCCTTCTTCAATCAAAAGGTTATACGCGGGTTCTGTATTAGGATGAACTGCTCCAATCACCGCCTTCGCTTCATCAGGCAGCATATCGACATAGAGTGGATGCCGTGGCATGAGTTCCGCTATAAAGGCTTTTTTGCCTGTACCACTTAGATAATCTGCTTTGGTAAATTCCATATCAAAGAATTTATGACCGACCGCATCCCAAAATGGTGAATGGCCATTTTCATCAGAAAAACCCCGCATTTCAGCCACAATGGTTTCTTCAAAATACTGTCTAAACGCTGATAAAAACAAAAACCGAACCTTAGACAAAAACTTGCCATTCTTATTTAAACGATAATCGGGATCTAAAAATAAGGTACATAGCTCACTACAGTTAGTGTGGTTATTACTCAGATATAAGGTCGGCAATGATTTATAAACATTCAAGGGTTCGGAAGAATGAACTTGTGTGCCGATGTGAAAATTGTACCAAGGTTCTTTTAGACCTAAGGCAACCTCGATTCCGCATACACCAACTACTTTATGCAGTGAGGTATCTTCCAGCACAAATAAATAGCCCTGCTCCGACTTATCCAGTTTGCCTTCAACCGTTTTAATCGCCCGATCAATTCGTGCGGCCAGTATTTCCATATCTGGTTGTAAAGAGGTCAAACCAAAGCCTGCTTTTTGTGCCAAGTGGTAAAGATCATGAATATCTTTTTGTTTGATATAACGAATCATCATCATGTCTATTCCCCCTTATTTTCAATCAGAACAAACGAGACACAGGCGCTGATTGTACTCTTGAGTAAGACATCCAATTCATTTTTTCTATGCTGAACCATGCACAATCCCGACATGTGTTATTCCTTAATTCTTAAATTTTTCCCTAGCATCAGCTCATTGATGATCGAGCTGGCTTTATTTATCTAAGCCTTTTTTGTGACTTATTTCATCAAGCTGAAATCTAACTTGAATAATCTAAATTGATTAACAGCTAAGCTGATTACTCTATTATTCAAAAACTAATTGGCACAAAAAATTGAAAATTAAGCAAAAAATGAGCTGTTTTTTAGCATTTTATTGATTGACAGTGACAATATGAAAAAATTAGGAATGGGTCTAAAGTAAAATCAAGTATTCTTCAGTTCAAACCATTCTCGAATCATATCTAAAAATAGTTTCATGCCGATCGAATGAATGCTAATCGATTTATAAACAGCACATGCATGCCATGAAAAAGTAGGATTTTGATAATTTAAGACCGTGACATCCCGCTCCCCTTGTAATGACTGAAATAAATGGCTTGGCCCAGCCGTAATCGCATCACTATGCATGACATAATGAAGCAATAAGTCATAGTCGTTCACAGTTAAACTAATATGAGCTGATCGTCCTGCATGTGTTTGGGCTTTTAGCCATTGCTTTTTTTGCTTAGCAACTCTTGGTAAAGCAAATGGGTAATCAATTAAATGTTCAAACTTAAGATCTTCTATTTCCAACAAAGGATGTCCAGTTCGCACTACAAAAACGGTTGGATCTTGCAGCAATGGAATCGAGATAAACTCATCAGTAAGATCAACATACTCTGTACTTAATATCCCTAGATCTAGAATGCCATTTTCTATTTTCTCAATAATAGTTTTAGGATGATCAACATATAGATGTACTTCAATTTCAGGATATTGCTTTGAAAATAAAGGAATCACATCTTTCATCAATGCATGCATAATGACAGGCCCTGTTCCTATGTGTATTTCACCAACTTGACCACTTGAAAGGAGTTTAATCTCCTTATGTAAGGTATCTAACTGCTGCAAAATTTGAGGGGCTTGTTTTAGAATATGTTCGGTATATAAAGTCGGTTTAACGCCTTTACTGGTTCGCTCAAACAAGGTCACACCCAAGTCATGTTCTAATTTTTTAATACTGTTAGTTAACGATGGCTGGGTCATACAAAGTGCTTCAGCCGCTTGATTGATCGTTCCAATTTCAGTTAACACCATAATTTGCTGTAGATGTCTTGGCTTAATCATTTCTCATCCCTGAATATTTTATTGTGATTCATAAACATACTAAAAAAACATTTCCATTCGCCTTTGCCTAAAAATATACCTTAATTTTATTATTTTAGATGCTATTAGGTATATCTAAAAGCTATAACTTCCATACAAAAAATCCATTACACAATATAAGTCAAACTTCCTATGCTGCTTCTAGATTAAGCACCTTTAATCCGTTCTGTTTCGATTCAGAAATTAAAGTCATATGAGCAAGGATATAAAATGAAACACACTTTAATTCCGCTACTGATCAGCAGCGTCGTGATTTCCACCCCGTTTGCAACACAAGCACAAGAAACCATAGCCCAAGCAGCTCCTCAAACACTTGAGGCTATTCCAGGACCACGCTCCTGTTTTTGGGCTCGTGGTCCTGTCAGTGCTGATCCATATATCAATATCGCCTACCCAGACGCCAATGTTTATTATTGGGCAGGTACTTTCACCATCCCTCAAGGAGCAAGTCTTAAACTTAAAGGTGAATTTCCACGTTCACGTTATATGTCTTTTATTAGTTATGACGAAGCTGGGAAACCAGTTGAGTCCGTTGCAGACTATTTAATCAAGCCAAATAATAACTCTGGCAATCCCTTCGTTTATGGGCAACAACGGAGTCCATCACAACGTGAGTACAGCTTAAACGTATCTACCACCCCTGTGACAGCACAGCGCAAGGTTGGACAGCTCGGTCAAGCCCAGAGTGTTAACCAGCTATATGCTCCAGCCTATGGAAAACAACAACAAACCGTTTTATATCGAATCTACTTACCTGATCACGGACAAAGCGTCACAGGAGGTGTAAGTTTACCAACACCTCAATTAACGCTTGCAGATGGTCGTGTATTAGAGGGTGATCAAGCCTGCGCACAACTCAAAGCCAATCAGCCATTACAACTGACTTCTGCTGCAGTCAGTATTCCTTCCAATGAATATCGCCAGTTGATCCATCAGGCAGGAAAGCCAGATACATGGCCAGCACAGAATCCAGCACAATGGTTTATTCAACTTGATCGAGAAAGCCTTTTAGGGATCTTTACGGGCAAGATCAATGAACAAGCAAGACGCTCTGAAGGTGGCTTTTATCCAAATTTAGATAATCAATACATTAGAACAGTTGTGAATAGAAAATATGGCAAGGTCTTTGTCCTGCGTGGAAAAGCACCTACTGTTTCTAAGACCTTCAACAATAAAGGGCTTTTGACGCAGGGCGATTTGCGTTATTGGTCAATCTGTTCAAACCAAGGTTTTGCCAATACACGCGTCAATGATTGCTTATTTGATGAAGAAATTCCGGTTGATCAAAATGGTTATTACACTGTTGTCGTAAGTCGAGTCGCTGACCGTCCGCGTAATGCCAAACCAGAATGTGGTATCGGTTGGTTACCTATGGCAGAAGATGGAGACGGTGCTGCTGACCCAGATATGACTATTGTCCAGATCAGACACATGCTTGCATCAAGCAGTTTTAAACACACCATTGCCAATGTCGAACAGCAAAAAGATTTAGCTTCGGTGATGGGAGAATACCTGCCAAAAACCAACTACCTAATGCCAAATCAAGTCGAAATTTTTAATCCCTGCTTTAAATAATCAATAAAACCAATCCATACAACACCCAAGAACATAATAAAAACTTGTGTGTTGTATGCCCCAAAAGGAATTTGGAGGCTCCAATGTATTCACGCATCAAACATCACACCTTATCAGCTTTAGTCACAACACCATTTATCATCAGTACTGGGTACAGTGCAGGCCTTGATCGCTCTGGACAATCCATTACTGATTTTTTTCAAAATGGAACCTATGCATCCCTCTCTTATAATTATTCTATGCCAGATGTGAGTGGGCAGGATAAAGGACTGAGTAGCCAAGGCAATCCCAATGAAATTCCTAATATTAGTGCCAATAATAGTGCTTTACGTGGCAGCATAAAAACAGATTTAAATGAAAAAATAAGTCTAGGACTCATTTATGATCAACCTTTCAATATTAACCTTCAACATCGTGGGCACAGCGACTTTGTTTCTCAATTTGAAAATAAACCCGCTGAAGGTACTCAAGCCAAACTAGACAGCCATAATTTGACAGGGCTTATCGGTTTGAATATCAATAGAAATTTAAGTGTTTACGCAGGTCCTGCCTTAGAAGAAATTGAAGGTAACATCAAACTGCGTGGACAAATTTATAAAGGTAGCGCCAATTACAATGCCGAACTGCACTCTGATTATGCAATGGGTTGGGTAACAGGATTCAGCCTGAAAAAACCCGAAATTGGGCTAAAAGCAGCACTGACTTATCGCTCCGAAATAAAACATCAGACACGCACCACAGAGCAGTTTTCAGTATTAAGTAATGATCTTTACACGCTGCCTGTTACATTTACTTCACCCGAATCAGTAAATTTTGATTTTCAAACAGGCTTAAGTAAACAAACCTTACTCAGCGCCAATATTCGTTGGGTACCATGGAAAGACTTTGAGTTTAAACCCGCCAAATTGGCAGAGCGAACTGCTCCAGCCAGTCCAGATAAAACAGGACTTTCTCTGCTCAGTTATGAAGAAGATCAATGGTCAGCACAAATTGGAATCGCGCAGAAACTTACTGATAAATTTTCAGTCTCAACGTCTATCATTTGGGATTCAGGTCTTGGTGATCCTGCTAATGCGCTTGGGCCAGTCAATGGTTACTGGGGAGGCGGGCTCGGCTTCCAATATAATTTTCTACCGAACTGGGCAGTTTCACTGGGCGGAAGATACTTATGGCTAGGCGACGCTCAAGCAAAACGTCAGAATGGTGATTTAGTTGGAAGCTTTAGCGATAATCACAGTACGCTTCTAAGTTTAAAATTGGCATACCAAAAGAAATAGACCATAAAAAAGCCCTTGTTTTCACAAGGGCTTTTTTATTTATTTGGCAGAGGATCAAGGACTCGAACCTTGACGAACGGTTTTGGAGACCGTCATGCTACCATTACACCAATCCTCTAAACTGCACGATTAAATCATATTTGACTCAATCATAAGAAAGTAAGAAATGCTTACCTTCTTAAATATGGTGGGGGCGAAGAGACTCGAACTCTTACACCTTGCGGCGCTGGAACCTAAATCCAGTGCGTCTACCAATTTCGCCACGCCCCCGATGGGTGTGTATATTAGAGATAAACGTTTCTACTGACAAGCCCTTTTTATAAAAAAACTATGTTTATGAAAGCTAATGCTTTTTTAATATACAGATAGAAACAGCAGACACAAAAAAAGGAACTTTATATAAAGTTCCTTTGAATTTGGCAGAGGATCAAGGACTCGAACCTTGACGAACGGTTTTGGAGACCGTCATGCTACCATTACACCAATCCTCTATAACCACATGATTAAACTCTATTTCGTTTAATCATAAAAAAAGCAAGATACTCTTGCTTCTTAAATATGGTGGGGGCGAAGAGACTCGAACTCTTACACCTTGCGGCGCTGGAACCTAAATCCAGTGCGTCTACCAATTTCGCCACGCCCCCGATGGGTATGCATATTAGTGAGAAACATACTCTCTGACAAGTCTTTCTATTAAAAAAACCATTCAAATGAACAGATAATATTCAAATCACACATTTATGTTTACTTTTACAACATATTAAGTTGTTTTAAGAAATCTTTTGCCACTAAAACTGAATTAAAGCGTTGTTTAATATGCTTTTGCGTGAGGCCATTAAGTAAAGGAAAAAAGCATTGCAATGTAGATGGAAGTTGAATGTGTAGTTGCTGGCAATGTAATACTGCCCAATCGTGATAAGTACTCACTTTTAATCGAGATTGAGTGAGCCATTCATACACAATAATCCCCAAGGCATACAAATCACTTTGAATGCTTTTCCCTGCCCCCTGAAAAAGCTCTGGTGCCATATAATGTGGTGTTGCATCTAAAGTATGAATCGGATGCCCTATCCGAAAAGATTGCTCAAAATCAATCAGCCGACATGAGTTTTCATAGAAACGAAAATGTTCTGCTTTCAAATCACCATGCACCCACCCGAATTGGTGCAATGCATCCAGCGCATCTAAGGCCAAAAATATCTTTTGTTTGATCTGCTCAATATTTTCAAAAATAGGAGCTTCAGCAAAAAAATCATGCGAATCAACCGTGATCATCCCTATGCCATCCTCATCTAATCCATTGATAAGATGACGTAATGGAATCATTTGGAATGGTAATAAAAACGCTTGTTCATGCTGCTGACAGTGCTGATAAAAAGCTAACTCTCGTTGGAAAGCCTGTGCCAAAACAGGCTGATCGTTGGTGTTATGGAATTTCAGCCAGTAGCGCTGCTGATCAACTTGAAAGGTGTAGACACGCCGCCCAAAGGCATAACTTTGCGCTTTGGTCACTAAGTTAAGATCGTTAAGTTGAATCTTCGGATTAGAGATCCACGTAGTAAAACTCATTCTGCTGCTTTTCTTCCTGCTTCCGCAACGATATTAGACAATGCTCAATGGTTTTTCCAATTCGTGCATGTATTTCAATAGAAGCAATTTTCGGCCATGTGGCACGCTCACCTTCTTGCTGCAAGATTTTAAACAGTTTTGGGCGTGGATTTTTCAGCATATAGCTATAATGTCGGAGTCCATATTTGGCAATAATATTGACGTCACCATAATAACGTTGCCCCAAAATGCCATAGCCATGATCCAATACACGACGAATCGGGAAGAAACTGCCCATATGACTGCGTGTTAAATCCATGACTTCCATTGCAATAGCTTTGCCTTGACGGCGCACAATCCGTTCAGGCCAACTGAGTACATCTCTACGAAAACGTTCGGTGTCACTTTGCATAAACGGCACAATATGCGGATTGACCTGACTGGCAATGGTGTAATTAATATTATATAAACGAGCCATCTTTTCCTGCGGAAAATCACTGCGCATACTGCCATCCACCCACTTGGTATTGGCGAGATATGGCGTATGTTGCCCATCATATCGCTTACTGGTCAGATGCACAGGTGGAAATAACACAGGCACCGCACAAGAAGCCAATACTGCACTCCACACCAATACATTCGGTGCGGTCAGTGCATTCATAATACGTGGATTTTGGGCTGTGTTATAGGGTGCAATCACGATATTAATATGACGTTTAGATTGTTTATAGGCCTCGGCAAACGTGACATCGCCCAAGTTCTGCATCAGAAATTTTTTCAAATACATCACATCGGCAATACCACCATTCGCCCGCAATAATTCCGTTACTTTCCTAAATTTAAAGGCATCACTAAAAAAATGTTCCCCTTGCAGCAATTCATGAACTTGATCTGGCGTAGAAACACCTAACATGCCTGTCATGATTGCCCCTGCACTTGAACCCGATAAAACTTGAGGCATCAGATCTTGTTCTATTAATGCCTTACACACCCCTGTATGAAATAAACCTAGCGTCGCACCTCCAGAAAACATCACAGCGGGTTGACCATAGGCCTTTTGACATTCTTCAAAAAACTGAATTTTTTCTTTTAGTTGAAAGGTAATACATTCACTCGAAGCCAAGTAACGTAGGCAATCACTCATTTCCTCAACATAGTTTTCAATGATTTTTTTAGTACCAATATAGGTCTGTGCAAACAACATCGGATGCCCAATGTTGGCAAAGTCATAAGACAGGCCTTCTCTTAACACATAGATCAGATCTAAAGTCCGATGCTGCATACGATATTTTTTTAATAAGTTATAGCGTTTAGATAAAATTTCCGCATCATAATAAGGCGATTCATTGTCATATTTCCATGCTTCATGACCTGATTCTTCATCCAGTTTAAGTGCAATTTCTTTCCATTCGGCATAAGAACTGGCATGTCGTAAGCGTTCTTGCAACACATCAACTCTATGTGTCTGATATGTATTCTTTTTCTCTTGAACTCTATTGAACATTCGCGATCCTGATTTTCAGCTTATTTTTTATATTCTTGCACCTATACAATGCAAAAAGCAGCCACAACAATCAAGGGTAAAATCGATTTATTTCGATATTTCTGATGATATTTTCTTTATTTCGGTAATAGCAGTGATAGTATCCCTATTCATCATTGAGTTTGGTTTATATGTATGGCTATCCTTGATTTACCCGAATCTATTCTTCAATCGCTATCAAGTGTTTTAACACAGCTTCAGCAAGTTCTCCCTGCACCAAAGCAACCCACTGACTTTTCAGCAATCGCATTCCGTTGGGAAAATCAGCAGCTGGTCGCCATACAACAACCTAAGAAAATGCATTTGGAAGACTTAAAAGGCATTGAGCGCCAAAAAGACAAGATCATTCAAAATACCCTACAGTTCCTGAATGGCCTACCTGCCAATGATGTCTTACTGACAGGTTCTCGTGGTACTGGAAAATCATCGATTGTACGTGCGCTTCTCACCGAGTATTCAACTCAGGGTTTACGCTTGATTGAAATTGAGCGTGATGATTTATCTGATTTACCCAAAATTCAAAAGCTGATTGAACATCGTCCTGAAAAATTTATCGTTTATTGCGATGATCTGGCTTTCAATGCCGAAGATGAAAATTATCGTAGTTTAAAAAGCGTCTTAGATGGTTCACTGCAATCAGGCTCAAGCAATTTTATTATCTATGCAACCAGTAACCGTCGTCATTTACTGCCTGAGTTTATGCACGAAAACACACCGGTACGTAAGGTTGATGTACCGCAATATACAGAACTCCATCCACAGGAAGCCATCGAGGAAAAAATTTCGCTCTCGGATCGTTTTGGAATGTGGCTCTCCTTCTATCCAATGGATCAACAGTTGTATTTACAAATTGTAGAGCACTACATTGTGAAAGCTGGCTTGGAATATAACGATCTGGTTCGTGGTGAAAGTTTGAAATGGTGCCAAGCTCGTGGTCAGCGTTCTGGACGTGCAGCCTATCAGTTCTCAAAGCACTGGATTGGCTCACAAAATCTAGAAAAATTGTCGAACAAAGCCTCTGCGTAAATGTCCTGAAAAGCCGTAGCTTTGTCCTTATTTCCGCTTAGCATTGGCAATTGTTTCTCATAATCTAGCTGTCACAGCATGGATTGAGTTTAGGAAACAAGATGAAGAAACAATTGCCACCGACATCCCTGACCAGCAAAATTTTGGGTAAAAGCCTGTTATTGGCACAAGGTACGCTTGATAAAGCGGTAAAATATTCAACAACACCCTTTTCAGAACCAGACATCATTCGCCCACGCACTGATGGGATTTTTTATACCTGGACACATTATGGGATCTTCTTTCCTCTGCTGCCTGAGCCTCATCGTTATTTAAATATTATGATTTTATTGGGTACACCAGGGGCACTTGCATTTGACCATGATGATATTACCTTAGGTGACCCAAGAAAGACTGCAACGTTTTTCTCTAGTACTGCTGCGGTAGATGAGCATCTACTCAAAGCTTATATCATTCCAGAACAGACCAATATTCAAGACAATGGGACAACTATTGAGCTCGGTGAAGAAGTTTCGATCCAAGGAACTCTACCGAATATTCATCTCAAAGGTGCCTACCATGGACTCAGCTTTGAATTTGATTTAGATGTCACCAATCAAATCTCATGGTTTATCAAAACCCCGATTTATGATCATTTTAGTTTATTGGCAAACTTCAAAGGTCAGCTTGAGTATCAAGGTAAAATCACGCCTGCCGAAGGCTTATGTACCTATGAATATGCCCGCGCTACAGGTGCACACGGAGTCGTGAAAAAGCTACTCCCTGAACCGTATAAATTACCACTCGATTTCTTTACCTATCAAATTATCAATTTGACGGATAGCACCCAATTATTACTCACTAAAGCTGATATTTTGGGTCAACCAGCAGCCTATACATTGCATGTTCGACATACCGACATGACTACTAATATTATAACTATAACTGAATGTTGAGATAATTGTGGGATTGAGTGGGATATTGTGGGACTTAATGGGATGAGA
>NZ_JALGBR010000020.1:0-56520 GCF_022808535.1 Acinetobacter sp. NIPH1876
ACTTGCCATGTGAGAGTAAGTCATCGCCAGCTTTTAAATCTAAACACCCCCTCCGCTAACGCAGAGGGGGTGTTTTTTATGGCAAAAAAAAATTAGATAAAAATTAAACATATTAATGTTAAGCAGTTCACTTTCCTAAAGAATAAAGCTGGTATTACGAATTGATAAAATATATTATTTCGAGTAAATTTTTGTACAAAAGTCTTAATCGTATTGTAAGGCTAAATATTAAATAAGATGGAAATTATTGTTATGACATATTTCAAGGGTTTAAAAAAAATCGGGGTAAATACGACAGTATTAGCAACTTCTGTTGCATTGGTCGCTTGTGGGGGGGGCGGTGGTGGATATTATGGAAATAATAATTCATCTGGGGATAATAATAGTAATGGAAATAATACAGGGGGCAATCAGTCGGAAACTGATACTTCGAAAGTAGCAGATAGTCTTAATATTATATTGCAAGATACGGAAGGCAAGACTTTACAAATTGCACAGGACAATAGTCAGGTTAAAGTTGCTGTTAAAGTTCTGAATGTCGATAAAGGTGGTGTTGCTGGTAAAGATGTTCGTTTAAGCATTTCTGATCCTGATAAACTAGGAGTAGAAAGCACCAATTCAAAAGTAACTTCTGATGCAAATGGCGTTGCAGTATTTACTTTGAATATTCCTATGTTACAAGCTGAAGCCGGTAAAGTTCAACTCACAGCTGTTGTTGATGGTACAAAGATTTCTATTCCATATACTTTAAATATTAAAAAAACAACTACGATTGTCAGTGATTATAATCTAAGCGTTCCTCAAGGGGCGATACTAAATTTACCAAATGGTTCTGTTGAGCTTCCTGTAGTTGTTACGGATACTAAAGGTGGAGCAAAAGCAGGACAGACGATTGAATTAAGTCTTCCTCAAGAAATGAGTGGGAAGTTTGTTATAGAGCCAGGTTCATCTTTTACAACTGATGCGCAAGGTAAAGCAATATTTAAAATAATTCCAAATGCAGGACTTACGGTTAGTGATATTTCAAAATTTATTGGAAGTTCACAAAAACTAACGTTTAAATTGATTGATGAAAATCGTGCTGAAAAGCAAGAAGTGGCTTCTTTAACTTTTAAAGATACCTCTAAGATTGTTAATGTTTTAGAGGTTATTACACCAGAAGCTTCGATTAAAGCAAAAGCAGGTACGGCAAAAGTTCGTGTCTTTGCTAAAAATAGTAATGGTGATGTTTTATCAAATACTAAAGTAAAGTTAGCTGTTGATGCTATTGCAGATTCTTATGGTGTGAAACTTGATAAGGTAGAAGCGATAACCAATACACAGGGTTATGCAGAATTTATGCTAACTAGTAATTCAGATTATCCAATCGCTTTAGCTCAACATGGAATTGAGCTTACAGCGACTTATACTGAAAATAGTCAGAATATTAATGGTAAGGCAACCGTTCAAGTTGTAACTGCAGATGAAACAGTTGAAGATCAAGAAGCAATTCAACGGTTAGAAGTTGCCTCATCATATAAAGTTAATGCTGTTGATGATGTTGTTGAAGTTAAAGTCAAAGCAGTTAACTTTAAAGGATTAGGAGCGTCAAAGGGTAAAGTAACACTAAGTTTAAATTCGGAAGCTCAATCAAATGGGGTAACGTTTGACGGCGCTGCAACTCGTGATGTAAATGAAAATGGCTTTGTTATCTTTAAATTAAGAACAATTGCTTCAATACCAAAACCGACACAAAAGACAATTGATGCGCTAGTAAATGCTGGAATTACTGCAACATTTAAGGCAGAAAATAATGTTGAGAATAAAATAGAAATTTCTGTAGAAGATGCAGCAATTTCGACAGAGGCTCTACAATATTTGCAGATAGATCCTATTCTTGAATCATTTGATCCGAAAAAAGATCAAACAATTACAGTTAAGGTAAAAGCTATTGGTATTAAAGGTAGCCCATTAAAGAATGAGAAAATTATTTTTAATTTTTCAAATGAGCAGTTACAACGTTTAGGTTTAAGCTTGAAGGATCAGGCCGAGAAACAAACGGATGATACCGGTTATGCTACTTATACTTTTGAATATAAATATAATACAAAATCTGAGCAACAAGATGCTGCAAATGAAGGAATTATTTTAACATTTTCTTCTCTCTCTAATTCTGCAAAGACACAACCAGTTCAGTTAAATTTTGCTACACGTGATTTGCCAGAACTTGATTATTTATCAGTTGATACGGATGGTGTTAAATCTATTGTTTTAGGTGTGGAAAAATTAATTACAGTAAGAGTAAAAGCAGTTAATAAACAAGGTAAGGCATTGATTAATCAAGAGGTTGGTTTAAGCATTACAGATAGTATTTCACTCACAAAAGGAGTGTCATATGGATCACCAACAAAGGTTACAACTGATAGCAATGGTACTGCTATATTTAATTTAAAAGTTAAACCTCAAAATCAAAGCGATTTTAATACTTTAATGCAAGGTATTGATATAAAGATTA
The DNA here is from genome assembly GCF_022808535.1 of Acinetobacter sp. NIPH1876. Classification (NCBI taxonomy): domain Bacteria; kingdom Pseudomonadati; phylum Pseudomonadota; class Gammaproteobacteria; order Moraxellales; family Moraxellaceae; genus Acinetobacter; species Acinetobacter sp. NIPH1876. The sequence goes on from NZ_JALGBR010000020.1 coordinate 2,495, forward strand.
CTCCTACTGGAGTTGCTGATACTAAATCTGTTTCGAGACATATTGAGTTATCGGCTTTAACTGTTGATGCAGAGGTGGATAGCAAAGTTGAACAGTTGATGATTGATCCAATTGTGAATGCTTATAGCTCGGTACAGAATCAAAATATTGTAGTTAGAACAAAAGCATTAGACAGTAAAGGTAATCCTTTAGTTAACGCACGTGTAAATATTACGCCATCATTATCGAACGCTGATATGAAAACGTTACAGTTAAGCTTAGTGAGCCAAGCTGAGCAGATAACTGATGCTGAAGGTTATGTAACATTTACATATAGTTATAAATATGATGGCACACCACAGCAGGCAGTATTAGCACACTCAGGTGTGGAGTTTACTGTAAGTTCAGCAATTACAAATAAAATAGATAAAGTTGGGATTAAGTTTAGTTCATTGCCGAAAGTATTGGATTATTTGAATGTAGCTATATCTAATTATGCTGTAACTTTAAATGGTAAGGCTAAAGTAATTACCATCACAGTAGATGCTAAGGATATAGATGGTAATGTATTGCCAGGGCAGATCGTTGGAATTGGTTTAAATGAAGCAGCTTTGCCGAATGGTGTGACATTTCTTACCCCGACTTCAAAGGCCACTGATAGTAATGGTAAGGCAACATTCCAAATTAAGATTGATCCAAAAACAGCAACTCAAATAGATAATTTAGATGCAAATGATTTGACTGTTGCAATTGTGGGTAAACGCCCAGATGGTACACAGTATTCAGCAGTACAGAAAATTGAGTTATCTAAACCTGCTGTAGTACTTCAAAATTTGGCCAATCTAGAAATTACTTCTGTGAATCCGAACCTTTCAGTTTTAGGTGGTGAAACGCGAGTTAAAGTAGTCGCAAGAGATGCAGCAGGTAATGCAATTCCGAATACACCAATCACAGTTGCTTTATCTTCTTTAGTTTCTAGTCGCGTGTCATTAAGTGGTGTACCTACAACAACTAATAGTAAAGGCGAAGCTGAATTTACTGTCACTGTTTCAGAAGGTAAATATGATGAGAGCCTGATCAAAAATGGTATTATTTTTGCCGTTGTTGGTACAAATTTGAATAATGGTGATCGTTTACAACAAACGAGCTCAATTGGTATTACTGCACCTGCAAATGCATTAAATCCACGTCTGACAGCAGACGTAAAAACAGTAACTGCGGGACAAACTGTAAAAGTTTATGCTTCTGTTAAAGATGAAATGGGGCTTAATACTGCAGCAGGCACTCCAATGCGTTTAAGCCTAAATTCAGAAGCGACTGCTGCTGGCGTAAAATTATCTAGCGAAGCTGTAGTTGTGCAAGCAAATGGTTCAGTTGCAGTAGATTTAATTATCCCTAAAGGGGTTAGTTCAGCTACATTAAGTTCTATTGTAGTGACTGGAGCAATTCGTGACCCTCGTGGTAATGAAATTCCAACGAATTTAACGTTCACTGTTCAGGATGCAATCAATCCATATCATTTAACAATTGATAGTAATCGCGTATCACTAAGTTCAGCAGGAGATACTGCGTTAGTTACTGTGAAATTACTAGATAACAATCAGGGTGGGGTTGCAAATCAACCTGTAACTTTATCTATTGCTGACCCTAGAACGGCCACTTCAATTAAAGGATCATCACAGATTGTGACGAATGAGTTTGGTGAGGCTGTATTTGAACTTTCAATGAAAGCCGTTGCTGGTTTAGTCGCTCCAATTCCAAATATTGTACTGACGGCAACTCATACCAATGAAAATGGTGTGGCAGTTTCACAGAATTCACAGCTTTTAGTTCATACTCCGACAGCCCTAGCACCGCAACTTGATTTAAAAATTAAGGCATCTAAAGATAAGTTAAATGTTCGTGGTGATGCTGTAGATGTTTCAGTCCTTGTTACTGATATGAATGGCTCAAGCCAATCAGGTAAGGCGGTTACTTTAACAATTCCAGCTTACCAACAAAATGGAGCGTATATTAAAGGAGCCTCGACACTTGAGAGTGATACAAATGGTTGGGTGAAATTTACTGTAGTAATAGACGAATCTTTACGCGCAACGGGTTATGATTTTGTAACGAACGATCTAGTTGTTGAAGCTGTAGTAAAAGATACTCAGAATACAGAACGTCGTCAAAGTTATACAGTAGATGTTGTCCCATCAGAGGCTCCTGTAACGATTGGCTCAATTGATGTTAATGTGAATCCAACACAAATTGGCTCAACCAATAATGGTATTTATTATACTTTAGAAGGTTCTGTTCAATTATTGGATGTAGATGGTAAACCTGTCGCAAATCAGGATGTAGTATTAGATACTCGTCCGACATCATATTCATTAGGGAAGTGGCTGTTTGCTATTCAAAAAGATCCTTGGGATCGAACAGTAACCCCATTCAAACTAAAAGGTGAATATCCATTTAATGATTTAAAAGCTTGGGTTAAGCCTGGAGATGATTACTATGCATTAAGTGGAGCTACTCCAGATTTAGGTACAACAAATAATACAGTATACGGTTGTGCAATTAATCCAGCTTCTACTTCATGGGTAGCAAATGGTAAAGCGTTACGTGTTGTCCGTTTGATAGGTAGTGACGCAAATCATCCTGCAACTGCTACTTACCGCACAGATAACTATGGGCGTTTTGACTTCCAAATTGAATACCCTAAAGCAAATGCACATTGGTTGAATGTCCAAATTGGTGCAAAAGCAACTCTTGCGCAAACCCCAGTTCGTGGCTATACCAATTTTACTTTACCTGCATTGAAATCTGATTTTGCTACGGATGGTAGTTATGCACCAAATGAAACTAGTCCTTACAATACTCAGTCAATGATATGTTCTGACTAAAAAAAGAATAAAAAACAGCACTTCGGTGCTGTTTTTTTATAAACTTGTACCTACACTCACTGTCGCTGTCGGGCGAACTTGGAAAGAACTACAAGCTGAGATAGAGAGAATACATAACAGGACAATGGCGAGTTTTGACATGGTTCTTGATCTATTGAAAAAGAACCATCATCTTATAAATACAAAGGTTTAACTATTTGGATCAGGTAATAAAATGTAATGAATTTAATCGTCCAGTAAATCCATTTGTTTAGCAATCTGATATAAATTATTTGAACGGTTACCAGTACGGCAGAACATTAAAATTGGTTTTGGCAGTTCATTATAATGATTGGCGAATGTACGGACATCGAGTTCAGTGATTTGCCCGGCAACAACGGGTTGATAGACATAGTCTAGACCTGCACTGCGCGCAGATTCTTCGATTTGGGCACTTGTAGGTTGTTCAGGACCACCTTCCAGATCTGGACGGTTATTAATAATCGATTTAAATCCTTTTTCAACCACTTGCTCAACATGCTCAGGGCCAATTTGACCTGCAAAACCAACATTCTCTGTCATCTTGTCACTCCAAAAACAAACAAAACATTTTATGCTCTATCATAGCATTAAGCTCGATCTTGAGTTTAAATGTCTATAGTAAATAAGTGATGATAATTAAAAGATAAGGCAATGGAGCGCGCATGCATACCTATACCGTTGAGCCGTTGTATGTTGCAAGTGGTGATGAAACCATCGCTGCGGATTTCTATCTACCCAAAACTAATATTAAACCTGCCGTGATTATCATGGCGCATGGCTTTGCGGGTTTGCGTCAATTTAAACTGGTTCAATATGCGCAGCGTTTTGCTCAAGCAGGTTATGCTGTGATTTTATTTGATTATCGCTATTGGGGTGGTAGTACAGGGAAACCACGTGAATTGGTTTCACTCAGTGCTCAGCTTGATGACTGGAAAACCATTGTTCAATATGCTTCGAATTGCAGACTGATTGATAGTCGACGGATTATTTTATGGGGAACTTCACTCAGTGGTGGATATGCCTTAAGTCTAGCAACAGACCTGAAAAACATTCAGGCGGTCATGGTGCAAGTCCCCTATGTTGATGGGGCTGAGACGGCCAAGCTTTACCCTCTACAACGTTATCCTGAAGCATTAAAGCGTTCCAGTCAGGATTATATGGGCTCTAAGATGGGCTTGGTACCTAAAACCTTACCTGTCGTCGATCAATATCGGCTGTGTTTCTTACCCACCTCAGACAGTTACTACGGATATCACTCGATTGTAAATCCAGATTATTACTGGAGTGGGGAAGTTCCTGCGCGAGTCTTCTTTAATTTAATGCGTTATCGACCAATCCAGTTTGTACGGAAAATTAATATCCCTGTTTTATTTATTGCAGCAAAGCATGACACGTTGATTCCAATCGCATCGAGTCGGGAAGCTGCGACCAATATTGCGCCATTTGTGAGCTATCATGAGTGGGAAATGAAACATTTTGATGTTTATCATGGTTCTTGGTTTGAAAAAGCAGTCACAACCCAATTAGAATTTTTACATCAACATATTGGAGTGATGTAGATGATTATTGTCTGTGCATCATGTGGTGCAAAAAATCGTGTACCCGAAGAAAAGTTAGCGGTTCATCCAAATTGTGGGCAATGTCATAAAGCGTTATTGCTATTAGAACCGATTGAATTAAATGAACAAAATTTCAGTAACTTCATCAGCAATTCAGATCTGCCGGTACTGATCGATCTATGGGCAGAATGGTGTGGTCCTTGTAAAATGATGGCACCTCACTTTGCTCAGGTCGCTAAGCAAAATCCATATGTAGTTTTTGCCAAAATTGATACCGAAGCCAATCCGCGTTTAAGTGCAGCTTTTAATGTGCGCAGTATTCCGACTTTGGTCTTGATGAATAAGACCACCGAATTGGCAAGAATCAGTGGGGCATTACGTGCACCCGAATTACAGCAATGGCTAGACCAGCAATTACAGCAACACCAAGGACATTAACATGAGCGAACGCCCAACTCATCCAGAAGGGACTTTATCACTACAAAACATTGCCATGCCAGCAGATACCAATTGGAGTGGTGATGTTTTTGGCGGCTGGATTGTCTCTCAGATGGATCTCGCAGGAGCGATTCATGTTGAACGTTTTAGTAAAGGTCGTTGTGCGACGATTGCGATTAATCAGATGACCTTTCTGGTACCTGTTAAGGTTGGGAATGTGATTAGCTGTTATACCAAAATTTTGAAAGTTGGCAGTAGTTCAGTACAAGTCCAAATTGAGGTATGGAACAGTCATGATGACTCCCGCGAACCAGTGCGTATTACCGAAGGTGTATTTACCTTTGTTGCGGTGGATGTGAATGGCAAGAAACGTTTGATCTCAGAAGAGATTAAACAGGCATTTGCCGCAACACTATAACTGAGTATCTCTAAGCATGGCAGAAGAATTAGTTTTACAGCAAGGTCATAAGGCTGAGCAATATCAAAGTATCCTTCCTCAGATTCAAGCGATTGTTGAGGATGAGTCAGATGTAATTGCCAATCTTGCCAATATCTGTGCAGCATTAAAACAGCAATTTGGCTGGTTTTGGGTTGGCTTTTATCTAGTCAAAGATAATGAATTGGTGTTAGGCCCATTCCAAGGCCCAATTGCCTGTACCCGTATTGGCAAAGGTCGTGGCGTGTGTGGCGCAGCTTGGCAACAGCAGCAAGTGATCGTGGTACCTGATGTGGATCAGTTTCCAGGGCATATTGCTTGCAGTTCTGCATCAAGATCGGAGATTGTCTTGCCAATCATGAAAAATGGTCAGTGTGTTGGTGTGTTGGATGTCGATAGTGATGAGCTGAATCAGTTTGATCAGATTGATGCGGAATATTTGCAGCAGCTGATGCTGATCATTGAAAAATTTATTTAAGTATTTAAAAAATAAAGCCCAAATCAGTTTGGGCTTTATTTTTTTGTGTGCTGTTTAAAACATGCTGTTGGCATTCTGGCTCTTTTCAGGAATATTTTGTATGACATCCCAATGCTCTACAATTTTTCCATTTTCTACACGGAATATATCGATAATCGCTCGACCTCGATCGCTGTCATTTTCTGTAGAATGCACATGCAGGACGACTAAATCTCCTTCAGCTATTGCTTTTTTGATGACATTCTTTGCCTGAGGGTTAATGCTAAATTTTTGGCTAAAGAAGTTTACAAAAGGTGCCTTACCGTCAGGTACATTCGGATTATGTTGAATATATTGATCCCCAATATAACGATCGGCATATTGTTTTACTTGGTGTTTCAAGAAAACACCTTCATAAAAATCAGTAACAATTTTCTTGTTTTGTTCAGCTAAAGAATGGATATGTTTTGAGTGCGTTGGTGCTGAAGAATCAGCGGCGAGCACTTGACTAGAATATGTTGCTAGATTGAGTGCGATAAAAAAATGAGAAAGGAAGAGTATTTTTTTCATTTTTATCATCAGAATACAAAGAGTGATCTTTGCATCCTGATGATAATACGGTCACTAGAGTAGCCTAGATCGGTTATTATTTTTTACGTTTTGGTAACCAAGCCCAAAGCATTTGGCATTGGATCGGTTCATTACCAGAATCATCAATCACGGTCACTGGCACCAATAATTCACCTTTATCATTATCTGCAATAAACTTTTGTTGATCTGCTGATAATGTTGCAGTTGCTGTTAAACCGCCTTGAGCAACTTTTAAATAGTCAACATGCAATGATTTGATCAACAGAATTCGATCGTCTGGTACATGTAAACCGGTTAAAAAGCCCGTTGCTGTTTCTGACAATAAAGCCATCGCTGCCGCATGAACGCCTTTAATATGATTCTGCATATTGCGTTGGTTTTCAATGCGAACAGTGACGTGGTCTTTATCCACTTCTAAATAGCGAATATTTGCTGTTCCAACCATTGGAACCACACGACCAAAAGCTTTGCTCCAGAGCGTGCTACGGATGCCTTTTGGAAATTTAGACGTGGTTTTAACCAGCTTATAAAGTCGGTTATCTGTTGCCATAGTGAACCTATTGCTTAATCTTTGAAATTATTAAATTGCAGTGGCAGACCAAATTGTTGTTCACGTAAAAAGTTCATGACTTGTTGCAAAGTATCGCGCTTTTTATCCGTGACACGGATTTTGTCTCCTTGGATAGAAGATTGCGCTTTGATGCCACTTTCTTTAATGGCTTTATTAATTTTTTTTGCGGTATCTGAGTCAAGTCCATCTTTCAACTTGATCACTTGCACGACATTTTTACCCGAAGCAGTCGCTTTTTGTGGGTCTAAAGCTTGTACATCAATTTTGCGTTTATAGAAGTGATTTTCAAGCATGGTATAAACTTGCTCACATTGGAAATCGCTTTCAGTTGAGATTTTGATTTCTTTATTTTTCTCATTTAACTCAATTGAAACGTCTTGTCCACGAAAGTCAAAACGTGTTGCGATCTCTTTTTCTGTATTTTGTACAGCGTGATTAACTTCAAATAACTCTAATTCAGAAACAATATCAAAAGAAGGCATGGTTAGACCTTTACAAAGGGAAAGAATATTTGAGATGCTAAGGGGGTTTTCTTCATTTGCCAAGTGTTGTTTACATCAAAGGAGTGCACAATGATCCGTAAACAAGAAATTACAACATTTGAGTTCCCAGAAGGTGCTGTCATCTGGGATGTCCGAGATACCAAAGCGTATACAGAGGCTCATGTTAAAGGGGCGGTGAATCGTCCAATTACTGATATCACTGCGGATAGTTTGACTCAAGTTGCAGCGGATCAGCCGATTTATATTTTATGTGGTGGCGGAAGTAAAGCACCGCGTGCAGCAGAGCTGTTAGACGGTATGGATGGTTCTCGTGAATATGTTGTGTTAATGGGTGGCACACGCGCAGCGCGTGATGCAGGCTTGCCTTTAGAACAAGGCGCTTAAAGCACTCAAAAGATTGGCCAAAATACAGCTGTATTTTGGCCAATTCAAAATTTTAGATATCAGTTATTTTAAAATTAAAAAATATTTAACCAGAATAATACGGTTTCTTTGCCTTCATCTTCTTTTGAAAACGCTGTGGATTGAGTTTATCCAATAATGATTGCGGAATTGGACAAAGTTCTCCGAGTACTAAAGCCGCTAATACTTCGCTACACAAGGGCGCAAACAAGAATCCTTTTGAACCTAAACCTGCAAAAGTATAGATTTGCTGGTGATTTTGCATTTTTCCCAGCAACGGAAAGTAATCCAGACTTTGTGCACGCACAGACGCACGGCCTTGCCATGTTTCAGTGGATGCTAACTGTTGTGCATATTCAGGGAAAACACTGTGGATAAGTTCGTAGTTATGCACATGGTCTTCTGCTAATACTTCAACATCCTCTCGATTGGGATAAAAAGATGCACCTAAGATCAGTTGCGCGGCATCCAGTTGCATACAATAACCGCCATAACTATAGGCTTGATCTAAAGTTAAAGCTTGCTCGCGATTTTCAACCCAGCTGACTTGTCCACGAATGGGTTTTAACACGGGGTAGTTTTCAAATAGTTCAGCACTTTGCTTGGCACAACACACAATCACATCATCGACTGTTGCGATGAGTTGTTGTTCTTGCCAAAGCTCAGTTTGCTTGTCAACGTTATTTAAGCGAGAAATTTTTGCCTTTTCGATTTTGATATTCGGATGTAGCAAAATTTCATCACGCAGTTGCTGTGGAGAAACAGCCCCTGCCTGATGTAGCGTCAAGCTTGGATAGCCTGTTTCAGGTGTTACATCCTGCTGATCTTGAGTCGATAACACCGCAACAGGATACTGATCCGCTAAGCCGAGTAATTCATCCGCATTTTTTAAAGCTATTTGCTGGACTTGAATGGGTCTAAATGCTTTGAATTTAGGATAAAAATTCAATGCATGTTGCCAGCTCAAGGTCATCAAGTGTTCATGTGCTTGTTCAATTGGACACAGCTTCGGATTGAGTAGAGCAAGGGGATTGCCTGATGCACCTGAGAGAGGCTCATTTTGCTCGTAAACGGTGACTTGATGGCCACGCTGGGCAAATGCCCATGCTGCGCTTAAACCAGCAATTCCCGCGCCAATAATCGCAATCTGGCGTGGTATTGTTTTCAATGCAGCTTGCGAGCTTGCATGGTTTTGTTCTGAATCAGCTTGGTCAGATGTTGTGGATGACGTATCTAACCAAATGGCTTTCAGCATTTCACGTTTATGACCGAAACCTCGTGGGCGGCTAATGTGCACACCATGTTGTTTCAGTCCCCGTTTCAGTACACCAGCAACACTAAAGGACGCAAAGGTCGTTCCAAACTCAGATAAACGCACCATGTGATTGAGTACATTTTCCTGCCACATATCTGGATTGCATGATGGGGCAAAACCATCGAGAAACCACGCATTCACGGCTTGGGTTTTCGGGATACTTGGAAAAATATCCTGAGCATCACCCAACCATAAATCAATACTAAAACGTTCTTCTGGAAAACTTAAGCGATGGCAGCCCGCGATAGGCAGGGGATATTGCTGAATCAGCTGTTCTGCAAGTGGCTTAAGCTCAGGCCAGACATTCAGTGCACGAATCAGATCGACTTTATTCAGTGGAAATTTTTCAACACTGATGACATGTAAGTGGCTGTGATTATCTGGACGAACCTGCTGCCAAAGTTGCCACAGGGTCAGAATGTTTAAGCCTGTACCAAAACCTGTTTCGCCAACACAAAAGTATTGGAAATCTTTTAGTTCTGATAGGCGTTCAGTTAGGTCATTACCATTTAAAAACACATGGCGTGTTTCAAGTAAACCGTTATCTTTGGAAAAGTAGACATCGCCAAACTGTTTAGAAATGGGAACTTCGATACCATCGACCAGTTCCCAGTCTAATTCGGCTGTTTGTAATTTTGCAGATTGAGACATAAATAAAATATTGGGATTTACCACTGACGACGGCGTTTAGTGTGAACATAACTGGCAAGTAAGAAGCCGAGAATGACGCCCACAGCAATGGTCATTGCGCCATATAAAAACATTTGCGCACTGCGTTCACTTTGTAACACTTGAACTTGTACGGTCAGGTTGTCATTTTTTAACTGTAATTCTTGGTTCTGCGAAAGTGCTTCTAAATTGGCATGTTCCAGTTGTTTCAAGCGGCTAGCTTGATCTTGAATCATAGCTTTGACTTTTGCATCTTGCTGCTGTTTGGCTTTGGCAATTTGTTCAGCGGTCAACGGTTTGGCTGCTGCGGTAGTTGCATTGGCTGGCGCAGCAGTTGTGGCATTGGGTTGCACTGGGGCTGTGTTGGCTGCTGGTGCCGCAGGTGTTGTGGGCTCAACTGCCCATGCAGTAGAACTAAATAAACATAAAGCCAATACGCTTTTTACGACAACTTGCATGATTTACCCTTTTGGAAAAGCTTTGTTGAAAGGTTTTACCTCAATATTTGAGTAAATCCCTTCTTTTAAAAATGGCTCTTCCTGAATCCAAGCATCTAAGGATTCACGACTATCAAACTCGACAATTATAGTACTGCCAAAAAAACCAGCTTGTGGATCATTTGGATCTTTCGGATGTGCACCTGCCGCAATTAAACGTCCCTCATCATCTAACTTTTGCAGACGTTGAATATGTTGTGGGCGGGTGGCTAAACGTTTTTCCAAAGTACCTTCGCGATCAGTACAAGTCAGCACAAAATATGGCATGGCAGTAGCTCGATGATTTAAAATCTATTCAGTGGTTTTAAAATGCTTTCTTAAGAAAAACAGTATAGCAGCTAGGTAACTGATAGAAACGATAATATCGCCGAAAGCGGTGAATTCGCCCCAATATTTTCCTTGCATGTAGACAAAACCAAAGAAGAAATGCAAAGCCGCAAGCAAAAAGAATTGTCCACACCACGCCCAGTTCAATTTGATCCAACCTCTTGGGCTAAGTTCTAATAACGAGCCTAAAAGTTTTTGGATAATTGGCATACGTTCTTTATTAAATAATGGCGTCACCAAGAAGCCTAATCCAATGCCGATATTGATAATGATGGCTTTCATTTTGATGTAGGTCACATCGCTGAAAATCAGTGTGATTCCACCAAAAACGACCGACATGACGACAATAAACCACTGCATTTTTTCCAATTTAAATTTTTGGAAAAAGAACAGGCAGCCATACACCACAAGCGTCGAGATCAGTAATGCACAAGTTGCAACAAGAATATGATTTTGATCGAGATTTCCTGAACTACCCACCAGCTGTAGCAAAGGATGATGACTATCTTTAGGATCGGTGGTTTTATAAAAATAAAAGAAGATAATAATCGGTAGATAGTCGAGCAACGCTTTCATGTTACAGTACGATGATGAAATAGGTCAGATAGCATAATACAAACCATGTTCGGTGTCGATTTACACACACATACACTCATTTCCGATGGTACCTTCTCTCCAGAGCAACTGGTACAGACGGCTGTCGACTTAAAAATTCATACTCTTGCCATCACAGACCATGACACCATGGATGGCTTGCTGCGAGCAAAAGATTATGCACAAGCACATGATATTCAAATTATTTCTGGGGTAGAAGTTTCCAGCCAGTGGTCTCGACCGAATACCAAAAAGAGTTATGGGGTGCATATTGTTGCCTTGAATATGCAAGATGACGCGCCGATCAAAGCCATGTTGGAACAGCAGAAAAAAGTCCGTGCTGAACGGGCAAAAGTGATTTGTCAGCTCTTAGAAAAATGTATCGATTTTGATATTTATCCTGATGTGATTGCCCAAGTCGATGGGGAAGCAGATCGTGTCACCCGAACCCATATTGCCAAAGCCTTAGTCGAAAAAAATATTGTCAGTCGCCCGCAACAGGCCTTTGACCGTTTTCTGAAAGAAGGCAAAAAAGCCTTTGTGAAATTTGAAGGTATGGGACTTAAAGAAACCATTGATGTGATTCATGCCAGTCAGGGTTTCGCCGTGCTTGCTCATCCGACCCGTTATGACCTGTCTGCCACCAATATCCGTTATTTGATTGAGCTATTTGCTGAATCAGGTGGTGATGCCGTGGAACTACCGCCCAGTATCGAACCTGCTTCGACACGTCAAATGGTGGATCGAATGATTCAGCAATTTGATCTAGCGGTTTCGATTGGCAGTGATTTTCATGGCGAGAATATGCCATGGATTAAATTGGGACAGACACCACGGCTTAAAGAGGGGCAGCAAGGGATTTGGGAACGCTTTCAATCCCCCGTGATATGAAAAAATTAGAACTTTGCCTCATCCTTATTTTTTTCATGCTGCTTGTATGGGGTGTGCAATGGATGTTTCATGGTTTTGCAGGAGTATAGTAATCACTGTTGCAAGGCTAAGATTAGTCTGAAGGACTAATGTTTTATCATTCACGCTGCTGAAAGTAATCAATTAAATAATCTAAAAAATGCTGCACTTTTGGCGCGATCAGCTGCCGATGTGGGAACACTGCATAAATTGCCGTTGCTTCAACAGGAAATTCCGGCAAAATCTGCACCAGTTTACCTGTCGCAAGTTCATCCGCCACATGCCAGATCGAATGATTGGAAATACCAAGACCGGCTAAGGCGGCTTGTCGAACACCTTCGCCTGAATTTGTTGCAAAATAACCCTCGACATGAACCTGTTCAACTTTCCCTTCGGCATTGACCAAGTGCCAGTGATTGGTGAGACCTTGACCATGCTGCTGCAAGATACAACGATGCAATTTGAGTTCTGCCAAGCTATGGGGCTGACCATATTTTTCCAGATAGTTGGGGGAAGCGCAAAGTACACGTGGATTGGTACTCAAGCGTTTGGCGATCAAGCTGGAACTTTTTAACTGACCAATGCGAATGGCCAAGTCCATGCCTTGCTGAATTAGGTCGATGTTTTGATCATTTAAATCTAAGTAAATCTTCAGTTCAGGATGTAAGTGGGAAAATCTGGCAATCACGGGCATTAACACCTGAGTACCAAACGTAGCTGAGGTGCTAATCCGTAAAGTCCCTGTTAAGGCTTGATTTGGGGAGGTGAGAGCTTGCTGTAAATGAACAAAATCGTTGATCCAGCCACGTCCATGCTCCAGTACGATTTTACCTTCCTCTGTTAAAGTCAATTTTCGTGTGGTGCGATGAAATAAACGCAGTTGTAGGTTTTGTTCTAAACGTTGTAATTTCTGACTGGCCACCGACACCGAGATATTGGCGTCCTGTGCGGCTTTGCTGATCGAACCCAAGTCTGCAACACGAATAAAAAACTGAAAATCTTCTGTATTCATTATCAATAAAATCAGAAAAGTATTTCTTAATTATCGTGGTTTTTCGAATAAATCCCTAGTGCTATTTTTGTACTGAAGCAATCACAGCTTGAAGAGACAGGTCATGAAATATCATTTTTTAGGAAACTCGGGTTTAAAAGTTTCAGAACTGGGATTTGGCGCAGGAACCCTAGGTGGGCAGGGGCAAATTTTCTCTGCTTGGGGGCAAGCCAGTCAAACAGAAGCCAATCAAATGATTCGTGCTGGTTTAGATGCGGGTATTAATTACTTTGATACGGCTGATGTCTATTCTGATGGAGAATCTGAACGAATGCTGGGCAAGGCTTTGGCATCTGAACGTCAACACAATATTATTTCCACTAAAGTTGGGATTCGTAGTTCAGATCATCTAAATGATGCTGGATTTAGTCGGCGTTATTTATTGTCGGCAGTTGAACAGTCATTAACTCGCTTGGGAACGGATTATATTGATGTATTACAGCTGCATCAGTTTGATAGCTTCACCGCATTACCACAATTAATGAAAACCTTAGATGAGTTAGTGCGTAGTGGCAAAGTTCGTTATATCGGCGCGTCTAATTTTGCAGGTTGGCAACTGATGAAAGCCCAAGCGATTGCGGAGCAATATGGCTATGAAAAGTTTGTGGTCAATCAGGTCTACTATTCATTGATTGGTCGTGATTATGAATGGGAGTTGATGCCCTTAAATGATGACCAGCACATTGGCGCAGTAGTGTGGAGTCCGTTGGGCTGGGGCCGATTGACAGGTAAATTTGATCGCGAGAATCCGATTCCAGCACAGAGCCGTTTACATAATACCGCACAATTCGCGCCGCCAGTCAATGAGGCACATCTCTATGCTGTGATTGATGTGCTCAAACAGATTGCAGCAGAAACTGGCTATACGGTTCCGCAAATTGCCTTAAACTGGTTATTACAGCGTCCAACGGTATCGAGTGTATTGATTGGCGCGCGTAATCAAACTCAACTGCAAGATAACCTTGTTGCCAAAGATATTCAGCTATCGATTGAACAGAGCGAATGTTTAAATCAGGTCAGTGCGATCTATCCGCCCTATCCTTATTATCCCTATTGGAATGGACAGTTCACTGAACGCTTTAAGTCCATCGTCCCGTCACAATTTATTTAACTGATGTTAAGCTGAAAAAAATGCCCTCATTGCAGGGCATTGAAATTAGAGTAAGTTATGGTCATGCGCCTGAATTGGCGGCGGGGTTGGGCGACCTAAAGTTCCAAGTAATTCAATTTCAATTGAACGTACCATCGCATCCAGCGGTAAGTCATTGCTTTGTGTGCCGAAAGGTTCTTCAATTTCAGTACTTAAAGCATCCAGACCTAAGAAGGTATAGGCTAAAATACCCACCAGTAACGGTGTCACCAAGCCCAATAACGAGCCGAGACTGAATGGCAGCATAAAGCAGAAGAAGTACACGGTACGATTCAGTAAAACCGAATAGGCGAATGGAATTGGAGTATTTGCGATCCGATCGCAGCCAGTTTGCATTTCACTGAGTGCTGCAACATGGCGGTTCATCTGGGTATAAATAATATCCGAGATTTCGCCTTCTTTCATGGCTTGTAACAGTTCCCATTGAATTAGGCTCAAGGTGTACTGCGGCGCATTATGCTGTTGATAAAGTTGCGTCAATGCTTGTTGACTCAGACCGCTGGTTTCTGTCAGCTCGGTTGGATTGGCGGTTTGATGACGCAGACGATCACGCAGTACATTGGCAAACACAATCACGTTTTGAATAATACGTTCACGACGTGCTTGGGTCAGGACGCGGCAATCTCGGTCAAAATGGCGCGCAGTGGCAATCAACACCCCCCAGAGTTTACGTGCTTCCCACCAACGGTCATAACAGGCGGTATTCTTAAATCCCAAGAAAATGGACAGTACCACACCAATCAAAGTGAAGCCGACCAAGGGAATTTCAGGGAAACGATACAGATTGACATACTCGACCCCACCTATGATGGCCGAGATCAGCATGACGAAACCAAGTGAGGGCAAAATTTTGGGTAAAATCGTTCCTCGCCATGAGAATAAAACTTTAAAAATACTCGGCTGGTCACGGACAATCATGTTATTTGAATCATTAATTTTATGTCTTGATATTCCTGTTTGATTTAAGCTTTGTCAAGGCGAGATTGCTTGGTTTTAATAGGGTTGAGTAGTTGTTGTTCAGAAAATGAAAAATAGCCTTCAGCTGAAATAATAAAATGATCAATCAAGTGAATTTCCAGCAGTTTGCAGGCTTGTTTGAGTTGTTGGGTCAGATAAATATCTTCTGTTGACGGTTGTGCTGTTCCATAGGGATGATTGTGTGCCACCACAATTTGGCAGGCTTGTTGTTGCAGGGCATAGCGTAAGGTTTGGTTCAATGAAACAGTGCAGGAATGATGTGAACCAAAGAATAGCTTTTTAAAATGTAATTTTCTCAGTTCGGCATCTAAACACAGCACCGCAAAAACTTCCTGTTTTTCACCTTGCAATTCATAACGTAAATAGTCGAGCACTAAGGTTGAAGTATCCAGACAAAGCCGCTGTTGCTGGAAATGATTATTCAGATAACGCCGTCCAAGTTCCTTCACGGCCATCAGCTGTGCATATTTAGTGGAGGCTATGCCATTAAATTGTGATAAATCTTCAAAATTGGCATCAAATATCAAATTAAGTCCGCCAAAATGTTGAATCAAAATACGCGCCAATTCCACTGCAGAGTGCTGTTTTGAACCTGAACGCAGAAAAATTGCCAGCAGTTCAGCATCGGATAAGCTTTGCGGTCCTTGGGACAAAAGTCGTTCTCTTGGGCGCTCTTGTTCAGGCCAAGTTTTAATAGATTGATTCAATCGTTAATGTCCCTTTGATTTTATTGTGATTATTTTTTTAACGGGCAAAAATAATTGCACGTCTTTTCCTTTTATATTGTGTCATGTCAACACGATTTTCGATTATAGTCAGTGCTGAAATGTTGAGGGTGCTACTTGGGTATCCACTTATTTAATGCTATTGTGAGCGCCACTGCAACAGTAAGGTATCCTGTTTGTGAGCTTCGATCTAAGTGTTATTCCCCATAAAAACATTATTTTAGCGGTTACAGGTGGTATTGCTGCCTATAAAAGTGCCATCTTGGTGCGCCGTTTAAAAGATTTCGGTTTTGATGTCCGTGTGGTCATGACCCATGGCGCACAAGCATTTATTACCCCACTTACTTTTCAAGCACTTTCAGGCAATCCTGTGCATACCGAATTGCTTGATCCTGAAGCTGAAGCAGGCATGGGACATATCGAATTGGCACGTTGGGCCGATTTGGTTCTGGTTGCACCTGCCAGCTGTGACAGCATTGCAAAATTTGCCAATGGTTTGGCAGATGATCTGCTCAGTACGCTATATCTGGCAACCAAAGCACCAGTTTGGGTTGCACCGGCAATGAATCAGCAAATGTGGGCAGCAAAAGCCACACAACGCAATTTGCAAACTTTGGTTGAGGATGGCGTGCATGTGATCATGCCAGATGCAGGCGAGCAAGCCTGTGGTGATGTCGGTCTAGGGCGTATGCCTGAACCTGAAGATCTAGCGCGCCAAGTTGCAGCCTATTTCCATAAAGCGCAACGTGCCTTGGCCGAAAAATTCGGTTTGTTAGCTGGAAAGCGAGTCACCATTACCGCTGGCCCGACCCGCGAAGCGATTGACCCGGTCCGTTATATTTCCAACCACAGTACTGGCAAAATGGGCTTTGCCTTGGCCGCAGCGTGTTATGCAGCAGGGGCAAAAGTCACGTTGGTGGCAGGCCCTGTCAGTTTGGATACGCCGAATGGTGTGCAACGTATGAATGTGAGTTCTGCCATGCAGATGCTTGATGTCAGCATGAACCAACTGAAAGACGGCTGTGACATCTTTATCGCAACCGCAGCGGTGGCGGATTATCGTGTGGCACAAGTGGCTGAGCACAAGATTAAAAAAGCAGGTGATGAGCTTGCGGTGGCGTTGGTCAAAAATCCAGATATCGTGGCGACCATTGCACAGCAGGAACAACGTCCATTCATGGTTGGCTTTGCTGCTGAAACGCAAAATGTTGAAGAATACGCTGCTGGTAAACTGGTAGCGAAAAAACTGGATATGATTGCCTGTAATGATGTGTCACGTCCAGATATCGGTTTTGCCTCAGATGAAAATGCCATGACCGTGTTCTTTGCCCAGTCTTATCACATGAAAAAGCGTGAGCTGGAAAAGGCATCAAAACAAGAGATTTCGCAGCAATTGGTTGAGTCGATTGCGGATGCTTTACGCCGTCGCTTATAAAACCTAAACACGATCTTTTTTTATCAAAATGCAACGATTCCGTTGCATTTTTTATGTATGCTAAATCAGCAATCGCCATTGGTGCTTTGAACAAAGCACGATGTTTTGCGCCAAGAAATTAAGCCATAGCCACAGTTTTTGATAGGATATCCTAATGATTAAAAAAACTTTAGCCACCGTTGTGATGTTATCCGCGTTTGCATTGAGCCATACGGCAATGGCTGCGGGTTTAGAAGATGACATGAAAACGCTGGGGAAAAATTATAAAGCGTTTAACCAAGCTGCAACGCCACAGGCGGCAACAGCTGCTTTGGATAATATGCGTGCTGCTGCGACCCATTCAAAACAATATAAGTTGGCGCCGAATACCACTGAAAAAGTGCCAGCATCTACTGCTTTATTCGACCAGATTGTCGGGGAAATTGATAAAGCCAAATTGTTGGTGCAAGCAGGC
Source organism: Acinetobacter sp. NIPH1876 (assembly GCF_022808535.1). Taxonomy (NCBI): domain Bacteria; kingdom Pseudomonadati; phylum Pseudomonadota; class Gammaproteobacteria; order Moraxellales; family Moraxellaceae; genus Acinetobacter; species Acinetobacter sp. NIPH1876. The sequence continues at coordinate 20,441 of NZ_JALGBR010000020.1, forward strand.
AAGCTGGATGAAGCTAAAAAACAAGGTAAAAAGATTGCTGAATTACGTGACCAAGGACATAAGTATTACACCCATTAATCTATAAAGATTGGTCATCGAAATGATAGCGCCGTATTTCAAGAAGTACGGCTTTTTTATCGGGATTTGAGACACTACAAAGACAAAACGAAGACTGAGCATGATTCAGATTTTCACAGAATGGCAAAGTTGCTACAGTGAAAACATGAATGATGAGAGGTGATGATATGTCCTCACAACAACGTAATTATGAACGCATTGCTCAAGCGATTCAGTATATTCAACAAAACTTTCAGCAACAGCCGCAACTGGATGAAGTGGCAGCACATATTCATTTAAGCCCAGCGCATTTTCAGCGTTTATTTACCGAGTGGGTCGGCACCAGTCCAAAAAAGTTTTTGCAGTATATAAGTGTTGAACATGCCAAGAAGATTTTAAAACAAGAGCAGGGCAGTATTTTTGATGCAACCTTTGCCACAGGACTGTCCAGTACCAGTCGATTGCATGATCTGTTTATTCAAATCGAAGGGATGACCCCAGCCGAATATAAACATGGTGGACAGAGTCTCACGATTCATTATCAATTCGCAGAGACCTTGTTTGGTGAAGTGTTGATTGCATCCACACATAAAGGTATTTGTGCACTGAGTTTTGTGGAGAATCGGGCTGATGCCTTGCAACAGCTAACAGCACAATTTCCTCAGGCCGTGATTATTGAACAGAGCGATGCATTTCAACACAGTGCTTTGGCCCTGTTTCAAAAGGATCAACCTCAACTGGCAGAGATTAAACTACATTTAAAAGGCACCGAGTTTCAGCTGAAAGTATGGCAAAGTCTGCTCAAGATTCCGATGGGGCAGCTCTCAACCTATGGTGAGTTGGCCAAAGCCATTGAGCATCCCAAAGCTGCACGAGCTGTCGGCACCGCCATTGGCAGTAATCCTGTGGCATTTTTGATTCCCTGTCATCGGGTGATTCAGTCTACAGGTGCTTTTGGTGGCTATGAGTGGGGAACATTGCGTAAAACAGCCTTGATTGGTTGGGAAGGTGCACAAACCCATGCAGCCACCTGAATTGACACAAATCCAAGCGGTGATCGACAAGATTCAAGCTGCGGATTGGGAGGCCATCACTGAGCAAATGCACCAACAAGGCTTTGCCCTGATCGAGCAGGTTCTATCGACCGAGTTATGTGAAATGCTGAAACATGCATATCCGCAAACCGAACTGTATCGTAAAACTGTAGAGATGCAGCGTTATCGTTTTGGTCGAGGTGAATACAAGTATTTTACTTACCCATTACCGAATCTGATTGAGCGGATACGGCATGAGATCTATCCATATTTGGTACCGATTGCCAATGCATGGTTTCGGGTGTTGAAGTTAGAACATTCATTTCCATCCTCTCATCCTGAATTTCTACAGCAGTGCTATCAACAGGGACAAACGCTGGCAACGCCACTGATTTTGAAATATGCACAAGGCGGCTTTAATACGCTTCATCAGGACTTATATGGTGAGGTGTATTTCCCTTTACAGCTGGTAATTGTGCTGAGTCAGCCGAATGTGGATTTTAGTGGTGGAGAATTGGTCTTCACCCAACAAACCCCTAGAGCGCAATCTAAGGCCATGGTGATGCAACCACAGCAAGGTGATCTGTTGATTTTCACCACTCAATTTAAACCTGAAAAAGGTAGTCAAGGCTATTATCGGGTCAATATGAAACATGGTGTCAGCCCCATTCATCAAGGGGAGCGTTATAGCTTAGGCATCATTTTCCATGATGCGGTGAGTTAATCTGATGTGGCGACATTGTGAATTAACACAGCCTGAACTGCATCAAAAATTAAAACGGCAGCAGATTCTGTTTGCAGGCAATGCACAGCTTAAAATTTATGGCAGATTGACCTGTGCATCAGGGAAGCGCATGCTGAAAAAGAATCGGGTATTTTTTGTCGATGAGCAAGAAGCAATTGCACAAGGTTTCCGACCATGTGGACATTGTATGCAGCAAGCCTATAAGAAGTGGAAAGATGCAACTATTTGATATTGAAGCTGATCCAAAGCAGAATCATTTGCCCTATGACGGCACGGTACAGTACTACGGCAAAGTGGTGCAGACCGAGGCAGCAGATCATTATTTTGATCAACTGATGCAAAGCATTGCATGGGAAAATGATCAGGCGCTGATCTTTGGAAAGTTATTGACGACCAAACGTAAAGTGGCGTGGTATGGAGATCGACGCTTTGAATATACCTATTCCAATATGAATAAATATGCTTTGCCTTGGACACAGGAATTACTGGAGTTAAAACAACTGGCCGAAGGGTTAACAGGTGAGACATTCAACTCTTGTTTGCTGAATCTTTATCATAGTGGTGAAGAAGGGATGGCTTGGCATAGTGATGGTGAAACGGATTTAAAAAAAGATGGTGCGATTGCCTCATTTAGTTTTGGCGCAGAGCGTAAATTCGCATTTAAACATAAGCAGAGCAAAGAGAAAGTAGAATTATATCTAGAGCATGGCAGTTTGCTGGTGATGAAAGACACTACACAGACTTACTGGTTACATCGATTACCGCCGACCCAAAAAGTCAGTACAGCGCGGGTGAATCTGACCTTTAGAACCATTGTGGAATAAGGCTACTCAATATTAAACATAGTGATAGAGCTCAACATCGGAAAACGTTGCATTAAAAGCTTCAATCAGGCGATTAATCTGCTCAGTCTGGTCGGGAACCAGCATCCAATAAGGATTCTCATTCGAGATCAGCAGCAAGGCCAGACCATGTTGTTCTGCAACGGCATAGATATTGTCGAATAAAATCGCATAGATATGTTCAGCAAAATCAATTTCATTCTGCTGTTCTGGGGCGCTCTCTGCATATTCAGCAAAGAGTTGCTCAACTTCAGTTTCAATACGATTATTCAGTTGTTCAATATCAACTTGGGCTTGTTGTAGTTGATAGCACTTGTCGGTGTCATTGTCATAGTATTCTTTTAACTCAACATATTGAATGTTGGAATGTAAGGTATTGACCCAATTGATAAATTGATGAAAATCGTGTGCATGAGCAGGATAAGGAACCTGTGTCAGTTCAGGAAAGACCTGCTGGCATAGCGGATAAAGTGTTGTGGTCATGGTTTGTTCTCGTTTTATTCGGATCTTTTTTTATTATGATAAAAAAACCACAGCAATTGCTGTGGTTTTTTTGCTTCGCGATTAAAGCTTATGCTTGACCTTGCGCATCTGCATCCGCTTGGAGGCGTTGCATGTTTGCTTCAAATTCAGCATCAAAGTTAATTGGTGTAAGCAGCAATTGTGGGAAGCTACCTTTAGTCACTAAATCATTGACTGCTTCACGTAAGAACGGGAACAGGATATTTGGGCAGTAAGCGCCTAAGATGTATGGAAGGCGATCTTCTTCTACACCATCAACCAAGAAAATCCCTGATTGAGTTACATCAACGATGAACGCAGTTTCATTTTCGTTGTTTGCTTGAACCACAACTTTTAAAGACACTTCATAGTGTGTCGCATCAATTTTTTCTGCAGCAGAAGATAAATTGATGTTCAACTCTGGTTGCCATTGCTTGGTAAAAACTTGTGCACCTGGAACTTCAAAAGAAATGTCTTTGGTATAGATACGTTCTAACGCGAGTTGTGGTTGAACTTGTTCTTCGCTCATTGTTTTTCCTTAAATCTTGGATTTAGATGTTGTTAAGCTAATAATTGGTCGAGTTTGCCTTCACGCTCTAAAGCATAAAGTTGATCAAAACCGCCAATAAATTGGTCTTTGATAAAAATTTGCGGCACAGTACGGTGATTGGTACGTTGCATTAACTCAAGACGAACTTCTGGTGCTTCATTAGAAAGATTAATTTCTTTATAAGCAACGCCTTTACGCTCAAGTAATTGTTTTGCGCGTACGCAATATGGGCAAGAAAGCGTTGAATAAATGGTGACGTTTTGCGTAGTCATTTTATCTCTCCTTAAGCTTTGGTTTTGCTTTTCACTAAAGGTAAGCCTTGAGCTTTCCAGTTGCTAATACCGCCGTCTAAACGGTAGCTGTCGGCATGGCCAACTTTCTGCAATGCTGAGCCTGCAACCTGACCTAAGTTACAAATGAAGACCAGTGGACGATCACTTGCTTTTAATTCATCGATATGACTTGTAATCTGGCTGTATGGAATGTTACGACTACCACTGATGTGTCCATCACGGAAATCTTTTCCATCACGTAAGTCGATCAAGATGGCATTTTTTGCCTTGACCAAAATACCTAGAGATTGTGGTGAAATTTTACGACCATTGCGTTGCCCTTCTAAAATAAAGAACAACACGATTAACACGCCGAGCGCACCAAATAAGAAGGGGTGATTCCCCATAAACTCTAACCAGCGTTCCACAAGTCACCTAAAGTTAAAATCAAAATTGACCCTGAGTATAACTTATCTCAATGGTGATCAAAATCTTTAGTTCAAGGGCAAGCAGCGAAGAAAATTAACTTTTTTGCTGTGCTTCCTGAATTTCATCCAGTAAACGTAAATAGCTGTCTAAACGGCGCGGCAAAATTTCGCCAGCATCAACCGCTTGTTTCAGCGCACAATTTTTCTCATGTGTATGGGTGCAGTTACGGAACTGACACAGCCCTAAATGTGCTTCAATCTCTGGAAAACCGGTACGAACCTTTTCTAAACTGAGATGCCACAGCCCAAATTCACGAATCCCTGGGGAGTCAATCAACGCACCGTTTGTTCCAAATTTAATCAAACGTGTTGAGGTTGTAGTGTGCTGACCCAGTGCCGAGTTCTCCGAAATGATATTGGTTTTCTGTGCGGCATCGGGAACGATGGTATTAATCAGTGAGCTTTTTCCGACACCTGATTGTCCCACGAAAGCCACCGTTTCATTATCAATGCGGTTTGAAAGCACAGATAAGTCACCTTGTGAATGACAAATCAAGGTTTCATAGCCTAAAGATTCATATTCGCTGAGCAAGGTGAGAATCGGGTCATTTTCAGTGAGTAAGTCGGATTTATTCAACACCAATAACGCTGGAATATTGGCATCGGCACAGGCCACCAGATAGCGGTCAATTAATGTTGGCGCAGGTTCTGGCAGCGGGGCAAATACAATCACAATTAAACTGATATTGGCTGCCACAGGCTTCACTTTGTGATAGCGATCGGGGCGGGTCAGTAACGATTGTCTTGGATAAATCGCGGTGATAATGCCCAAACCCGTAATTGGATCAGCCTGCCATTTAACCCGATCGCCTGTGACCAAAAGTTCTAGGTTGGTACGGGTATGACAACGCCAAACGCTGTCGAGTTCAATTGGTTTCCAGAACGGTTCTGGTTCGCCTTCAGCCACGTGTGGTTTTTCAGGGTGCTGTTCAGGCACAGATAAAGCTTGTACTTCGAGTTGACGACCATAATGCTGAACAACCAGTCCATCCAGATCTTGCGATGTATCAATGTCGTCTTGACGTGATTTATGCTGTTTCTCAATACGACGTTGCTGTTGTTCGGTTAAACGACGCTTACGAATTAAAGCCATTCATATCCCAAAAAATCCACACTTTGAAGACCGCAAAAATAGCACGAAGCCACTATAGAATTACAGCCAAGATGTAATTAATTTGCTACTATTGATGTTTTTAAGCACTTTAGAATCGCCATCCATGAGTAGCACCCCTGATACACGATTAATTTGGATCGATCTGGAAATGACCGGTCTTGATACCGATAATGACAAGATTATTGAAATTGCAACAATTATTACAGATGACCATTTGAATATCTTGGCTGAAGGACCTGTTTTAGCGGTACATCAATCTGATTTGATTCTAAATGCGATGGATGAGTGGAATACCAAACAACATGGCCAGTCGGGTCTGATTGAGCGAGTACGACGCAGTAAGTTAAAGGCTCAAGATGCAGAACAGCAAACGCTTGAGTTCTTAAAGAAATGGGTGAGTCCAAAATCATCACCAATGTGTGGTAACTCGATTTGCCAAGATCGCCGTTTCTTGCATCGTTTGATGCCTGAATTGGAACAGTTTTTCCATTATCGTAATTTAGATGTTTCTTCGGTGAAAGAGTTAGCGAAACGCTGGAGACCTGAAATTATGAGTGGTTTAAAGAAAAATGCATCACACTTGGCGATGGATGATATCCGTGATTCGATCGCAGAATTGAAATACTACCGCGAATACTTTTTTATCATGAATAACGACAAGTAATCAGTTTATGAACAATGTATAAAAAGGAGCGTATGCTCCTTTTTTAATATGTGAAAAAATTTGGGCTTGCTCAAAAAATCGCTTAAACTCGGCTTTTAATTGCAAACTATAAAAAAGAGAGCGTACATGCAAAGTACTAACCCCATTTTAACGCGGGTAGAAACTTATCAGGATTTGGCTGAACCCATGACCATTCAGGGTGCGATCCAAAAATCTGTACTTCTAACCGTGATTGCTGCCGTTCTAGGTATGGCCTTATTTTTCTACTGTGCGATGACAGCCAATCTTTCGATTGCCTATGCTGCAACGATTATTGGTGCAGTGGGTGGATTAATCCTTGCCTTGATTACCACATTTAAATCCAATACTGCACCAGCTTTAGCCATTCCTTATGCTTTATTTGAAGGGGCATTCCTCGGTGGCGTATCGTTTATTTTCCAGTTGAAGTATCCAGGTGTTCCTTTGCAAGCATTGCTTGCGACTTTCGTGACCACATTGGTTTTATTTGCCTTATATAAATTTCAGATCATTCGTGCCACTGAAAAGTTTAAAGCAGTTGTGATTTCAGCTTCGATTGCGATTGCTTTGGTGTTTGTGGTGCAAATCATTTTACGTTTAGCATTTGGTTCAAGCATTCCTTATATCTTTGAAAGCAATTGGTTAGGTATTGGCTTTGCTGCCTTTGTTGCGGTCATCGCATCATTAAACCTGATCTTGGATTTTGACTTGATTGAAAATGCGGCTGCACAACGTGCACCAAAAGCATTTGAATGGATCTGTGCCATCGCCTTATTGGCAACTTTGGTGTGGATGTATTATTCATTCTTGCGTTTATTGAGTCTGCTTCGCGGTGACGATTAAGTTCTGATTTAAGTAAAAATACAAATCGTCTTCAAGTGAAGGCGATTTTTTTATGCAAGATTGTAAAAAAGATGGATTATGCAATTCCGCAAGCGGCGGAATATTGGCATGATGTGGTGAAAATTTTTCGAGTGAGAATAAGATGTCACAAGGACTTTTAGCTGGTAAACGTTTTTTAATTGCCGGTATTGCAAGTAAATTATCGATTGCTTTCGGTATTGCTTCTGCCTTACACCGTGAAGGTGCGGAGCTTGCGTTTACTTATCCAAATGAAAAGCTGAAAAAACGTGTCGATGATTTTGCAGCACAGTTTGGTTCAACACTGGTTTTTCCTTGTGATGTTGCGATTGACGCAGAAATTGACAATGCTTTTGTTGAATTGGCAAAACACTGGGATGGTTTAGACGGTATGGTACATTCAATCGGTTTTGCACCTGCGCATACCTTAGATGGTGATTTTACTGACGTGACTGATCGTGATGGTTTTAAAATTGCGCATGATATTAGTGCCTATAGCTTTATCGCGATGGCGCGTGCGGCTAAACCATTATTGCAAGCGCGCCAAGGTTGTTTATTGACTTTGACTTACCAAGGTTCTGAGCGTGTGATGCCGAACTATAATGTGATGGGGATGGCGAAAGCATCACTTGAAGCGGGCGTACGTTATTTAGCATCAAGCTTGGGTACAGATGGTATCCGTGTCAATGCAATTTCTGCTGGCCCAATCCGTACTTTGGCAGCTTCAGGGATTAAATCTTTCCGTAAAATGTTAGATGCCAATGAAAAAATTGCGCCACTGAAACGCAATGTGACCATTGAAGAAGTGGGTAATGCCGCATTATTCCTTTGCTCGCCGTGGGCTTCGGGTATTACGGGTGAAATCATGTATGTCGATGGTGGCTTTAATACCGTAGGTATGAGTCAGTCGATGATGGATGATGAATAATTAGATTGCTCTAAATTATTTGATAAAGCCGCTTTTATAGCGGCTTTGTTTAAAATAAAGATGTGAGAATTAAACAGTATAATATCGAACTCTGAGAAGATAGAAGATACATCTTAAATATTGTGATTTATGATCATTAGTCTGTTAGTTTTTATCTTTTGTTAGTTAACGCGTAAAAGAATAATAAAAACCATAAAATTAATGAATATTTGATTGAATAAAACCACCCTACATCAGGGTTTAGAATCCAATAAACATTGCCAGCAATAAAAAATGCCCAAAAAACCATAGCCAATACGGTAAATGCTAAATATTTAACTTCATTTACAAACGTAAATCGAACAGCAATTGTGGTTATGAAATCAGCTATGAGCTGAGATAACTTCCAGAAAGCACCATAGGCTAGGATGCCGAATATAGCGCAAATTTTAGTAAGGTTATCCTGATTGATGATGTAGTCTATTGCTAATCTAGAATCAATGAGATTTACAGTAGGATTAAAAAGTCCTCCATTTAAGTAAAACGGAATCAAGAGTGCCATAAACATAGCGAGATAGGCGAAAGCATAAAAAAATACTTTGCTGACCATAGCTTCTAATTTGGCTCGATTCTGAGCTCTCCACTCTTCGATATTTGAAGAATCAGGTTCCATTATTTGCTGTTCTGGAATATTTGGAACTGTAACAGGTTTTATTGTAAATAAGTTTTGAACGAATGGAGTTAGTAAATTAGCAATCATACCTAAAGCTATTGCTACGATACCTCCATAGATTATTTCGATCATTGAACATCCTCGTATTTTGTAATGCTTAAAATTTAAATGAAGTTAAATGACGCTACACTGTTATGTAACAGATTGGATTTCCTATCTTATTTGGAATTATTTTTTAATATATGAAATGATAATATTTAAGTCAATATAAAATATATAATTAATATAACTTCATAATTATAACTAGATATGTATTAGTTTATGGGAAGTAATTGGCTCCCAACTGAGATGTATTTCAATGGTCAGCAACTTTCGTATGAAGTTGTGTTTGATGATCAGGACAAGATTAAACATATTCAACAGATCCAGAATAATCCTGATCTGGTGAAAGAATAACAGCGCAAAACAATAGCGCTAGGGCTATTGTTTTGGTAGTTCTTTTACAGGACTTCCACCCATGGCTTGCATTAATGTCACATAGGCATTGTATTGATTCTGCTTGGTTTCCACCAAGCTGAGTCGGGCATTACGTGTGGTTTCCTGCGCATCCAGTAAATTCTTTAACGCAATCGCTCCATTGCGATAACGCACTTCGGTTAGTCGTTCAGTTTTATCTGCCAGCTCGACATTACGTTGCTGTAACTGCACTTGCTGATTTAGCTGAGTGCGATTTGATAGCGCATTTTCAACATCAGCAAAAGCTTGGTATAGCGTTTGACGGTATTGGGTAATGGCTTTTTCATACTCAAGATCACTGATCGCAATGTCTTTCTTCATATCATTATATTGAAGGAAAGGTAGGCTGAGACTTGCACCGAGTGTCAAAGCAGGATTCTTTAACAGTTGAGTTAAAGAAGTGCTTGAAGAACCAACATTCCCCGTCAAATTAATCGAAGGATAATAGCTGGCTTTGGTCGCATCTTTATTGGCTAAGGTCTTACGCAAACGTAATTCAGATGCTTGTAGGTCTGGGCGGCGCGATAAAATATCAGCAGGGAGTCCAACCGCGATATTTGGCAGGGCATTGCGAGGTAACTGCGCAGGCTCTTGAATGTTCAGTTGTTGTACGGGTTCATGTAGCAAAACGGCAATCGCGGTACGTGCTTCGACGCGTTGCTGTTCGATCTGGCTAAGGCTGGCTTTTTGGCTTTGCACGGATTGTTCCGCTTGGGTTAAATCCAAACCAGATACTGCACCTGCTTTGTATTGTGATTGCACCAAAGAGTAGGTTTTTTGGGTCGAAGCCAAGTTTTGCTGAATGGTTTGATAGCGTTCATTCAGATAGCCCAACTGCCAATACAGCTTTGCTGTCGTGCCAACCAAACTTTGTGCAGTCGCTTGTAAATCTTGTTCAGTGGCTAAGGCTTCCCATCGGCTTGCTTCCGTTTGATTGGCGAGCTTGCCAAATAAATCGAGTTCATAGCTGACGCCAACGCTGGTGGATAAACCACGATCAGAACCATCGCCAGAACGCAGATCAATATTATGACCTGCGGAAACACTAGAACTGGTTCGAATTCCTTGTTTATTTTCAGCGAGCCCTGCCTGTAATCGGGCTTGTTGCAGGGTGATACCTGCAACAGTTAAATCACTATTTTTAGCCAATACTTGATCGACCAATTGATTCAACTGGGTATCGTTAAATAGCGTCCACCATTGATCAGTTAAATTGATACTTTTACTTTTTTGTGCATCGTATTGGAACTGTTGTGGCACTTGGACGGTTGGTGCGTTATAGGGTGTTTTGACGACAGCAGAACAGCCAGCTAAGGAACCAGTGAGTACCAGTGCAAGTCCTAATTTTGTGAATTGAAAAGACATACTCAAATTCCTTATTCTCTCGCTAAAGCAGCAACTGGATCGAGTTGTGCTGCATTTCGTGCTGGCAAGAAGCCAAATACAATACCAATCATGCTTGAGCAGACAAAGGCTGCAACAATTGAAGTGGTCGAATAACTCATTTCAATGATGCCTTTGGCAAAGTGTCCAATAATCTGTCCAATGCCTAAAGATAGCAGCACACCCAAGATACCGCCCAATAAACAGACCAGAATTGCTTCAATCAGGAATTGCTGCAAAATATCACTTTGACGAGCACCAACTGCCATGCGTACCCCGATTTCTTGGGTCCGTTCAGTCACAGAAACCAGCATAATGTTCATCACGCCAATACCACCCACCACCAACGAAATGACCGCAATCGCTGAAATCAGCAAGGTCATGGTGGCTGTAGTTTGCTGAATGGTTTCACGAATACTGTCAGAGTTTTGGGTAAACACATCTTGTGCGCCGTGACGTTGTTCCAGCAAGGTCAGAATCGCGTTTTCAGCAGCACTACTTGGATATTCATCTTTGATACGCACGATGATGCTACGTACATTGGATTGACCTAGCATACGGCTCATAACAGTCGAATAGGGCAGATAAACATTCAGGCTGTCTGAATTTCCCATAAAGCCTTGCTGGGCATCAATCACGCCGATAATTCGACTTGGAACACTACCTAATAGCAGCACTTGACCGACAGGATTGGTGCCATCTGCAAAGAAGGTCTTTTCCGTATTGGTATCAATCACCACATCTTGTGCGCGTTCAGTCACACTTGCCTTATCAAAAGGTTGCCCTGATTTAAAGGTCATACCACGGACATAGAAGAAATCAGCACTGACGCCATTGACTGTTGCCGCTGCCTCAGTATCTTTATAACGCAGGGTTAAACTGGTATTGGCTGAAGGACTCACTCCATCAACATAGGGCTGTTCGGCCAGTGCTTCGGCATCGGCAGGTACTAGTGTTTTGACTTGTGAGGTCCGTGAGTTATCACCAAAGCCACGACCTTGATAGACGGTAATGGTATTGGTACCCAGACTACTAATATTTTCTAAAATTTGCTTTTGTGAACCATTCCCCAGTGCCACCACGGAGACCACGGATGCAATCCCGATAATAATCCCGAGCATGGTCAAAAAAGTCCGCATACGGTGCGCATTCATGGCGAGTAACGCCATACGGAAGGCTTCACCAAGACGGTCAAAGAAAGAACGCCAAGCGGAGGTTTTCTTCTGCGGGTTACGCTCTAGGGTTTGATGCTCAAGTTCTGGATCATTATGTTCAGGCTCATTGGCACGGTCGGAAATAATATTACCGTCACTGATCTCGATAATACGGGTCGCATTTTTGGCGACATTGAGATCATGGGTGACCAGAATAATGGTATGGCCCTTGGCATTCAGCTCACGCAAAATGCGCATCACTTCAATACCACTATTCTTATCCAAGGCACCTGTGGGTTCATCGGCAAGAATCACATCACCACCATTCATCAGCGCACGTGCAATCGAGACACGTTGTTGCTGACCACCAGATAGCTGGCTTGGTCGATGATGCAAACGTTCTTCAAGTCCTAGTTCGGATAACAATTCGGCAGAGCGTTCTTGACGAAGATGGCTGTCGACGCCTGCATAAATTGCAGGAACTTCAACGTTACCTGAAGCACTCAAATCGCCGAGTAAGTGATAACGTTGGAAAATAAAACCAAAATATTCACGGCGCAGTTGTGCCAGTTCATCAGGTTCAAGCTGACGGGTTTCTCGACCATTGACCCGATAGCTGCCTGCGCTGGGTTTATCCAGGCAACCCAAGATATTCATCAGGGTGGATTTACCTGAGCCTGATTGCCCGACAATGGCAACCAACTCACCTGCATAAATTTTTAAATCAATGCCTTTGAGGATCTGTACGGTTGCTTCACCTGCGGGAAATTCACGGGTGAGCTGACTGACCTCAAGCAATGGCTGTGATGAATGTGTTTGATTTTGAGTCATATTACATTCTCATTGCACGTTGGTTGCTACGTTTGGCTGCTTCATTTGAGCTGTCAGAGGCATCTGCAATCACCACTTGATCGCCTTGTTTTAAGCCCTTCAGCACTTGTGCAGTGACACGGTTATTCAGACCAATCAACACAGGTTGCGGTTGCGCTGTACCATCCGCTTGTAAAACACGGACCATACCCGTTGATGCTTTACCTTGTGCAACCAAGGCTTTTTCTTCTTCACTCAGTTCTAGACGTTTTGGACGTTGTGCTTGGTCAGTATCGGATTTTTTTGCAGATTCTGAAGACTTATTGGCATTGGCTTGGTCACCTTTAGCACGGTTGCCACGTTGGGTTTGAATGGCTGCCGCAGGCACAGTCAGTGCATTTTTTGCATCTGCAAGCACAATATAAACCTGTGCGGTCATATCAATACGAAGTTTGCCATCTTCATTCGGTACATCAAATAAAGCGTTGTAGTACACCGCAGCATTCGACGTTGATGAACTGCTGCTACTGCTGGTTTCGGTATTAATGGAGTTTGGTGCAGGTTCTACTTGGCGTAATTTAGCGTAATGTTTTTTATCGCTATTGCCTAAAGTAGTGAAATACACGGTTTGACCTTGTTCAACTTTCATGACATCGGCTTCAGAAATCTGTGCCTTGATGGTCATGGTATCTAATTTTGCTAATTTCACGATGGTCGGTGCAGTTTGGTTGGCGTTTACGGTTTGGCCTTCTTCCGTCACAATCGCCACAATGGTGCCATCCATCGGTGCCACGATACGGGTATAACCTAAATCTTCTTTTGCCGTAGCCAAGGTCAGGCGAGATTGCTCGATTTGTGCATTAATCGAGGTAATTTGTGCCTGAGCTGTTTTAAAGTTTGCCAACGCACTTTCGAGTTCAGCACGCGAAGTGGCATCTTGGCTATACATGGCTTGTTGGCGTTTATATTCCGCTTCGACCTTAGCTAAATTGGCTTGCTGTACTGCCAGCTGCGCTTGTTGATTTTTAATACTGGCATCGGCTGTTTTGAGTTCGTTCTCTTGGCGAATCGAGTCAATTTGCGCAATCAACTGACCTTGTTTGACTTGGTCACCCAATTGCACATACATTTTTTTCACCTGACCCGATACCTGTGCACCAACACTGACCATTTTGGTGGCTTCCAATACCCCAGTTGCCAATACCGAATCTTCGATATCGCCGCGAGAGACTTCAGCGCTAATATATTGTGGTGCTTGGGCTTTAGGTTTGAAGAACATCCATCCGAGCGCTGCAATGATCAGCACCCCGATAGCGATCATAATGATTTTACGAGGTTGGATTTTTTTTGCGTTTGTTTTTGGCATGGCAGCAGGTCAAAAGTGAAAAACTGGACTTAGTATAAAAGTGAAATAAGGATAAAGCGTGAATATTTTTAATCTAGAATGAGAATTATTTGCTTTTTTGCCGATAAGTTATTCTATAAAAATCTGATAAATACTGCGCACTCCTTGTTCGGCTGTTGTTGCAAGGGCAATACCCCCTTGTGCAGGGAGCGTATATTCACGTAGGTTAATTCGAATCAGACCTGGCGCAAATTGCTCACTAAAATAACGCACGGTTGGAATGGCTGTACCAGCGCCCATTTCGATCACAACAGAACGCTGATGATCTTTTAGAAAAGCTTTTAAGCCTTTTGCCTGCTGATCATGTTGATGGCTTAACCAATTCATATCATTGAACATTAAAATATTCGGTCGTGCCAGTGCATTACAGTGCGGACATTGTGGCAATTGCCCGAGCCATTGACAGTCTTGAGCATCAATTTCTGGCCTTAATTCATCTGCTGGCCAAATGATCTGTGTACACGCGTCCAGACATTGCAGATGGTGAATTGAACCATGACATTCATAAATGTGATCAGGATTAAATCCCGCTTTTTGAAATTGGCCATCCACATTCGAGGTAAATACAAAAGTGGGCAGTTCTAATATTTCAGCCAGTTGCTTCAGTTGTTGAAAGCCTGAATGGGGTGTGGTCTGACGATACAGTGCCAAGCGATGCCCATAAAATCCCCAAGCCAAACGTGGATTTCGTTTAAACGCAGCTGGATTAGCAATTTCGGTAAAATCGATGCGTTGTTTGCCAAGTTCAGGGTAGGCTTGCCACATGCCCTGATTGCCGCGAAAGTCAGGCAGACCTGAATCGACGCCCATACCTGCACCCGCACTGATGATCAGGCTGTCGGCTTGTTGGAATAGACTTTTGATCTGCTTGATTTGGTTGGGGCTTAAATGGAATGACATGCGTTGATCCATTATTCTTATTATGTGATGGAGATGAATGCTCTAAGCAGGTTGAGCAAACAGTGTAGTACCACACAGTTCAGCTAAGGCTTGTAGCATCAGATGTTCTGGATTTTCTTTGGACATACCTTTGATCGCTGCATCAATACGCAACAATAAATCAGACCAAGTTAGGAATTGTCTCGGATTTAAACGACGTAGAGCTTGTTGATATTGTGATACTTTGGTTTTCCAGATTCCGAGTTGAATCGCATTATGTGGCTGTTCAAACAATTGCATCAATAAGCGCATTTCTTTGCTTAGGGTCCATAAAATCAAACTATCAGGCTCACCCGCAGCGATCAGATATTGGTAAATCTTGACGGATTGCGCCAAGTTTCCAGCAAGTAAGGCATCACTTAAATCATAAGTCGTGTAACGCGATTGGTCCTGTAAGCAGGAATACAATTGTTCAATCTGAATCTGTTGTATATCGGGGAAAGTATCCGCAACACGCATTAAACTGTTTTTAGCAGCCAACAAGTTATGTTCATGATGCTGCATCAACCATTGCCAAGCATCATGATTCAGTTGAATCCCCAGTTTTTCGGCTTCGATGCTTAAGATGCGTTGTCGGTCTTGTGGGTAGGTCGCCGTCAGCGCAACCACAACACCATTGGCTTCGACCACTTGGAAAAAAGCCGATTTTAAACTGCTGCTGTCTTGCTTCGGTAAAACAATCAGTAAGAGGTTATGCTCATTATGTTGAATGTAGCTCTTAAGCAGTTTTAAGCCGTTGGTATCGGGCTTGATATTGCCATGCACTTCAATTGCAAGTTGTTGTGAAAATAGCGATAAACTGTTGAGTGCATTAAAGACATTTTTCCAGTCATTGACACTACTAATGTCATAACGTTGCCGTTCAACTTCTTGTTGTTGCCAGCTTTTACGGAAAGTGTCGAGCAGATTTTGTTCAAGCAAAGGCTCTTGTCCATGCATGATCCATGCACCGCGAGCCTCATCAACCCGTTTTAACGCTTGCACATAATCCAGTTTCATAATGATGAATTAAGGTTGTGCTTTCGGCAAACGATTGGCTGCAATCTGACGCGTGATTTGCTGTGCCATATCATCAATAAGAATGCGATTCAAATATGCTTCTTGTTGATTATCGGTATTCACCGTTGCCACGTCGTATTGATAGGTACGAGAAGCAGTTAAGGTACGCGGTTCAGTAATTTGCTTACCTTGGCGGTCTTCAATCTGGAAAGTCACGGTTAAACGCAATAAGGCCTCAGTCAATTTACCATTCAACAGTTGACGGCGTGGAGTGTAATCCAGCACACGAAGCACATAGGCATCATTGGCATTACTGAGTTGTACGCCCGTTGCACCAAGATAAATGCTGAGCTGGTTTTCAAACTGATCCGTATTGTCAGGTAGGACTAAAGTCAGCTTGTTGTAGACCAAAGGTGCCGCTGTCGGGTTACTTCCCTTTAGATGAAAGCCACAGCCGACCAAGCCTGCACTTAGACCTAAAGTTAAAACGATAGTAGCTAAACGTTGAGCTAAATGCATGCTTTGTCCTTTATGATATTCCATTCAATATGGAAGATTTAATCTTGATAAATTGACCACATTTTAGAATCAAAGCCCGATGAATGACAGCGGGCTTTGATGAGGTTTTGTTTCTACAAATTCCGTCTGCTAGTCGCAGGGGAATTTAAGCAGCACATTAAACCACTAAATTAACAAGTTTATTCGGTACTACAATTTCTTTCTTGGTTGGGCCAGTCAAGAATTGTTGCACTTCTGGTAATGCTTTTGCCAAAGCCAATAACTCATCTTTTGAGATATCGACTGCGACGTCTAACTTAGCACGAAGTTTACCATTCACTTGTACAACAATCGTTTGCGTATTACGGGTTAACGCTGACTCATCCACTTGTGGGAATTCAATCGTTGTTAATTCCAAACCAAACTGAGTTAACAACGTTTGACTCAAATGTGGTGCAAATGGGGCAAGTAGCGTCAATAAGGTGGTGATTGCTTCACGTGCAACAGCAACATCATTGTCATCTTTTGCTTCGAACTTGTTACTGGCATTGAGTAATTCCATCAATGCGGCAATTGCCGTGTTGAACGCATGGCGACGTTCGATGTCATCACCCACTTTTTGGATGGTTTCATGGGTTTTACGACGTAAATCTTGCGCATCTTTCGATAAGTTTGCAGTATCAATCGTCGTTGCTTGATTGCCTTTTTCCAAGAAGCCAGCAGCCAAACGCCATACACGTTTCAAGAAGCGGTTAGCACCTTCAACACCAGCATCAGACCATTCTAATGATTGATCTGGTGGAGCAGCAAACATCATGAAGACACGAGCAGTATCTGCACCGTATTGATCAATAATCGCTTGCGGGTCAATGCCGTTGTTTTTCGACTTCGACATTTTTTCTTGTCCGCCAATCACAACTTCCTGACCATCACCTGAATATTTCGCAGACAGGATACGACCTTTTTCATCACGCTCTAATTCGATATCAGCAGGATTGAACCAAGTTTTTTTGCCATTCTCTGCTTCACGATAGAAGGTATCAGCCAACACCATGCCTTGGGTAAGCAAGTTGGTAAATGGTTCATTACCTTGTACCACGCCTTCATCACGCATCAACTTGTGGAAGAAACGTGCATAAAGTAAGTGCAGAATCGCATGTTCAACACCACCGATATATTGGTTCACAGGAAGCCAGCTTTGCGCCGCTTCAGGTTTCACCATACCGCCAGTAAAGTCTGGAGATGCGTAACGTGCATAGTACCAAGATGATTCTACAAAGGTATCCAAGGTGTCTGTTTCACGACGCGCATCGCCGCCACAGCTTGGGCATTTGGTTTCATAGAATTCAGGCATCTTGTTCAATGGGTTACCTGAACCATCTGGAACCACATCGGTCGGTAATACCACGGGTAATTGATCTTCTGGAACGGTGACTTGACCACAGCTGTTACAGTTGATCATTGGAATTGGGCAACCCCAGTAACGTTGACGAGAAACACCCCAGTCACGTAAACGGAATTGAACCTTAGAGTTGGCTAATGCTTGTGGTTCTAATTTTGCAAGGAAGGCATCATAAGCAGCTTGGAATGCAAGACCATCAAACTCGCCAGAATTCACCAGTTTGCCATCTTTAGAGCCGTACCATTCTTGCCATTCAGTTGCAGAATACGCTGCATCGTCAGCACCTTTGGCATCAATCACTTGTTTGATTGGCAAGTTGAACTTATTGGCAAATTCAAAGTCGCGTTCGTCATGTGCAGGAACGGCCATTACAGCGCCTGAACCGTATGACATTAATACATAGTTAGCAATCCAAACTGGGAGGTCTTCACCTGTGACTGGATGTTTAACAGATAAACCTGTTGCCATACCTTTCTTTTCAGCCGTGGCTAAATCCGCTTCGGCAACTGAACCCATACGGCATTCTTCAATAAATGCAGCAAGTTCAGGATTGTTTTCAGCCGCTTTCAGCGCCATTGGATGTTCTGCTGCAACAGCAACATAAGTCACACCCATCAAGGTATCAGCACGCGTGGTATAAACGGTTAGGCCATCTGCATAGATTGCTGGATTCGCAGAAGGGAAGGTAATTTCCATTCCCGTTGAACGACCAATCCAGTTACGTTGCATGGTCAAGACCTGTTGTGGCCAACCATCTTTTAACGTATCTAAATCGTCTAATAATTCTTGTGCATAGTCGGTAATGCGGAAGTAGTACATTGGAATATCGCGTTTTTCAACCAATGCACCTGAACGCCAACCACGACCATTTTCAACTTGTTCATTCGCAAGTACGGTCTGGTCAACGGGGTCCCAGTTCACGGTTGATAACTTACGATAGATCAAGCCTTTCTTATAAAGTTGTACGAATAACCATTGTTCCCAGTGGTAGTACTCTGGTGTACAGGTTGCAAACTCTCGATCCCAGTCGACAGACAGACCCAATTTTTTTAATTGGTCACGCATGTAGGCAATGTTTTCAAACGTCCATTTTGCGGGTGCAACTTGGTGTGCAATCGCTGCATTTTCAGCCGGCAAACCAAATGCATCCCAACCCATGGGTTGTAATATTGTTTCACCTTTTAAACGATGGAAACGGCTGATCACGTCACCAATGGTGTAGTTACGCACATGCCCCATGTGCAGTTTGCCACTTGGGTACGGGAACATCGACAGGATATAGCGATGTTTGCCCTCTACAGTGTCTGCAACTTTAAAAACTTTGCGATTGTCCCAGTCTTGTTGAACTTGAGGCTCAATGGCACTTGCTTGATATTCGGAGTCAATGTGAGAAGTCGTCATAGGGATATGCGATACAACAAAAAAGTAAAGTTAAGATTGCTGCACAGCATAGCGCAAAATTGTAGGAAATGTCAGTTTTTAGATCGGGATTTTATCTGCAAGGCCGCCGTATTGAAGCTGACCTTGCAGGTTCAGATCGCAATTTAGCCCTCTGATGATGCTGGTGCAGGTGGAGGGCTTTGTGGTTTAACTGAGTTCGCTGGTGTGGATGGCGCTGTCTGCGGTGCTTGCGGTGTTACATTCGGTGTGGCTTCAGGATTCACTGGATGGCTTTGTTGATTCGTTGGATTGGTGCTTTGATGGCTATTGCCATACGTTGAAACTTTGTCCAAACGCTTTGCACCTTTGGGTGGCGGCGTGGTGGTGTAATGAGTAGAACCATTGGCATCGACCCATTTGTAATATTGTTGTGCATAGTTTTGGCTAGAACAAAGCAATAGAGTAGCGGCTGAAATTGTGTATAAGATTGTTTTTAAATAAGATATCTTCATATTTGATCTCCCCAAGAGAATGCTGAATATATTCGATCAAAGTGTCTAAATAAGCAGTTTACAATGCCTATTTTAAAGCAAAAAGAAAATAGTTTTTTGATAAATGGGCGTTTAACAAGACCAAATTATTCTGTGAAATGTGTTTAAAAAAACGGCAGCTAAAAAATATTCGTTAAAATCCTTTTCTTTGTTCTTGACATTGCTTATGAAAGAAACAAGAATGCTTTCTCAAGTTTTATATGTGTTTATTTGATCACCCTTCGAATAAATGTCATGGCTTGCAATGGACATTCTTTCTAGCCGAGAGAATGATTTTTTGAAATATGCTTATCCCAGCACATTTTGATTCGAGATGTCATCAAGTTTATACGGCTGATGAGTCTCAGAAAATTTTTCCTATTGCAGCAAAAACGAGTAGAATACGCACACTTATAAGAAGTGCAAAAGTTAATGAATGAACACAATTTATGTCTCCCATAAATTGTGCAAAATACTAGGGTGAATCACGTTGGAACTTTTATCTGGTGGTGAAATGCTCGTTCGTGCGCTTGCGGACGAAGGCGTAGAGCATGTTTTTGGGTATCCAGGCGGCGCTGTATTACATATTTATGATGCGCTATTTCAACAAGACAAAATTAACCATTACCTCGTGCGTCATGAGCAAGCTGCTGGTCATATGGCAGATGCATACTCACGCGTAACAGGTAAAACAGGTGTGGTACTGGTCACTTCTGGACCAGGCGCGACCAATACCGTCACTCCAATCGCAACAGCCTACATGGACTCAATCCCAATGGTGATTTTGTCTGGTCAGGTTGCAAGCCATCTCATTGGAGAGGATGCGTTCCAAGAAACAGATATGGTTGGTATTTCTCGTCCAATCGTAAAACACAGTTTCCAAGTGCGTCACGCGAGTGAAATTCCTGCAATTATTAAGAAAGCATTCTATATCGCGTCTTCTGGCCGTCCGGGTCCAGTCGTTGTTGATATTCCGAAAGATGCGACCAACCCTGCAGAAAAATTTGCCTACGAATATCCAGAAAAAGTGAAGATGCGTTCATATCAACCGCCTTCACGTGGTCACTCAGGTCAAATTCGCAAAGCGATTGATGAGTTGATTACGGCTAAACGCCCAATGATCTATACGGGCGGTGGTGTCGTTCAAGGTAATGCATCTGGCTTATTGACAGAACTTGCACATTTATTAGGTTATCCAGTCACCAATACCTTGATGGGCTTAGGTGCTTTCCCTGGTAACGATCCACAATTCGTGGGCATGTTAGGGATGCATGGTACTTATGAAGCCAACATGGCAATGCACAATGCAGATGTGATTTTGGCCATTGGTGCGCGTTTCGATGACCGTGTAACCAATAACCCTGCAAAATTCTGTCTCAATGCCAAAGTCATTCATATTGATGTTGATCCAGCAACCATTTCGAAGACGATTATGGCGCACATCCCGATTGTGGGTGCAGTAGAGCCAGTACTTCAAGAAATGTTGGCACAACTGAAACAAATGAATGTATCTAAGCCAAACCCTGAAGCAATTGCGTCATGGTGGTCTCAGATTAATGAGTGGCGGAAGGTACATGGCTTACGTTATGAAGCAGGTCAAAATGGTGTAATGAAGCCACAGCAAGTGGTTGAAGCATTAGATCGCGTGACCAATGGCGAAGCGATCATAACTTCTGACGTGGGTCAGCATCAAATGTTTGGTGCGAACTACTACAAATACAAACGTCCGCGTCAGTGGATCAATTCTGGTGGCTTAGGCACCATGGGTGTTGGTTTACCGTATGCAATGGCTGCAAAGCTTGCATTCCCAGATCAACAAGTGGTTTGTATTACAGGTGAAGCATCTATTCAGATGTGTATCCAAGAATTATCGACATGTAAGCAGTATGGCTTGAATGTGAAGATCCTTTGCTTAAATAACCAAGCTTTAGGCATGGTAAAGCAATGGCAAGACATGAACTACGAAGGACGTCATTCAAGTTCTTATGTAGATTCATTACCAGACTTTGCCAAGTTAATGGAAGCTTATGGTCATGTTGGTATTCAGATTGATCATGCGGATGAGCTGGAATCTAAGTTAGCTGAAGCGATGGCAATTAATGATAAATGTGTATTCATTAATGTCATGGTAGACCGTACAGAACATGTATATCCAATGCTGATTGCTGGGCAATCAATGCAAGATATGTGGTTAGGCAAAGGGGAGCGTACATAATGAGACATATTATTTCTGTACTCGTTGAAAATGAAGCTGGTGCGCTTTCTCGTTTGGTGGGGTTGTTTTCTCAACGTAATTACAACATTGAGACACTGAATGTTGCGCCAACTGAAGATGAAACCTTATCTCGTTTAACCTTAACGACTTATGGCGATGATCACAAAATTGAACAAATCACCAAGCAACTGAATAAATTGGTTGAAGTGGTAAAAGTGGTTGATTTGTCAGAAGGTTCACACATCGAACGTGAATTGATGTTAATCAAAGTGAAAGCCTTGGGTGCAGCACGTGCGGAAATTAAACGTACAGCTGACATCTTCCGTGCCCAAATCGTTGATGTAACACCAACGACTTATACCATTCAGATTGCAGGTACAACGGACAAGATTGATGGTTTTATTGATGCGCTTGCAGAAAATACCATCCTTGAGGTTGTACGCTCTGGTGTATCAGGCATCGCGCGTGGCGAAAAAGTTTTAACAATTTAAAAACCTCCTCCAACCCTTCTTTGAAAAGAGGGGGATCACCTTTAAAGGTAATCATGGGGGAGCCTACAAAAGATCTGTCCTTGCAGAACAAGGGAAATGACAAAAATTTTAGCGGAGAAAACAGATGCAAATTTTTTACGATAAAGACTGTGACTTATCAATCATCCAAGGCAAGAAAGTTGCAATCATTGGTTATGGTTCACAAGGCCATGCACATGCACTTAACTTGAAAGATTCTGGCGTAGACGTAACTGTTGGTTTACGTGCTGGTTCTACTTCTTGGAAAAAAGCTGAAAACTCAGGTCTTAAAGTTTCTGAAGTTCCAGCTGCTGTTGCTCAAGCTGACTTAGTCATGATTTTGACTCCAGATGAGTTCCAATCTCAACTTTATCGTGACGTGATTGAACCAAACATCAAAGAAGGTGCAACTTTAGCATTTGCTCATGGTTTTTCTATTCTTTATAACCAAGTTGTTCCACGTAAAGACTTAGACGTTATCATGGTTGCGCCGAAAGCACCTGGTCACACCGTACGTTCTGAATACCAACGTGGTTCAGGTGTTCCTGATTTAATCGCGATCCACCAAGATGCATCTGGTAATGCACGTAATGTTGCACTTTCTTATGCTTCAGGCGTAGGTGGTGGTCGTACGGGTATCATCGAAACTTCTTTCCGTGAAGAAACTGAAACTGACTTATTCGGTGAGCAAGCAGTTCTTTGTGGTGGTGCGGTTGAATTGGTTAAAATGGGCTTCGAAACTTTGGTTGAAGCTGGTTATGCACCAGAAATGGCTTACTTCGAATGCTTACATGAATTGAAGTTAATTGTTGACTTGATGTTCGAAGGCGGTATCGCAGACATGAACTACTCAGTTTCTAACAATGCTGAGTACGGTGAATATGTGACTGGTACTGAAGTCATCAACGAACAGTCTCGTGAAGCAATGCGTAATGCATTGAAACGTATCCAGTCTGGTGAATACGCGAAGATGTTCATCCAAGAAGGTGCGTTGAACTATCCATCAATGACTGCTCGTCGTCGTCAAAATGCTGCACACGGCATTGAAGTAACCGGTGGTAAGTTACGCGCGATGATGCCTTGGATTCAAGCAAACAAAATCGTAGACAAAGAGAAGAACTAAGTTTTAGTTTAATCTTTAAAAGGCCCTTGTTTGTACAGGGGCTTTTTTATGGGCTGTGATAACAGAGTTATAACAATGTAGCTTGAAAAATAAGCTTATATTGTTTATGTTTTGATCATGTTGCTGCTCATTTGCAGTACTGATTCAAACTAAAAAGTGTTGCATGCTTTGGGGTGTCTGCACGATTAAAAACAAACAAATTGAAATAACTTAAAAATTAAAATGATTTAGCAAAATAAAATGAGTCTTTTGGTAAAAAAAATGTAATAAAAAAACAAGACTTTTCATTGGTTTGAAATGAAAATGTGCTTTTATTCTATTGATTTATAAAGTGAAAAAGACTTGACCTTATGCTAGATGATGTTATTGTTAAGGAAAGTTTATGAATACCATATTCATGGCTTCTTTGGGTGTAAAACGTCGTTCGGATTTCGGGCATTTTGCTCATCATATAAAAAAAAGTACTGAATAATCATGGAAGTCCTTTATGGTTCACGTTGATTACGATAGCACATTGGTCATCGTTTCCATTTTGGTTGCAGTCGCGACATGTTACGCTGCAGTTTCGATGGAAGAACTCGTTTTTAAAGGTGCTTATAAAAAGTTTGAAAAAAGCATTTTGGTTGCGAGTGGGCTAATCTTAGGGTTAGCGATATGGTCAATGCACTTTGTGGGAATGCTGGCTAGCCATTTGCCGGAAGGCTATCACTTTGATGTTAATTTAACTGTACTTTCTTATTTGATTGGTGCAGCGGCTTCTATTTTTGCTGTCTGGCTGACCTCAAGACCGACTTTGCCGATACCACGCTTAATCCTTGGTGCTGTATTTATGGGACTCGGTATATCGGGGATGCACTATACCGGTATGGCCGCATTGAGCATTGAAAATCATGCCATGCATTATGATCCCTTACTGGTGCTGTGTTCTGTATTGATTGCGATCAGCGGTTCAGGTTTAAGTTTCTTTTTCATTTTTAAATATAAAACCGCAGTGACCTATCGTACTTTACTCAAAGCCGTGGTTGCCGTGTTAATGGCGCTAAGTATTGTTGGCATGCACTATACTGGTATGGCTGCGACTTATTTTGATGAAAGCCTAGCGCAAATCCTAATCTCTGAGCAGACAGAGCAAAGTGTCTTATTATTCACGATTATCTTTATTACCAGTCTGGTGTTGGTTGCAGGCTTTGCGGTTGCCGTACTCGAAGCGCGGTTAGAAGAACGCAATGAGCAACTTACACTCATCAACAAAGAGCTTGCTACCCAGTCCTTACATGATACGCTTACAAAGCTACCGAATCGTTTATACCTGACTGAACATGCCGAAGTGGTGTTTAATCATCATCGCTTAAATGGTCAGAAAGCAGCATTTTTATATATTGATTTAGACCGTTTTAAATCCGTGAATGATGCTTTTGGGCATCATATTGGTGATCAATTACTGATTCAGATGGCAAACCGTTTATACACTAAGCTTGGTGATAATCATAAGCTGTTTCGTATTGGTGGTGATGAGTTTGTTTTAATTTCGGAAGATACCGATTTCAATGAAGCAATGCAGCTTTCAGAAGATATTTTGCATTGCATCCAAGAAACCTATTTGATTGCGGCAAAAGATATTAATATTTCTGCCAGTGTCGGGATTGCCATGTATCCTGAACATGGCACGAATGTTCAAGATTTACTGATTAATGCTGATGTTGCCATGCTGATCTCAAAAGATCAGGGCCGTAATACCTATACCATGTTCCATTCGATGTCAGATCAGCAAGATGTACGGAGTCAGTCTAAACTGATCAATGATCTGTACAAAGCCGTCGATGAGCAACAATTTGTACTGTTCTATCAACCTAAATTTACATGCAATTATGAAGTCTGTGGTGTTGAAGCCCTGATTCGCTGGAAGCATCCAACACTGGGACTGCTGACCCCGCAAATGTTTATTGAAGGGGCAGAGAAAACGGGTTTGATCATTCCAATGGGGTATTGGGCACTGGAACAAGCCTGTCAGCAAATCCAGAAATGGGAACGAAGTAATAGTCCGTTTTATCCAATTGCTGTTAATCTCTCTGCATTACAATTCGAAAATAAAAAGCTATTTAGTGTCCTCGAACAATTATTAGAACAATACCAAATCCAACCACATCATCTTATTCTTGAAATCACTGAATCCACGGCCATGCATCATATTGATTCCAGTATTCGTACTTTGGAGCGTTTGCGTAAGCTTGGCATCCGCATTGCGATTGATGACTTTGGTACTGGCTATTCAAGCTTTTTATATTTAAAAGATTTACCTGTCGATGAACTTAAAATTGATCGTGGTTTCTTAATTGATCTCAAACCAAATTCAAAAGAAGAAGCGATTCTGGAAAGTATTATCCATTTGGCTGCAAAATTGGGTTTAATTGTTACTGCAGAAGGGGTAGAGACCCAACAGCAAGCAGATATTTTGACCAGTCTCGGCTGTAACCAGTTACAGGGCTATTTGTTGGGCACACCAGTCAATGTCGAAGGTTTGGTATTGCATCGTTATCAGCATTTTGCATAATCAAGCGAGATAGAGATTAAAAAAGCTGCCGATGATGGCAGCTTTTTTGTTTTTAGCATGAAGTCGATTAATCAGAACGTGGCGCTAACCATTGTGTGACTACAGGCCAGACCAACTGTGGTGCTTGACTGCCTGAGACCAGACCCATATGCCCACCCGGCACAATTTCAAATTGCTTGTCGCTGCTGCCAATTAAATCCATGAGTGGGCGCACTGCTTCTGCGGTAACGATAATGTCGCTGCTGCCGCCAATTGCAAGTACTGAACAATCAATGTCTTTTAGATTCGCGCTTTGCTCACCAAATTGAACAGAACCTGTCGATAACTCATTATCAATCCAGAAACGCAGAATAATATCGCGCATGACACCACCGGGATAAGCCAGCATATTGTCCACAAATGAGCTTGAAGTGGCATGGTTAATTACAAATTGACGATCATCAAGGTTCTTTAACAACTCCCAATAGTTTTTAAAGTTTCCAATGGGATCGGTGAGTTTAAACCCCAAAGTATTTTGCCAGCCATGAATATGAAAGACACGGCTGGGTACTTGATGAATACGGAATTTGGTATTACTGCGAATCCACTGTGCAGGAATGGTGAGACGCTGATAAAACTTGCCCATATAACCTGATTTATGCGTGTTAATCGGCGAGGCTAAAATCATCAGGTTCTGGATATTCTTATCTTGTGATAAAGCGGTATAGCAAAGCGATAACGCACCACCCAAGCTCCAGCCGAACAGCGACAGTTGTTGTTGACCACTGTGTTCTCGAATCTTTTCGATAAATTCAGGCATAAAAGTTTTAACGTAAGTGCCAAGATTATATTTGGCTTGGCGTAGGCTCGGTGTGCCCCAGTCAATCAGATAAACATCGAAACCTTGCGCTAGAAAATAACGGACTAAGCTACGATTTGGAAATAAATCGTAGATCAGCATATTGGCTGCCAATGGTGGCACGATTACCAATGGAATACGATGCTTGACCGTGCTGTCAGTCGCAGCTGTGTAGTGACGCAGGCTGATGATTTCACGCTGGTACACAATATCAAAAGGTGTTTTGCCTGAGAGCGCAAGTTGCTGTCCACGTAAAATACGATCTCGCGCATTAGAGAGGATTTTGCGTGCTTGATGGCTTGCAGGGCTATTCAGCATTTTTTGCGCGGTTTGTGTTTTGAGAAAACTGCGTTTAACTTTTGGCGATTGAGTCATGTGAACCTAAAGCTCGAAGGTTACTATTCAGTAGGCGCATATTAGAAGAAAAAGTAAATTTGCTCAGTGACTCATTTGCTTAACTTGTCTTTCAAAATGATCAATTCAGTTAGAACCAGATGACCAGCTTTTTTTGTTTAAGAATAAAGAATATGTAAAGTAAGCTTTACATTTCTGGGTTAAATTTATATATTGATGTAAAGTTTACTTTACATGGTGAGTTATGAAAAACTATCGGAATTTATTTGAGCTGATTGCTGCAATTGCGCTGTATATCGTGGTTTTAGTGGGATCATTAAAGGCATTAAATTTTATTGAGATACAATGGCTTAAAATTGTTGTTTCATTAATGCCCATATTGCCTGCATTGATGATTGCATTGATCATTATTCAACAATTCAAACGTTTTGATGAGTTGCAGCAAAAGATACAATTGCAGGCTCTGGCGATTAGCTTTGTAGGAACTTCTTTGATTACTTTTAGTTATGGTTTTCTAGAAAATGTTGGATTTCCAAAATTAACCATGTTTATCATTTGGCCGATGATGGCAATGCTTTGGTCTATTGCTACAGCCGTTGGAACTTGGAAATATAGATGAAAAATAATCTACCTGAATTGAGAAAAGGCAAAGGCTGGTCGCAAAGCGACTTAGGGGATTATGTCAGCGTGTCGAGGCAAACCATTAATGCTATAGAAAAGGGGCGCTATGATCCTAGTCTGTCATTAGCCTTTAAAATCGCACATGCATTTGGGCTCAGCATTGAACACGTATTTATCTATGAGGAGGAGTAAGTCTGAAAGCATTGCTGCTTAGGGGCTTATTTGTAGATGTAAAAGTGGATAAGGGTTTCCTTGACCATCGAGTTCGGAACGACTCACAGTATGGAATCCCATTTTCTGATAGAAGTTAACCGCTTGCAGATTTTGCTCATTCACATCGACTTTATAGATCTGAAGTTGTTTGACTGCAAAATCGAGCAACGCCTTACCAATCCCTGATCTTCGATACTCAGGCAGAATAAACAACATTTCAATATTGTCATCACTGGTACCTAGAAATCCTACAATCTGTTGATCAATCACGTATTTATTCAGTAGAACATGATGGAAATATTCATTCAAAATTAAAGGTTTTAATTCAGCAATCATGGTTTCAGGTAAAAAATCATGGGTCGCTCGGACTGATTTTTCCCATATATTTAATAAAGTAAGATGGTCATCCTGAGACGCTTTGATAATCATGTCGTGACTACATTTAAAACATTTAGAGCTGTTAATTTTCTACTATTTGATTCGGGATTTCTATGCTTTGGTTCCGATAGAGAAATGATACTGAAGCTGAGTGATTTAGATTATTCTAACTCGAGTTGATGATCATCCTTGGTGACTTTAATTTTCAGTTTCTTATATTTACGCTTATTGGGATCAAGGGCTGAGTTTATGACCTCATCGGCAAAACGCTGATCCTGCATCAGTGCGCCATAGGTCTTATAACCTAGAATAATTCGGGTCGGCCGATAGCCATTTCTCGTCACATAATAATTAATGATGAGATCTAATTCTGTTAAAAGACATGTATCGTTCATTGTGAGATATCGCTTTTAAATAGCTTAAGCAGCATAATCTATACAGGAAAACTTATCTAGCTGATGTTCATTGATTTTTGCTGAAAGTTACAGCTGTCATAAAAGTGTCATCTAAAAACATTATCGTGATTTATATAATAAAAACTGCAATAACAAAAATTGAGAATGACTTATCCAAAGAACTTTAGATTATTTTAAATAAAGGGGCGGGACTTAGAAAATCGAGGAGTTGTTTATATGCAGAATAAAGTGCCCACAATACGAGATCAAAAACCGCTGAATCATCGTTTGAATGTGTTACTTTCGGCTTATCAGGCCTTCTTAGCTGCTAAAGGTCTGGTCAACAGTGAATTTAGTCGTCTCATCTTTGTTGATAATTATACCCAAACCTTAAAATTCAAACTTTATGATGATGAGCTAAAGAAGCAACTGATTGATGAATTAGAACGATTTAGCTCGTTTTAGAATGTGTTTTAATGCCTTATCCATCTAAAGCTCTCTTTGCCTGATAACAATAATTGAAAATTTATAAAACCTTATCCGTATGATTTTAATCATATATTTTTAGGTGCCATTATTTGATTTAAATATATGGATTTACATATATATGGTAAAACATATATATTGGCTTTATTCAATTTATCAGATCAACACGTCATGACGGACATCATCATTTATCACAATCCTGCTTGTGGTACTTCCCGTAATACTTTGGCTTTAATTCGAAATGCTGGAGTAGAGCCAATCATGATTGAATACCTTGTTACTCCACCAAGCTATGATGAGTTAGTTCAATTGATTCGGGATGCACAATTAACTGTCAGAGAGGCGATTCGCCAGAATGTTGAGCCTTATCGTGATTTGGCACTTGATCGTGATGATTGGAGCGATGCTCAACTGATCGAGTTTATGCTTGAACATCCTATCCTCATTAATCGTCCTTTTGTGGTTACTACGTTGGGCACACGTCTTTGTCGACCGTCGGAACGTGTACTCGACATTTTACCATTCCCTCAGAAAGGTGCATTTCGTAAAGAAGATGGCGAACAGGTGATTGATGAACATGGTCAGCGGATTCAGTAAATACCTGCCATGAGATTACAGATTTAAGGGGGAAGAGAAATGCAAGCTGTTGATTTTTTTAAATGCTTATCAGATGAAACAAGGCTAAATATTGTCATGTTGGTAGCCCAACATCAGGAGTTGTGCGTCTGTGATCTGACTGAAAAACTACAATTAAGCCAACCGAAAATTTCGCGTCATCTGGCGCTATTACGTGCTTCGGGTGTGTTGCAAGATCGTCGTCAGGGGCAATGGGTGTATTACCGCATCAATCCACAACTGCCCGCTTGGGGGCATGAGATTCTATCGGTTTTGGATACGCAAGCCGTGACCTTATTTCCAAGTCTGCAAAGCTTGGTATCCCAAAGTTGCTGTGATTAAAATGCCATGAAAACCCTTTCTTTTTTAGATCGTAATCTAACGCTCTGGATTTTTATCGCCATGGCTATGGGCATTGCGATTGGCATTTTTATGCCACAAGTCTCAACTCACTTAAATCAGATGAGTGTCGATACCGTTAATCTCCCGATCGCAATCGGTTTGATTTTGATGATGTATCCACCCTTAGCAAAAGTAGATTATGCGACGTTGCCACAAGTGTTTAAAGATAAGAAAACCTTAACTTTATCCTTGGTGCAGAACTGGATTATTGCGCCTGTGCTGATGTTTGCATTAGCCATTATTTTTTTGCATAGCTATCCAGAATATATGACAGGACTGATTCTGATTGGTTTGGCCCGTTGTATCGCGATGGTGTTGGTCTGGAATGGTTTGGCTTGTGGTGATAATCAATATGTCGCAGCCTTGGTTGCTTTCAATAGTATCTTCCAGATTCTATTCTTTAGTACTTATGCTTGGTTATTCCTCACGTTTTTACCGCCGTACTTTGGTATTGCAGGGCAAGTGATCCATATTGATTTTTGGACCATTAGCCATGCTGTCTTGGTGTATCTGGGTATTCCATTTTTGCTTGGGTTTCTGACTCGTTTGATCTTGGTACGCGCCAAAGGTTTAGAGTGGTATCAGCATGTGTTTTTGCCCAAGATCAGCCCGCTCAGCTTGTTGGCTTTACTGTTTACCATTGTGGCGATGTTTAGCCTGAAAGGTGGTGAGGTGGTGAGCTTGCCTTTGGATGTGCTTCGTATTGCGATTCCATTAACCATTTACTTTGTCTTGATGTTCTTTATCAGTTTCTTTATGAGTAAGTGGATAGGCAATGACTATGCCAAAACTACAGCCATTTCATTTACCGCAGCAGGTAATAATTTTGAGTTGGCATTGGCGGTTGCAATTGCCACCTTTGGTTTGGCTTCACCTGTGGCATTTACCACGGTGATTGGGCCATTGGTTGAAGTCCCTGTGTTGATTGCGCTGGTTAGTGTGTCTTTGTGGTTAAGAAAAAAATATTTTTCCAATAGATTAGATTCGCGCATTATTTAGAAAACTATATTTAAAGTATAAATTGATAAGGCTAAAAAATAAAAAGCCTCAGTTGCCTAATTCGGGGTATCGACAACTGAGGGTAAACTGGGGGCTATATAAAATAGCAAATTTTATTTAATAATAAATAATGCAATTCATTATTAATTTATGTTTTGAATAAAAAGCCTCAGTCGTCTAATTCGGGGTATCAACGACTGAGGTGAAACTCAGTTTTTATAATGTATCTTCATTTTTTAGATAATGGAATAGTTTGGGTGAAAAATGCATATTATGTATAAAATTGTGGTTAATGATGTTGAGTGCTGCTTTGATTGATATTTAAAATTTCTTATTCTTTATATAGTTTCTTGGATTGCTGTATATAAAAATTTTTAATTGAAACTCGCTGTTCCCGAATATAATCACTCGGTTTTTTCCCTGTCCAACTTAAAAATGCTCTAGAAAAGGCACTGATATGGCTATAACCGAGTAAATCGGAAATTTCTTGGATATTACGATTCGAGTCAATCAGCTTTTTTGCAAGTTCAAATTTCTTTGATTGCAGCAGAGCAGAAAAGGTCGTATTGGCAAGAGATAGCTCTCTTTTTAAAGTTCTTTCAGATAATTTTAATTTACCTGCAACATCGGTCAGGCTTGGAAAACCTAAGCCCGGGGTAAATTTTAACTGTTGGTTCACTTTTAAAATAATTTTATTATCCTGATCTTGATAGAAAAGGTATTCCTTATTCACCATTTCCATTGCAAGTTGGTAGGCACTATTCGAACTAAAGGTCAGTGGTAGGTCTAAGCATTTTTGGTCAAACGTAATCTGATTGTAGTCTTGATTAAAATGAAAATTGGGTAAGCGTTTTTCATAGAGTGAATGATAAGCATCTTTATCCCAAGTCACATGAACATTGACACCAGTTAAATTAAAGTTGGTAACCATTTGTAGGTTATTAACAATATCAATTAAAGCACTTTCAATAAAAAATTTATTTACAGTATTTTTCTTACTTTCATTTAAATGCGTAGGAAGTTGGTAAAGTGGATTGAAGCGGATGATAATTTTATTATTTTTATTGAGTACCGATAAATCCATTTTGTGGATACGCATACTATAGTATTTCTGTAAATCTACCAGTACTTTACCAATCGAACTATTGGTAATAATGACAAAACCGAGTGCACCATGCGAGGTGAGTTTACAATTTAAACCAAACTGATAGCCGACCGCTTTGTCTGGTAAAAGTTCTAATAGTCGAATAATAATATCTGTCCATTGGTCAAAGCTTATACGCTCATAGTTATTATTATCAGTCAGTAAAGATAAAGGAATTTGACCATGACGAATAACTTCAGCTTTTGGGACACCAAATGTGGTTGCAGTATCTACCAGTATTTTTAGATAATCATTATGAATATTAAGCATTTGTTTTTTCATATGTTTTGAGAATAAATTCAATAGATTGAGCTAAACATATTTATAACTCAGCTTAAATATACAATCGTAGTTTAGCCTTAAAAAGTCCTATTATGTTAATTATTGAGTCCTGTTTTGTTGCTTAGTATGCTTACTGGGAATAATGCGCGTAATTATAGAAAAATGTGAACTAATTGTTAAAAATAATCATAAATTGTTAAGTGTTTGTTGTTTTTGTTTTATTAAATTTATAGGTGTTTAACTTGCTTTAATATAAAGGCACCTAATTATGAATAAAATATATCGCTTAGTCTGGAATAAAAGTCTAAGTCTATGGACAGTCGTTTCTGAAAATGCTCGTGGCGCAACAAAAAAACGTAATGTAGCAGCAAGTATATCAATAAAAACAGAAATTGCCTCTCCTGCTTCAACATATCAACAAACTCTGCTTAAACCTACCTTAATTGCACTTACGATTAGTTCAGTATTCTGGAGCGCAGGGGCTTTTGCTGCTGCAAATACCAGTGGGGGGACTTCAAATAACGGCTCCAGTATGGCCATTTCGCCTTCTTCATCACAATGTGGGGCTGGGGTGAATGAAGCCACTATCAATGGTGGTAATGGTACGGCCGTGGGATGCGGTAATGATATCTCAGGTACTGATCCAACAAGAGCCCAAAATATGACCAATCGGCGAGGGTCTGGTGTTGTTGCCTATGGACGTGGTGTACCTGTAGGTGCATCGTCAGGATCAGTCCATAGCGCATCGACAGCAGTTGGACGCCAAAATATAATTAAAGGAGCGGGCGGAGCAACTGCAATTGGAACGGCTAATAATTCAGATACCAGTGCAGGTTTTCATAACGTACTCGTAGGCCAAGGCAATAGTACTGTCGGGACGGGGGGGTATAATATCTTGATGGGGATTGGCAATCAGGTTGTCGATGATCCTACTGGAACACCTGATGGCACAGGGATTGGTACCAATAGTATTGCGATTGGTGTTGCCAACCGTGTCACAGGTCAGACTTCAATTGCTTTTGGTCGTCAAACCATTGCAGATGCAGATTATTCCATTGCACAGGGTAACACTGCAACAGTGAATAAAGGTGCTACGGGCGGTGTTGCTTTGGGACATTCAGCAACGGTCAGTGGGCAGCGTGGTATCGCCATTGGAAGTAGTAATTCACCCAGAAATTATGATCCGGCTACTGCACCAAATGCCACAGGGGCCGATTCAATTGCAATGGGAACCAATGCAACAGGCAACGCGAATGACTCGGTGGCCATTGGTCGGCGAAGCAATGCAGCCAATAAAGGTGCTATTGCAATTGGTGCTGAAGCATCAACAGCATCATCTAACACAAACAACGGTCAAAGCATTGCGATAGGTGAGGTTGCTCAGGCAAGTGGTGATCAATCCGTTGCATTAGGTGCCAATACCCGTGCAGTCGGTGACTCCTCTATTGCTATTGGTGGTGATGATGTTAATCGCTTAGCTCTAAATTCAGCACTGAGTGCTGAATATACGCAAGTCACAGGCGGCACTTTGGTGGCAAATGTGTATCCAACCACGGAAGCTCGACAGGGAGCGACTGCGGTTGGGGTACAAGCGGTTGCAACGGGGAACTTTTCATCGGCCTATGGTTTAACCTCTAAAGCGACAGGTACAGCATCTTCTGCTTTTGGGGTGCAAGCTAACGCAGCTGGGCTGGGTGCCGTTGCTTTTGGTGCCGTTTCACAAGCGATAGGTCATGGCTCTTTAGCGATGGGGGTAAATGCGACTGCGTCAGGCAATGACTCTACTGCAATTGGATCTGGCAATGCCAAAGAGTTGTCTGCACGAGCTACGGCTGATGGTGCAACTGCAGTTGGTCATCGCTCACTGGCTGATGCTTTGAGAGCGACTGCCATTGGACAAGGTGCACAGTCGACAGCAGATGATGCAACGGCAATTGGAACGGATGCACAGGCTCAAAGTAGCAATGATATTGCGATTGGCAGTAATGCGGCTACAGCGGAGGGCACAGAGGGTGACAACATTGCGATGGGGAATGGTGTCACTACGGGTGCAACAGGAAAAAATGTCTCAATTGGTTCAGATGGCACCACAGCCAATTCTGAAACAGCCGAAGGTGGTGCGGTTGCGATTGGACGTGATCAGATTGCCAATGGTGATGGTGCGGTTGCAATTGGCGATCCAAACAGAGCCAGTGGTAGTGGTGCGGTTGCTTTAGGTAAAGACAACACTGCCGCAGGTGATACTGCTGCCTCAACCATGGCAAGTGGTGCGGTTGCGATTGGTAACACCAACCAAGCCATTGGACAAGGTTCAGTGGCTTTAGGTAATACTTCCATAGCAGCAGCCGCAGGTGCAATTGCTTTGGGTGATACTGCTAATGCTCAAGCAACACGCGGTGTGGCACTCGGTTCTGGAGCAACGGCAACTAATGCGGATGATGTTGCGCTTGGTGCAGGCTCTGTGACTGAAGCAGCTAATCCAACTGCCAATGGTACGGTGGGGGGTATCACTTATGGTTATGCAGGTACAACACCAAGCAGTGTAGTCAGTGTAGGCAGTGCTGGTAATGAGCGTCAAATTACCAATGTGGCAGCGGGCCGGGTAAGTGAAACCAGCACCGATGCGATTAATGGTTCACAGCTTTATTCAACCCAACAAGCTTTAGGAAACCTTGCAGATTCAACGGCTAATCATTTGGGTGGCGGTTCAACCGTCAATCCAGATGGCACAATCTCAGCACCTAGCTATATCGTCAATGAGACCCCAATTAACAATGTTGGTGATGCAATTGAAGCATTGGATCAAGGTTGGAACTTACAAACGAATGGTGCTGACGCGGATGCGATTAAAGCAGGTGACACAGTTGATATTGGTACTGTTGATGATGAAGAAAACCTCACGGTGACCAAGGCGGGTAATACCATTCAATACGGTTTAAACAAAGACCTGAAAGTAGATAGCGTGACCGCTGGCGGTACCGTTATTAATGATAATGGCGTAACGATTAGCAATGGTCCAAGCATCACTAAGGATGGCATTGATGCCGCAGATAACCGAATTACTAATGTTGCAGATGGTGCAGCCCCAAGTGATGCCGTAAACAAAGGTCAGTTGGATAAAGCAGCAGCGACAGCGAAAACCGAAGTGACCGAAGGTAAGAACATAAGTGTGACCGAGACGATCGGTGATAATGGACAAAGCATTTATGAAGT
>NZ_JALGBR010000003.1:0-288340 GCF_022808535.1 Acinetobacter sp. NIPH1876
TGGTACAGCTAAAACGGTGGCTGTTGCATAAATATCTGAAGATTAGAACAACTCTATCTTTCGTCTATTTGTGCAACAAAGCCGGCAAAACCTACCATATTCTTTGTATTTCTCTATTTTTGCACCAATATGAACCGCAAAAATGATACCCCCTCCCTCCGACTTTTGACCAAGAGAAAATTTCATGGGGGGACGGTCTTTATTTAGGTGTTTCCCTTTGACTTTTGACCCCATATCCCCTTGATCGGTCAAGCCAATAGGTGTGTTGGGTAATTGCATCACAGTCAAAAATTTTGGAAAGGTATTTCCCCTTGCCAAAGGGCACACCACGGCAAAACCATCAATGTGGTTTTAAGAGTGAACATAGGCAGTTACGGCAACAATCTTCATCGACTATACTTAATGATTATCCCTTATTTTCAAAGAAGAGCATTTGATATGGATGGACTTCAATTACTTATTGAACAACAAAATGAATTTGAAGCCTATAAAAGCGAGAAAGCTAGACAGTTGGAAGAGCATGTAAACCATCTAAAGTATTTGATTACAACAGAGTTCCTTTCTACCTGTCCCGATTTCGATCATGAGATTAAAGAAGATAATGTTTTATCCTTTAAGTACAAGGAGTTAATTCTTTTAATTCAAATTGTTAATCCTATAACGGAGAAGCGTAATGAGAAAGAATATAATTTTGCTGAGCGTGCTACTAAAAGATTAAAAGTTAAAGTAACTATGAAAAGAAAAAAGGAAGCGCATCCAGAAATCTTTGAAATATTAGATGTAACTCAGTATAAAAAGAATGGACCTTACACATATAAATATGATGATAAGACCACTGAAGATTTTCTCGAATTACTTGATTTATTCTTTAAGTACTTTGTTGTTAAAAAAGTTGAATTCAATCAAAGTGAATTTACAGGGGGCTTTGGTTTGTAGACCTTTACCTATCATTAGACTATACCCTAAAGATAATTTGATAATTATATTTAGGTAGCTATCATTTAACCTATTTACTTAGTTAAATGATAGTTTTATCATAAATCATATTAAATGATAGCTATATGATAAAGGCTAATGATATGACAATTCGTATTTATGTAAGAGCAAGTACCAAAGATCAAGATGCAGAACGAGCATTGAGCGATCTTGTTTTATTCAGTCAAAGCTATGGTGACCAATACAGCACATATATTGAAAACTATTCAGGTACGAAGCTTGAACGCCCAGCATTAAACCAATTACTTACAGAGGCGAATAAAGGCGATATTCTTTTAGTTGAAAGCGTGGACAGACTTAGCAGACTTTCACAAGATGACTTTGCAATTCTAAAAGATAAGATCAAGGCGAAAGGCTTACGCTTAATCGTTGCTGATCTACCAACTACACATACAACCAATGATGGCATGACAGGTGAGATATTGAATGTCATCAATGCCATGCTTATTGATCTACTGGCAACAATGGCTAAGCTAGACAATGACAAGCGCAAGGAAAGAATCAAACAAGGCTTGGCACGTTCAGGATATGTCCCTACTGGAAAGAAAGCCAATACAGCTAAACATGAGCGAATTAAACAATTATTAAGCAAAGGCGATATGACGAAAGAAGAAATTGCAAAGGCTGTAAGTGTAGGAATTGCAACGGTTTATCGAGTGGCTAAGGAATAAATAATAAGGATATAGTTAAGGATATAATTTTATTTTCCTTAATATAATTTATTTATATCAGTATCTTATTGATATAACCGAGTCCGACCCTCGGACCAAGATTCAAAGACCCCAAGCTGGTATTAAAGGCTTGGGGTTTTTTAATTTCTGGTACGTGTGTTTTTTTACGGTATTTCTGGTTTTTTGTTGTTAAAACTCTGGGATCAGGTTGACCCCGCACAGCATGCAACTTTGCTGACTTTGGTTGGAAATTTTGCTGAAAGTTTTGGAATTAAAAAAAGCGATTAAAAGTTCTTTTGAACAAATAAACATAAGTTCATTCGTTCAATATTTTTTTAGAATAATAAAAATGTTATAAATACATCAAATTAAAAATTTTAAATTTATAAGAGTTTATAAATGTATATTACAAAAGTTTTGAGTTACAACGGAGCTTGGGAAAAGTTAGAAAAAAATCATCCTGAAGAGTTTTCTAACTTTCTTTCTTCAATAGATGTAGAAAATTTAGTCTGTGATGAAAGTAACTCATATAATGTAAATTATGATCAATCCATAAGAATGCAATTACTAGTTAGAGATAATCTTAAAGATTTAGGTTGGGTTGAAGATTATTATAGGAATTTTGACTCTCCATTTAGTGATCGAGGTGGTTATATTGGTGGGCTTGGACATATAAAAAATCGGTTATCTGTTAAAGAGTTTTTTAATGAAGAAGATACTCTTATATGGGCAATAAAAGATGTTCAAGAAAATTATAAATTAAAAAAATTGATATAGGAGTGCAATATACTATTGGTTGTGATTATTACTTGAAAGATATATTTTACTTTGAAAGGATTCTTAAGTTACTTAATAATTATAAAGGATTGTCATTTGAAGCTCCTTTTTTAATTTTTGATCTTGGTTTTAAAGAAACTGAAATTGAATTTTTTGAGCTTAACTCAGATTCGATTAAAATAGAGCGTTCAATTGAATTTAAACCAGAGCATTATCAAGCAGGATTAGGCATACTCAACTACTTCGGGACTGTCATGAGGAAAAAATATCCTGAACAGAATGCTAAAGTGCGTATTGAGCAAGATGATAATGCTGTCCGCTTAGTTGTCGAATCCGCTAATGGTGATAAAGAAGTTATAGAGCGTGCATTCGATGAGTTTGGGTTAGTGATTCATAGAGATATACAGCCTGAACAGTTTTACGATAATTACTTGGATGTTGCAGAATTAAAAACTAAATTGGGAACCTTTGAATCAGAGTTGAAGTTTCAGTATCAGCTTGTAGAAATGAAAGAACATAGAATTATTGAGCTGAAACAAGATAAAGAGTTTTTAGAAAACATTATTAGTCAGGCATTAGTCCGTCCAAATTCACCCATATATATAAATAATCAGCTTACAAATTCGCAATCCATAGTGATTAATCATAAAGCTGAGATCTTAAAATCTAATGATGATCTAGAGGAACTGATTGATCTTGCTGATAACGAGGCTCTGAAGAACAAACTTACAATGATTCAAAATGCTTTAGACAACAATAGAAACTCAGATAATCCTGAGGATATTAAAGACTCTAATGGTATGAAAAAATTAGCTAAGTTTTTAAATGAAGCAAATAAAGTAGGTACTGAGGCGAGTGAATTAGTAGAAAAGGGTGGCAAAGCTCTAGATTTACTTAAAAGTTTAGGAAGAAGTTATAACAGTATAGCTCAGTGGTGTGGCATGCCTGTTATTCCGAGTCTGTTTGTGAAGGAGTAATGTCAGATGGAAAATTTAAAAGATTGGATACCAATACTTGCAGGTCTAGCAGCTGTAATAGGTCTTTTTTATAAAAGAGAGGAAGTTTTATCATTAAGACATAAGGATTTCTCGACTCGCTTAGACGCAACCATACGTTTTTTCGATGAGTTCTATGGAAAGGAACAGGGTAAGAATAAATTGGTCTCAGATCGAGCTGCACAGGATGTAGTAAAATCTGAATTAATAGACTTTAAGTTTTTATGTTATTTAATCAAACTTGACGAAAATTTTTTAATTAAGCTAGATGAGCTTATACATCATTATAAAGTTGGCAAAGAATTTATAATATATTTACCAAGTCTTGGGCAAGTTGATGTAAATAATTTTAGCCTAAAGCTTAAAAATGATAGGTCTGTAAAAAACAAAATTTATTTTTTAATCTACAGTATTTTTTATTTGCATTTATAGTTTCTATTCCTTTTTTGATTTCTCCTTGGTTCTCTAGCTTTTTGATGTCCAAGGAGACACCTCTTATATTTGTTCTCTGTACCGTTATCCTTGGTTTTGCTAGCTTTATGGCCGCAGCTGTTGCTTTATTGCAAGCATCAAGTTTGTCACATGCAGAAAAGTTTATGCAAAAAATAACAGAAGCAGATCAAATAATTAATTTATAAAGAATGAGTCTCTCCAAAATGGATGTAGATTTAAATAGTAAAGATGGAGTTTGCAATACTGTTAGTTACTTTGTAGGGAGCAGGTAGGGAACTTACAAAGTTAAAATTTAATGAAATTTCACGTTTTGTTGCGAATTGATTGAATCAACAATTGCCTTTTCTGTTAAAGTTTGTTAATACTAAGTGATAGTTTTCACATTTTTTTTATAAAACGTAAAGAACCGTATAACGAAAATATTCGAGAGGCGGGAATGACGATTCAATTATTAGAACTACAGCAAGCCGAAAAGTTAAGTGCTTGTAAAATCTCTCTTTCTTTGGGGCTGACTTCAGAGCAGAATTTGCTTGAGCAATTTTTACAGTTTAACCGAAAACTGATGCAAGCCAGTACCGCACTGCTGTCATTTCACCAAGAACCCTATCTGTGGCACCGTTGCCCTGAAAAACTCAAAGCCATTGATTCTGCAAAAATTACCAAAAGTCTAAATACGCTATTTGTGAATGGAGATCTGGTCGATAGCGATCATCCGCAATACTCAACCTTACTGGCATTCCTTGCACCACTGAAAAAGAAAATCCAAACTGCGGTTGCTCTACATCTCAGGCATCCAGATCAAACTTCACTGGGTTATATCATCCTGTTTGATGAAGCTGCACAAGGCTTTAGTGACTTGCAAAAACAACTGCTGCAAGAACATTGCATCAACTTCATGCAACAACTGGAATTGAAGTTTAACCATGACGAGCTGAAAGAATTATACGAACAAGAAGCTGCACTCAATTTTAGTAAAACCAAATTCTTTTCGATTATTTCCCATGACTTACGTGCACCATTTCATGGGCTATTAGGCTTCTCGGAAATATTGGCGAAAGAACGTGAAACCTTAGATGAATCCAGTATTCAGAATATTGCCGACTATCTTTATGATACTTCGCAATCGACTTATAACTTATTGGAAAGCTTACTGAATTGGGCGATGGCGGAAGGTGGGCGGTTCGTCTATCACCCCATCAACTTTAAGCTGCGCCAGATCACCAATATCGTGACCGATATTCTTAAAACTTTAGCAATTAAGAAGAATATTCAACTGATTAATGAAGTCGATGAAAATCTTAAAGTCTATGCTGATATGAATATGATCACCTCGGTGATTCAGAACTTGGTGTCTAATGCGCTGAAATTTACCGATGTCGATGGTA
This sequence comes from Acinetobacter sp. NIPH1876, assembly GCF_022808535.1. NCBI lineage: Bacteria > Pseudomonadati > Pseudomonadota > Gammaproteobacteria > Moraxellales > Moraxellaceae > Acinetobacter > Acinetobacter sp. NIPH1876. The sequence continues at coordinate 5,278 of NZ_JALGBR010000003.1, forward strand.
CGGGCAAAGTCTATATCCAAGCACAACATAAAGGCACTTATGTTGAAGTCTATGTCAAAGACACCGGTCTTGGTATGACTCAACAACAAATCAACGATTTGTTCCAGCCACGGATTACTATGAGTTATAAAGGCACTGCAGGAGAGAAGGGTGCAGGTCTGGGCTTAAGCTTGTGTAAGCGCTTTGTGGAAATGAATTTGGGTGAAATCAATGTCAGCTCCAATGAAGGCGAAGGTACGGTGTTTACCGTGTTGCTGCCAATCGAACGTGAACAGGTTGATTTATGTACGGATCAACAAAAAAGCAAAGCGAAATTAGTCTAAAGAGATTTTAAAGATAAGCTTGTAACTGATATAACTAACCTAGATGACATGACATCAGTCGAGCTTTTTTATATGAATGCGCAACAGCTACAAAAAACCTTAGTTGCAAGCCAATATGCTGAACAAGTTTTAAATTTATACACATTACAATTAGAACAAGACTATTCCGAAGATCAATTTCTGGACTCGCTGTCGACCGAAACCATCTATCAAAAAGTGCAACTGGCTGTGGCTGAGGTCAGCGATGAACAATCATGGATGAAAGCCTTACGCATACTCCGTGCCAAGCTGATGTTTCGCTGGATTTGGCAAGATGCCAATCAACTCACCAATGTGGTGACACTAACACGTGAGCTATCAGATTTTGCTGATGCCAGTATTTGTGCCGCCAAAGCTTTTGCATTACCACCCTTACTAGCCAAACACGGTGAACCCATCGGTTATTCAGGTCAGTTACAAGACTTGATTGTAATTGGGATGGGTAAGCTCGGTGCCCAAGAGCTGAATCTTTCTAGTGATATTGACCTGATTTTTGCCTTTGATGAACAAGGCGAAACCAATGGACGTAAATGTATTGATGTACAGCAGTTCTGTATTCTGTGGGGACAGAAGCTAATTTATTTGCTCGATCATATTACCGCTGATGGTTTTGTATTCCGTGTTGATATGCGTTTGCGTCCGTGGGGCGATGGTTCAGCATTGGCGATTAGTCATAGTGGTTTGGAAAAATATTTAAGCCAGCATGGGCGTGAGTGGGAACGTTATGCTTGGATTAAGGCGCGGGTGATTACCGGTGGCAAAGCGGGCGAAGAATTGCTCGACATGTCACGTCCCTTCGTATTCCGTCGTTATGTCGATTATTCCGCTTTCGCCGCCATGCGTGAAATGAAGGCCATGATCGAACGCGAAGTCATGCGCCGTAATATTGAAGAGGATATTAAGCTAGGCGCAGGCGGGATTCGTGAAATCGAGTTCATCGTGCAGGTGTTCCAGTTGATCTATGGCGGATCGAAGCGCGAACTACAAGATCGTCAATGTCTGGTCAATTTGCATCATTTGGGTGAAGCGGAGCTGCTGGATCAGCAAGCAGTGATTGATCTGGAAGATGCTTATTTATTCCTAAGACGAGTTGAACACGCTATTCAAGCCTTGAATGATCAGCAAACCCAATCTTTACCCACTGAGCCTGAACAGAGACAACGGATGTTGGATACGCTTGGCTTTGCTGATTGGGCTGCCTTCTTGGATGTGTTGAATCAGAAACGTGACAAGGTCAAAGTCCAGTTTAAGCAGTTGATTCAGGAAAAAGAGTTTGCTGAGCCAGTTGATGATTTTGTGCAGCTTGAACAAAAACTTAATGCCGTATTGGATGATGATGCCAAGAATTTAATTCAAAACTTTTGGCATGGTCAGGCATTACGCAAAATCCCTGCCAGTGCCTTAGAGCGGTTAAAGAAATTCTGGCCGCATTTAATCGAAGCAATTTTACAGTCGGATCAACCGCAAATGGCGCTGTTACGTTTGATGCCATTGGTTGAATCGGTGCTACGTCGTACCGTCTATCTGGTGATGTTGATGGAAAGCCGTGGCGCGTTACAGAGACTGGTCAAGATGGCAACGGTCAGTCCATGGATTTGTGAGGAACTAGCACAGTATCCAGTGTTGTTGGATGAATTCCTGTCGATGGATTTTGGTTTGCCACAACGCAAAGATTTGGAAGATTCACTGCGTCAACAATTACTACGCATCGAGATTGATCAAGTCGAGGATCAGATGCGGGTGCTGCGCTTATTTAAAAAGAGTAATGTATTGACGGTTGCTGCCAGTGATGTACTGGCAGAAAGTCCGTTGATGAAAGTCTCCGATGCCTTGACTGATATTGCTGAAGTCAGTGTACAGGCGACTTTGCGTTTGGCTTATGAGGCGGTTGCACAGCGTCATGGCTATCCAGTTGGAAATGATGGACAGCGTTGCAGTCTCGATAACAAAGGTTTTGCCGTGATTGCCTATGGCAAATTGGGTGGCATTGAGTTGGGCTATGGTTCAGATTTGGATTTGGTGTTTATCCATGCCTTTGAAGAGCAAAGTGAAACTGATGGCCGTAAGGGTATTAGTGGTGCTGAGTTTGCCATTCGTGTGGCGCAGAAGTTTATGTCCTTGATGACCACACAAACCTTGGACGGGCGTGTCTATGAAATTGATACCCGTCTGCGACCATCGGGTGAAGCGGGGATGTTGGTCACCAGTTTAAAAGCTTATGAGCAATATCAACAGAAGAGTGCCTGGTTATGGGAACATCAAGCCTTGGTACGTGCTCGCTCAATTGCAGGAGATCGTGGATTATGCACGCAATTTGAACAGATTCGCTGTCAAATCTTGACGCAAGTACGTGATGAAAATGTGGTGCGTGAAGAAGTGTTGAAAATGCGTCAAAAGATGAAAGATCATTTGGGATCATCTTCTGAGCAAAAAAAACATGGGATTTTTCATTTAAAACAGGACTCAGGTGGTATCGTTGATATCGAATTTATGGCACAGTATGCTGTGCTTGCATGGAGTGGGACGAATACAGATCTCGCCCATTTTTCCGATAATGTAAGAATTCTAGAAGATGCTGCTAAAGCAGGCTGCTTATCCAGTGAAGATGCCACAGCATTAATACACGCTTATCTCCGTGAACGAGCTGAGAGCCACCGTCTAGCGCTTGCAAATCAATCTATGCAAGTCAATGCTGCGGATTGGCACGATACCCGCGAGATCGTTTGCAAGTTATGGCAAAGATTAATTGATCCAACTGCGCAAGCATTGGAAAGTGAATAATTGTGTAAAAAAGAAAATGGAGTATGTGCGATGAGTTTGGCTGATCGTGATGGTTTTATTTGGCAAGATGGAAAATTAGTTGATTGGCGTGATGCAAAAATTCACGTCTTAACTCACACACTACACTACAGCATGGGTGTCTTTGAAGGCGTCAGAGCTTACGAAACCTCGAATGGTACAGCAATCTTCCGTTTGCAAGATCATACTAAACGCTTATTAAATTCAGCAAAAATTTATCAAATGAATGTTCCATTTGATCAAGCGACACTAGAACAAGCACAAATCGATGTGGTGCGTGAAAATAAATTAGCATCTTGCTATTTACGTCCATTGATTTGGATTGGTTCTGAAAAACTCGGTATTGCCGCAACTGACAACACCATTCATGCCGCAGTTGCAGCATGGGGCTGGGGTGCATACCTTGGTGAAGAAGCAATGGCACGTGGTATTCGTGTAAAAACCTCTTCATTCACGCATCACCATCCAAACGTGACCATGTGTAAAGCTAAAGCATGTGGTAACTATACCGTGTCGATCTTGGCGCATCAGGAAGTGGCACGCTCAGGTTATGACGAAGCGATGTTACTTGACCCACAAGGCTTTGTTTGCCAAGGTGCGGGCGAGAACGTATTCCTGATTAAAGATGGCGTGTTGCATACCCCTGATTTAGCAGGTGGCGCGTTAGAAGGGATTACCCGTCAAACCGTGATTACCATTGCTAAAGACCTGGGCTATGAAGTGGTTGAACGTCGTATTACTCGTGATGAATTCTACATTGCAGATGAAGCATTCTTTACAGGTACTGCTGCGGAAGTAACACCGATTCGTGAATATGATGACCGTGAAATTGGTTGTGGTTCACGTGGTCCGATTACCACTGTGATTCAAAAGACTTTCTTTGATGCAGTACAAGGTCGCAATGACAAATATGCACACTGGTTAACTTATATTAAATAAGCTGTAATCGTGCACAAAGGCGAAGCTTAGGCTTCGCTTTTTTATTGACGAATTAATACTAAAAAAAACAATCCGCTCTATGCTAAGATGAGCGTATATTCAGTGCATATGATTGAACACTTTTGTTTTTTTGGACAAAGTGTAGCCTCGTATCTCAAGCATTTAAGGTTATCAGATGGTAGATATTCAACAAAATTCGGCAACTCATGAAGACAATGTGATCTTGTGCATGAAGTGGGGAACCAAGTATGGTGCTGAGTACGTCAACCGTTTGTATAACATGGTCAAACGTCATTTGACTCTGCCTTTTAAAATGGTGTGCTTGACTGATCGTACCGAGGGTATTGACCCGAATATTCAATGTTTTCCGATTCCATCTCTAGATTTACCCGCAGGTAGCCCTGAGCGTGGCTGGAATAAACTGTCGACCTTTGAACCTGATCTGTATGGCTTAAAAGGCAATGCTTTATTCCTCGATTTGGACGTGGTCATTATTGATAATATTGACTGCTTCTTCCAAGCGGAAGGTGAGTTCTTGGTGATTCACGACTGGAAACGCCCTTGGCGTATCACAGGCAATAGTTCGGTTTATCGTTTTAAACTGGGGGCTTTTCCAGATATCTTGCCGTACTTCCGTGCAAACTTTAAAGAGATCAGTCAAAAGTTCCGTAATGAACAAGAGTACCTGTCTTGGTTTGTGCATAAAGAAGGCAAATTGAGTTATTGGAATAAAGAGTGGTGCAAAAGCTATAAATACCACTGTTTAAGACGAGTGCCATTTGCTTATTTCCAGCCGCCTATCAAACCAAAAGGCGCAAAAATCATTATTTTCCATGGTGAGATTAATCCACCTGATGCGATCAGTGGTGGTGGTGGTAAGTGGTATCGCTATGTATTGCCATCGGATTGGATTAAAGAGTCTTGGCAATAATCCAAGTGTTATTCATCTTGAAATTGAATAGATGAATAGGATAAAAAAATCAGGCGGAATGCCTGATTTTTTTGCTTTAAGGGTTGTTAAATATTGTGATATTGGCGATACCAATCGACAAAGTTTTTCACGCCATCAACCACCGAAGTGGCTGGTTTATAGTCCACATAATTTTCTAGCGCAGAACTATCGGCAAAGGTATCTGGTACATCGCCAGGCTGAAGAGGAAGCAGGTCTAAAATTGCTTCTTTACCTGCTGCTTTTTCAATCGCCTGAATATATTCAATCAGTTTTACCGTACGGTTATTACCAATATTGAAAATTCTAAACGGAGCATTGCTGGTGGATGGATTTGGATGGTTGCTGTCCCAAGTCTCATCAGGGGTCGCAATCTTGTCGCTAGTACGGATAATCCCTTCAACAATATCATCGATATAGGTAAAGTCACGGGTGTGATTGCCATGATTAAACACAGGAATTGGTTTGCCTTCAAAAATGTTCTTGGTGAATTTAAACAAGGCCATATCTGGGCGTGTCCACGGGCCATAGACGGTAAAGAAACGCAGTCCTGTGGTTGGCAATTTAAATAAATGACTGTAGCTATGTGCCATTAATTCATTGGCGCGTTTGGTTGCGGCATAGAATTGTAGCGGATGATCCACACCATGTTGCTCGCTAAAAGGCATGGTGGTGTTAGCACCATAGACACTACTGGTGCTGGCATAGGTTAGGTGGGGTGTTGCTGCGTAACGGCAGGCTTCCAAAATGTTGGTAAATGCAATCAGGTTGCTCTCCACATAGCTATGTGGATTTTCAAGTGAATAGCGTACACCAGCCTGCGCGGCCAAATGAATCACACGATCAAAACGATGATCTTGGAAGCATTGATCCACCACGGCTTTATTGGCGAGATTGTCACGAATCAGAGTGAAACTGCCTGTATCGTTGCGCTCAGCCAGCAGTTGTAATTGCTGAGCACGGGCCTCTTTCAGGGATGGATCATAATAATCGTTAAAATTATCAAAACCGACCACATCATCACCGCGTTCCAGCAGTTTTTTTGCAACACTAAAGCCGATGAATCCAGCAGCACCTGTGACTAGAACTTTCATTCATCGCCTCCAAAAATATCTCGGGTATAAACTTTATCTTGTACATCTAGCAATTCATTGGAGAGGCGATTGGCAATAATCACATCACAAGCTTGTTTGAATTCATTTAGATCTTGAGTCACTTTAGACTTAAAAAAGCTGTCTTCGTGAAAGGTCGGTTCGTAGATAATGATTTCCAGACCTTTGGCTTTTAATCGCTTCATCACGCCTTGAATCGCTGAAGCACGGAAATTATCTGAGCCACTTTTCATCACCAGACGATAGATGCCCACTGTGCTTGGGTTTCTTGCTAGAATCGAATCCGCAATAAAATCTTTACGGGTGCGGTTAGCATCCACAATCGCTTTAATTAGATTACTTGGGACGTTGTTATAGTTGGCCAATAACTGCTTGGTATCTTTTGGTAGACAATAGCCGCCGTAGCCAAAAGATGGATTGTTATAATGACTGCCGATACGAGGGTCGAGACAAACACCGTCAATCACTTGTTTGGTATCTAGGCCAAAGCTTTGTGCGTAAGTATCCAATTCATTGAAGAAGGCCACCCGCATCGCCAGATAGGTATTGGCGAACAATTTAATCGCTTCAGCTTCAGTTGAATGGGTCAGTAAGACAGGAATATCCTGCTTGATTGCGCCTTCTACCAGTAAATCGGCAAATTGCTGGGCACGTTCAGACTGTTCTCCAACGATGATACGCGACGGGTAGAGGTTATCGTGCAGCGCTTTACCTTCACGTAAAAATTCAGGCGAGAAAATAATGTTTTCAGTCTGATATTTATTTTTGACTTGCTCTGTGAAACCCACGGGAACGGTAGACTTGACGATCATGGTTGCATTGGGGTTAATGGCCAGTACATCCTGAATGACGCTTTCTACACTTTGCGTATTAAAGTAATTGGTTTGAGGGTCATAGTCAGTTGGGGTGGCAATAATAATAAAATCAGCATCTTGAAAAGCCAGCTGTTTATCTGTAGTCGCCGTGAAATTGAGCTGTTTTTCTTTTAAAAAGAGTGAAATATCATGATCTTGAATCGGTGATACTTTGTTATTCAGTAAATCTACTTTACTTTGTAGGATATCCAAGGCGATGGTTTCATGGTGTTGTGCAAATAGCATTGCATTTGACAACCCGACATATCCTGTTCCAGCAATCGCTATTTTCATAAGTACCTAACAGATTCGACATACATGATGGACGGCTAATAGGATAACCAGAGTGAGCCTAATTTTAAATCCCATTCTACAGGTGTAATCACCATTCGTCCTGCATTCGGAGTGAGCGTGATTTCACTAAAATACACATGATCTTGAGAGAGTAAGAAATCTACTCGGCTATAACCATACGCAAAACAAAGCTTTTCTGACAGTTGAATGATCTCTTGCAATTGTTTCGGTGCAGCTAAAGCGGATGGTGAATTATCTTTAAGATCGACCCGAAATGGCTGTAACTGCCATTGTGTATCATACATATTTGAATAGTCATTGCCTTGAGCATCTTGGACATCAATTTCTAGATATTCTGGACGACCTTCAAAACAGTGCACACGACACGTGGTAATGGCGGATTGACTGGCCGGATCGACATAGAGCTCTACATATTCTTCAACCAGTACTTTAGGGCAAATATCTTTGTAGTGCCATTCACGCTTTCTAAAATACATATTCATTTTAAGATGATTTTTGATTTTAGCGGTTGCTGCTTCGACACTAAATTTGCTTTTATCGCGACAGACCATGGCGCTGCCACTATCGTGGGTGCATTTTAAAACAAATTGATTGGGTAACTGGTTAAAATCAATCTCATCAATACATTTGTAAATGCCAATCAATGGAACAAAATAGCCATCACCAACCTTTGCTGAAACCAGCTGTCTGACTGCACATTTATCTGCTAATTTTGTGAACAGGGGACTCCGCTCGAAAATCATTCGGGCAGTGACTTTTTCATTGAAGCTTTTTGGCGAGCAAAAATCAGGGGTATAACCTAATTTGCAGATAAAACGTTTAGTGAGATACGCTTTATCTGAAACAAATTTAGTTCTAATTATTTTTGCTTGATACTCAAAGTAATTATAAATCATCAGTCAAAAGATTAAATCCCGTCAAAGTAACCTGTAATTATAATAAAAATACCTAAATTCGTCTAATAAAAATGTGGTGATTTTAGGTGTAAAATGATTCCAAAAGGTTTGATTTTGTTAGGGATTGTCAGGGGTTAAGTTGATGTTAATAAAGTCAGTAAACAAGGTGGAATTATATATCTGCTGATTACCTCATCGATATTAAAATTTAAACAATTATAATATATTGATTTATATGGAATGATCGCACAATGAATACCTCCGCTATTACGAAAAGAGACTGACTGTGAACAGATCAGTGGTGTTATCATATGCTCCTAGATTAAACATGTTTGGCCGTATTTTCGGGCTTTCGGATCGTTTAAGAGTGAATTGATGAGTGAAATGATGCAACCGGTTGATGTGGTGATTGCTTGGGTGGATGGCAATGATCCGAAGTTGAAACAGAAGCGCATGCAGTATCAGGGCAAAACACAAGCTTCTGATGCCGTTAGTGATACCCGTTTTGCCAGCAACCATGAAATTTATTATAACGTTGCATCTATTTTAAAATATGTCCCATTTTGTCGACATATCTATATTGTGACAGATGGTCAGCAACCGCAATGGATTGATGACTTTGTTCAGGATGGGATTTGTGAGGCGGGTAAAATTCGAATTGTTGATCATCGTGAAATATTTATGGGGTATGAGCAATACTTACCCACTTTCAATACACGTTCGATTGAAACCATGCTCTGGAATATTCAGGGTTTATCCGATTACTTTTTCTACTTGAATGATGATTTCTTTTTTAACGCGCCAGCACAATTAGAAGATATTCTGATTGATCAGAAAATGGTGATTTACGGGCATTGGCAAAGCAGTTTTGTGCTCAAGGCCAAGCTTTGGTATCGTCAGGTTTTAAATCAATATTTTTCCAAGCCGATACAACCTAAACATATGATTGCGCAAATGTTAGGTGCAGATATGCTTGGATTTAAAAAGTTTTTTGAGATTCACCATTATCCGCACGCGGTTGACCGTAAAATATTACAAGATTATTTACTTGCTCATCCTAAGTTTCTAGAAAAACAGATTCAGTATAAGTTCCGCAGTGTCGAACAAATCAATCCGATTTCATTGATGAATCATTTGAAAATTCAAAAGGATGAGGCCTTGTTAAAGCCTGACCTTGAGATTGCCTATTTGAAAAATGAAAGCAGTTTAAGCAGCTTCTTACAAAGCTTGGGTAATGAACAGATTAAATATGGGTGTATGCAAAGTCTGGATCAATTGAGTGATGCGGCAGCGGCAGAAATTTATGCAGCTTTAAATCAAAAATTGGCAGGCTATATCCCGAAAGTTTTATTGGCTGAAACGGCCAAAGGATAAATGATGAAAGTTGAAACTTATCTAATTAACCTTGATGGCAGTGATCAGCGTCTGGCGAGTGCGACCGCACAATTACAGCAACAGGGATGGCCGTTTACCCGTTTTTCGGCCTATGATGGGCGTGGTAAGGCCTTATCAGAGTTTAAGCAATATGATGATGCCGAAGCTCAACGAATTTTAGGTCGTAGTCTGATGAATTCAGAGCTGGGATGTTATCTGAGCCATTATGGTTGTGCTGAAAAGTTTCTTGAAAGCGACGCTGATTATTTGGTGGTGTTAGAAGATGATATTCAGGTTTTGCCCAACTTTAAACACAAGCTTGAGTCGCTCCTCAATTATCTGGATCAGCATAAAGAACTGGATTGGTATGTGGTCAATATGGCGGCGAAAAAGAAAAAACTCGCCAAAGATATTGTACAGATGGATCAATACAACCTGTGGCATGCTTATTATTTCCCGATCCGTGGGGTTGGGCTGCTTTGGTCGCGTAAAGGGGCGGAAGAGTTTGTAAAACTTGGCAAACAAATACATGTGCCTGTCGATATCTTTTTCCAAGGTTGGCTCAGCAAGAATGGAAAAGGTCTTGGTGTATGGCAGCCTTTTGTTAAACCTGCTGGATTGGACAGTGATATTTTGGGTACGGTTGCAACACAGGGTATTCAGCGTAAAGACTTGGAAAAGCGCGATTCGTCTCATGGTCTAAAGAAACAGAAACGAATGTGGCGTGACCGTTTTTATGCTTTTAAGCATCTTTACTTTTAATTAAATATTCTGGGCAAATCACTTGAGTAAAAAGCTGAGGTGATTTGAAGATATGGCTGAGTGATCTGTATGAAAATATTTAAAAAAATATTCTATCTCTTAAAGTTCTATACGATGTATTCGAACAAAATGAGAGGGATTAATGATGCCATAGACAATGAAGCAGATCTGATAGTACTTAATCCGACTATTTCTGATGCACTCATTCCAAAGAAAATCTGGATGTATTGGGAAGGACCACTGGCTGGATTTGTGGAAAAATGTGTTGAACAGGTTAAAAAGACCAATCCGGATTATGAGGTTCATTTTCTCACGCCAGATACAGTGAAAAGCTTTTGTGATATTGATTTTACTCGTTTCCCAAAGGCAACGCCGCAACAAAAGGCCGATTTGCTTCGTTTTGAGTTGATTTATCAATATGGTGGTATTTGGTTGGATGCAAGCATCCTTGTTTATGAAAGCTTAGACTGGATTCAGGAACTGATTGCAAAGAATCATACCAACAGTTTTGCCTATTACCGTGCCAAGAATACAACACTTAAAGATTTTCCCGTCTTAGAGAATTGGTTATTGGCCAGTGCAGAGAAAAATATTTTCTTTAAAGAATGGTTTGATGAACTGGCGAAAGCGATTGAAATGACGCCTAAAGCCTATCTGCAAAAATTGAAAGAAACAGAACCTGATTATCAGGATATGTTTCAACAGATTGGTCGTCTGGAATATCTAGTGGCGTATGTGGCCTGTCAGAAAGTGATGCGTCATCATTTGCCGAGTATGTGCTTAATTAACTGTGATCAAAATGCGCTGTATTTTCAGGTAAAGCACCAATGGGTGAAAGAAAAAGTGCTGATCGATATGGCAATCAATTACCCGCCTCAGCAAATGCCAAGGTTGATCAAGCTTGCAGGAAAGGAAAGAAAAACCCTGAGTCATTATTATGAAAAAGGCATGTATCTAAAGGATTCTTTGTTGGACATTTCTTAACAATAGAGGAATAGAATATTGATGAAAGGGGAAGAGGAAGGCAGTAGAATATAGCTAAGATCGAAGTTTCCATTGTTATGAAAAAATTTGTTATTAGTTTATCCACCGCACATGAGCGTAGAGCGCATATTTGTAGTGAATTCGGTAAAAAAAGTATTGATTTCGAATTTTTTGATGCTTTAACACCAGAGCCTGCAGCATTATTTGCCCAAGGGCTTGGTCTAAATACCGATGAATATACACTGACAAAAGGTGAAGTGGCATGCTTTATGAGTCATGTATTTTTGTGGGAAAAAATAATTTCAGAAAATATTCCACATATGGCAATTTTCGAAGATGATATTTATTTGGGTGAAAATGTTAAAGAATTTCTCGCAGATGATGGATGGATTGAGCCTGATTGGCATTTAATTAAAATAGAGGAATTTACACCGAAGGTTGTATTGGGGACGAAACTTAAAGAATTCATGAGTCAGCCACAAAGAGCTATGTTTGATCTAAAAAGTAAGAATTTAGGTACAGCAGGTTATATTTTATCGTTGAGTGGTGCTAAGCAATTAATGAGCTATATTCAGTCGTTGGATAAGCTGATTGCCTTAGATCATTTAATGTTTGAGAGCTTGATCAAGGATCAAATTTTATCTGTCTCCCAAATGAAGCCAGCGTTGTGTATTCAAGATGTGACACTTTATTCAACCAAAGATAGTGTGAAGTTTGCAAGTCACTTATATAAAGAGCGTCAGGTTCGGATGAAATATAATAAGAAAAGTGGGGTTGATAAAATATTGCTTGAGCTTTTTAGAGTATTTCAGCAAATCAAAAATATTATTTTCCTAAAATCTGTTGGATTTAAATAAGGAAATGAAGTGGTGAAAAATTTTGTCGTGAGCTTGAAAACGGCAGTTGATCGTCGAACACATATCGAAGATCAATTTATGCAGCAAGGGATCGCTTTTAGTTTTTTTGATGCCATAGAGCCTCAACAGGTTGAAGAACTCGCAGCACGCTTGTCAGTTCGTATTCATAATTGTCATTTAAGCCAAGGTGAGTTGGGGTGTTTATTTAGTCATATTTTGCTTTGGAAAAAAGCAATTGATGAAAACATCGACTATATTGGGATCTTTGAAGATGATATTTATTTAGGGGGACAGGCCAAAGCTTTTCTTAGTGATCATGGTTGGATAAAAGCTCAATGGGATATTATCAAGATAGAGAAAAATTCAGCATTTAACTATTTATCTTTAACAGATAAGACCTCTCTGGAAAATGGCCGAATAATCTCAAGATTATTAAATCCTAATTTTGGTACAGCAGGATATATTCTTTCGAATAAAGCAGCTCAAAGCTTACTTTGCTATATACAGAATTTATCTGTGGTTGATCATGTTGATCAAATTATGTTTAAAAAGTATTTGAAATATGGCGAATATCCAGTTTATCAGGTCAATCCTGCATTATGTATTCAGGAGTATCTTTTATACCCAGATGATAAGAAATTCCAGTCTAGTTTATCTTGGAGAGATTCTTATAAAAAGAAAGAACAGAGTCCTTTAAATAAAATTAAAAGAGAACTGACAAGAGTCTTTTTACAGTTATATCGACTGCCTTTTAAAGTGAAAATTATCTTTAAGTAATTTATAGATTAGGTTAATGAGGTACTAATGGAACTTCCAACGATTCATGCTCTATGGATTGGTAATACACTAGGTAAAATATCAAGTTCTTGCCTTCAATCATTTGTTATGCGAGGACATACGGTCTTTTTGCATACCTATGGTACAGTTTCAGATGTACCTAAAGGCGTACAGTGTGTAGATGCAAATCAAATTATTCCAGCAGAGAAGATTTTTAAGCACAATCAAACAGGCAGTTATGCACTGTTTTCAGATGTGTTTAGATACGAGTTGTTAACGAAGGTTTCTGGTATTTATGTTGATTGTGATGTCTATTGTTTAAAACCAATGATAATTCCTGAGTCTCGTTATCTTTTAGGCTATGAAAGTGACAACAAGATTAATGGTGCAGTATTAGCACTGCCACAAGACAGTTCTTTATTAAAATCATTATTGGATGCAGCTTATAATCCATTTTTTGTACCACCATGGTATAAGAAGTCTCGTCAAAAACGATTGAAATTTAAAAAAATGTTGGGTATTGGGCAACACATATCAGATATGCCATGGGGGGTGATTGGCCCTGATGCAATTACTTATTTTGTCAATGCACTCCAGTTGGTTGATCAAGTCCAACCTATCGATCTTTTTTACCCTGTACATTATCAGTGTATTGGACAGTTATTGGACCCAAGGCTACAGATTGAAGATATTGTAAGCTCTAAGACAGTCTGCGTACATTTATATAATGAAATGTTGAGAAATGTCGATTTAGAAAAAATTGCCCCTGAAAGTATTTTGGCTAAAATGTTTAGAAATGAAATTTAAGTGTAGAGAAAAAATTTAAGATGAATGTGGCACATAAAAAGATCAAAATAGGTTTAATTATTGATGAGTTTTTTGGTGCAGTTGGTACCGCTTATGGTGGATATGGTTTTTTAGCTAGACGACATATTGCCAAATATCTTCCGAATGAGGATTTTCAGGTAGATGTTTTGCTCGGACGAGGAAAGCGCAGGTTTTTTGCTGAGTCATATCAAGTCGATGATGTGAATGTCTACCGTTTACCTCGTGGGAAGTGGTTTGCGAAACAATGGTTAAAAAAACAAGATTACGATCTCTACTTAAGCATTGAACTCACATATGAATATGTTTTAAAACATGAGCCGAATCCAAACAAGAAATTAATTTTATGGGTTCAAGACCCAAGACCTCACTATGAGTGGGATGAAATTAATACCGTAAAGCTATTCCCAGAAACGTCATATTATAATCAAAAAATATATGACCTAGTTCATGAATGGTATAAACAAGACCGGGTTAAGTTCATATCACAAGGATATTTTTTAAATCAAAAAGCCAAAGATTTATATCAATTGAATGATGATGTTGATATCCAGTATCTACCAAATCCAATTGATATCGATGAAAATTTTCATTTTGATATACACCAGAAAAAAAAATATGATTATTTTTTTAGGTCGAATTGAATCGGTGAAGCGAGGTTGGTTGTTTTGTGAAATTGCTAAAAAAATGCCTGAATATGAGTTTTTTGTATTAGGTCAAACCTTTAGAGAAAATGAAAAAAACTCTGAAATCATGAAAGATTATTATGCAATTGAGAATCTGCATTTTGCTGGTCATGTTGATGGGGTAGAAAAAGAGCAATATCTGAAAGATGCGAAGATATTGGTGAATACCTCCATTCATGAGGCACTTCCGATCTCATTTTTAGAGGCTCTGTCTTTTGGTACATTGCTTGTAAGTAATCGGAATCCAGAAGAATTAACCGAGAAGTTTGGTATTTATGTTGGTGATGTTTTGGGAGATGGTTTTGATAAAGTTGATCTTTTTGTCGATGCAATTCGAAACCTCATGCTTGATGATGAAAAGCGCCAGATATTAGGCAAGCAAGCGATTCAATATATTAAAGACAGACATAGTGTTGAAGGCTTTCAAGAAAATATGCGTACGACGGTGTTACAGGCTTTAAAATTAAGTGAGTAGGGGGGGCTTACTTTTGGAGATCAAACGTAGTGATCCTGTTGACCACCTCTAAACCGTTTATAACCCCACATATATTCAGCAGGAAAGCGGTTAATCATCTGTTCAACGGCTTGATTGAGTGCTGTTGTGGCAACTTCGATATCTCGATCATATAGTTGTGTATCATTCAGGTTATCACAATACACATCAAAACCTTTACCATCTTCACGACGGAAACAACTTAAGCCGACTAAGCGGCATTGGGTTTTTTGTGCCATTTTACTGGCAAGTGTGCTTGTGAGACATGGAACTCCAAAAAAAGGAACCACAACACCACCAGACGGGTCTGGGACATGATCGGGCAAGATGACACTGAAGCCACCTTGTTTTAGGTTTTTAAACAAGGCCTTTACACCAGATGCATCAGTTGGGACTAAAGTGGCGTTAAGACGCTGACGGGCATGTAAAGCAAAAGCATTAAAGCCAGAATCTTTCATGGGTTTGTACATGATGGTTGGAATACCGTATTGATGTACCCATGCATTCATCATTTCCCATGTGCCCAGATGCGGGGTAATGATCAGTGCACCTCTTGGATCACTAAGCGCATCGGTTAATACGTCCAGATGATGTACCGTATGAATCTGTTGGATGCTCCATTCAGGTGGCATCGCCCAGCATTTACCAGATTCAATATAGCTGAGGCATTGTTTGGTGACGCTTTCTCTCGCGAGCTGTTCTTTTTGTTCTAGACTAAGTTGAGGATAGGCTAGACCTAAGTTGACTCTGGTTTTCCACAGCATACTTTTATTCGGATTTTGATTGATAAAGTATGCCGCCACTTTTGCGATACTACGTAAAAGTGCTAAAGGGAGAATACGAAGTAGGGTAGCGTAAAAAGACATGATCTTAGTCTTGTTTATCTACGTTGCCTTTAAGCACCATATAGATCAATGCGACAAAAATCAGTAGAGCACCTGCCAAGCTACTTACACAGAAGTATAAAATGCGTTGATTGGTGTCCATATTGAAGAGTTCATTTGCCAAGATGTAACGCATGAAAAACCATTGAGCAAGTGAAAATACAATAAGTACAATTGCATGTCGACGTACATCAGGACGCATTGCCATAAGACGGATCTCTCAATAAAAAGCAGCCTATTATGCCACTAGCGGACTTGTTCGCAAAGTAAAACTCGAAGATAAAAAACCCTGCATGAAGCAGGGTTTTTGTTGAAGCATAAACTTAAGGTTTATTTTTCTTCAGCTTTTGGCTTTTCACGTAAACGAATACCTAAGTCGCGCAATTGATTTGCTTCAACTGGTGCAGGTGCTTGTGTCAATGGACATTCGGCTGTCTTGGTTTTCGGGAATGCAATTACATCACGAATTGAAGACGCACCGGTCATGAGCATGATCAAACGGTCAAGACCAAATGCCAAACCGCCGTGTGGAGGCGCGCCATAACGTAATGCATTCAATAAGAAGCTGAATTTCTCTTCTGCTTCTTCTTCACCAATACCTAAAGCTTCAAAAATTGCTTTTTGCATTTCTAAAGTATAGATACGAAGTGAACCACCACCGATTTCAGTACCGTTCAGTACCATATCGTAGGCAACAGAAAGTGCTTCACCTGGATTGCTCTTCACTTCTTCAACACTTGATTTTGGCAGCGTGAATGGGTGGTGAACAGAAGTCCATTTGCCATCGTCAGTTTCTTCAAACATTGGGAAGTCAACCACCCAAAGCGGTGCCCACTCGCACGTCGTCAGCTTCAAGTCATGACCGATCTTGACACGAAGTGCGCCCATCGCATCATTTACAACTTTAGCTTTATCCGCACCAAAGAACACGATGTCGCCATTTTCAGCGCCAACACGTTTTAATAGATCAAGCACGATTGGCTCGATAAATTTAACGATTGGAGATTGAAGACCTTCAATACCTTTTTCAAGTTCGTTGACTTTGATGTAAGCCAAACCTTTTGCACCGTAGATACCAACGAATTTAGTGTATTCGTCGATCGCACTACGCGGCAATGAACCAGCACCAGGAACACGTAAAGCAACGATACGGCCTTTAGGATCTTTTGCAGGGCCAGCGAAGACTTTGAACTCTACGTCTTGCATCAAGTCTGCAACGTCAACCAGTTTCAATGGAATACGCATATCTGGCTTGTCAGATGCATAGTCACGCATTGCGTCGGCATAGGTCATACGTTCAAATTTATCGAATTTTACATTCAATAATTCATTGAACATTTTAACCGTTAAGCCTTCCATTAAATCCATGATGTCATCGTCACTCATGAACGATGTTTCAACGTCGATTTGGGTAAATTCAGGCTGACGATCTGCACGTAAATCTTCGTCACGGAAACATTTCGCAATTTGGTAATAACGGTCGATACCACCCACCATCAACAACTGTTTGAACAATTGTGGTGATTGTGGAAGTGCGTAGAAGCTACCATTTGAAACACGGCTTGGCACTAAATAGTCACGTGCACCTTCTGGTGTCGCACGTGTCAAAATTGGTGTTTCAACATCTAAGAAACCATGATCTTCAAAATAGTTACGGATCAAGTTGGTCACTTTAGAACGGAAACGCAAGCGCTCTAACATTTCAGGACGACGGATGTCCAAGAAACGGTATTTCAAACGAATTTCTTCTGAAATATTGGTGTTTTCGTCATTCAATGGGAATGGCGGAGTATCAGAAGCTGCAAGAACTTCGATGTCTTTACCTAAAACTTCAATCTGACCACTCACCATGTTGGCATTTTCAGTACCTTCATAGCGACGACGAACACGACCTGTAATTTTTAATACAAATTCTGAACGTGCTTTATCTGCTGTTGCGAATGCTTCAGGCGTATCTGGATCGATCACCACCTGTACGAGACCATCACGGTCACGCATATCAAGGAAAATTACACCGCCATGGTCACGGCGACGATGAACCCATCCGCATAAAGTAACTGTTTGATCGATTTGGGCTTCTGTTAAAGAGCCACAGTAATGAGTGCGCATCATATTGAATTATGTATCCAAACTATATTGGCTGTAGACGGTGAATGCGTAAACAGCGCACCACCAATGAAGGGGAGATTATGCCTTGTTGAACGTTTAGTCTCAAGTCTTAATGTTTTCAAGCGAATTTTAAACAGACGCTTTTTGTTAAAATGATTTTAGACGCTCTGTTCGATCCAAAAATAAGAATAATAGACAAGCCATGCTAAAGACAGTTAGGCCAGCTTGGGTAAATTCATTAATCGATTTGCCAATAAAAAAATAGAGTTCACTGTTCCAAAGATCAGAGCTGATATGACGGCTATAGTCTAAAACTGAGAACAGTCCATATAAGATGGAGAAGATGGCACTGATGAGTGCAAATCCTTTGAGTCTAGCTGGGACGGGATCGGGATGTTGATGGGTCTTATAATAATGCCAGCACATTCTTATGAGGAACGGCAAAACAATAATGGATGACCCGATCTGTAATATAAAATGTAATGGATAACTAAAACCCAACAGTGAAATGTTCTGAGCCAGAATCCCTTTAAAAGCAAACGTTCGAAAATCAAGATGGGTGAGTCCATCCCAGATTAAGTGCGTGCTGATCCCGACTATAAGTGCTAGACAACTGAGAAAGCTGAAAGAAATAAAATCATCCAGTGAGTGAATATTTAAAGGATGTTGGATTTCAAGACAGCGATAGCTTACAGGGCGATAGATTAAATACCACAAGAGGCAAAAGAATATTCCAATTGGTAGATTCGGAAATAAGATACCTGACCATTGGTGTGTTAAAACGATATTTTCTTGGGTAAATAATCGATAAAGATCGGGTGCCATGCATCCAATCGCCAATGCTGCGACAGGCAAATGACCCTGACTTAATTTAGATAAAGGTGGGGCAAGGACTGCATGAGAAAGTGTAAAAGGCATATCGTTGAAAAACGACCATTCATTGAATCATGGAGAATCAGTGTAGCAAATGTTCATTGTTGCACTGTTTTTTATTGCAAAATAAACGAAATGTTATAATATAACAAAAACAACGATCGACTGATTCGAGACCCGATATGTCATTTCCACAGAATATTTTGACCTTATCTATTTTAGCTGTTGTATCTGTATCTACTTTTGCAGCAGAAAATGAGCAAGTGACAAGCTTAGAGACAATACGAATAAAAGCACATCCATTAGAGCAAACATCGAAAGATTTTGCGGTTGCCGATACCGTCGTAGATCAAAAACGCTTGCAACAGGGCGCTGTCACCATTGGTGAGGCATTGAGCAGTGAACCTGGGATCTATTCCAATCAATTTGGTGCGGGCTCAAGCCGCCCTGTGATCCGTGGTCAAGATGGCCCACGGGTAAAAGTTTTGCAAAACTCCTCTGAAAATATTGATGTATCGACGCTATCTCCTGACCATGCAGTGACTGTAGATCCTGCATTAGCGCAACAGGTTGAAGTGATTCGTGGACCATCGACTTTGTTGTTTGGTGCAGGAACAGTGGGTGGTTTGGTGAATGTGACGGATAGCAAGATTCCAACCAAAATGCCTGAAAATGGTTATGAGGGAAATGTGGGCTTACGTTACAACACTGGCAGTGATGAAAAACTGGCAACGGCTGGTGTAACAGTTGCTTTGGGTGATCAAGTGGCCTTACGAGTTGAAGGCTTAAATCGTGAAGCCAATGACTATATCGCGCCGAACTATGTGCACGAAGGTGAGAAAGAGCGTCGTGTCGGTAATACCTTTGCCAAAGGTGAAACGGTGAATGTCGGTTTGTCTTGGATTTATGATCGCGGTTTTACGGGAATTTCATATAGCAATCGCCAAGATAAGTATGGTCTACCTGGACATAGCCATGAATATGAGAGCTGTAGTGCTCATCTTTCAGGACGTCCTCATTTACATTGTGGCGACCATGATCACGAAGATGGCGATGATCATGACCATGGTCATGACGATCACGACCACGATCATGCACATGAGGCAGGCCCTTGGATTGATCTGAAATCTGAGCGTTATGATGTCCGTACTGAATTGAATGATCCGTTTGCAGGATTTAAAAAGTTACGTGCTCAGGCCAGCTATACTGATTATAAACACGATGAAATTGAAGAAGACACCATCGCGACTCGCTTTAAAAATAAGGGTTATGATGGCCGTTTAGAATTGGTACATAACCCAATTGGGCCATGGGAAGGGGTAATTGGAACCCAATATGGTCAACAAAAACTGGAACTCACTGGTGAAGAAGCATTCTTGGCACCCAATACCACGAAGAAGTGGAGCATCTTTGGTTTAGAGCATGCACAATTTAATGATGTCCATGTTGAGCTGGCAGCACGCGCAGAAAAACAAAAAATTGATATTGATGACTCAAGCAAAAAAGATTTCGACGGTTCAGCCTTTTCTGTTTCTGGCGCTGCCAACTGGGAGTTTGCACCCAACTACAAACTCTCTTTGGTGACTTCACATCAAGAACGTTTACCTTTAGCGCAAGAGCTCTATGCCAATGGTGGACATTTTGCGACCAATACCTATGAACTAGGTAATGATCAATTGAAGAAAGAAAAATCCAATAATGTGGAACTCGGTTTCCATTATGACAATAACAAGTTTGATTACCATGTGCATGTCTATCACAACTGGTTTGATGACTATATCTACGCTCAAACTTTAGACCGTTATAAAGATTTCCGCTTGGTGCAATACGCCCAAGATCAGGCACGTTTCTATGGTGCAGAGGCAGAAGCGGGTTATCAGATCTCGGATATGTATAAAGTCGGTGTATTTGGTGACTATGTGCGCGGCAAGATCGATAATGAAAATGCGCCACGTGTCCCAGCAGGTCGTCTAGGAACAAAAGTAAATGCGGACTTTGGTGATGGCTTTAGCGGTTCAGCTGAATACTATCATGTGTTCCAACAAGACAAGATTGCGGCTTATGAAACTGATACGCAAAGCTATAACATGCTGAATTTAGGTGTGGCTTACACAGGTAAATATAGTAAGGCTACAGATTATCGTGTTTATCTGAATGCCAATAATTTGCTCGATGATCAGGTGTACCAACATGCATCATTCTTATCAACGATTCCACAAGTGGGACGTAATTTCACGGTTGGGGTGAATTTTAACTTCTAAGTGAAAATTTAATTTTTGATTTTTTAAATGATCACCAAATTAGCATTGAAAAATCAAAGCATAAGCTCTAGCCTTAACTCATTAGGCTAGGGCTTTTTTTGTTTATATGCGTATCTTCCAACGAATCCATCGAAAATTAAACTGGTCAGGTCGACGTTACATGGCAGTCATATTGTGTATTTTTGCGATTGGATACATTGCTTCGGCAATCTATCACACCGTAAAACCACTCCCAAAGGGATTGGATTTTACTGGGCAATTACGTTATGCCAATGTGAAATTCTTAGCCGATCAGACTTATATCGATGCGCAAGGTCAGCAACAAGTAGATCAGCATATTTTCAAAGAAGTGTTTCAGTTGATTGATCAGGCACAGAGTACCATTGTGCTGGATATGTTCCTGTTTAATCAGGAAGTGGGTAAGTCGACAGTCAAACAGTTTCCTTTAATGCAAGAGCTCACCGATGCCTTAATCGTGAAGCGTCGTTTGCATCCAAATGTTGAAGTTGTAGTGATTACCGATCCGATTAATTCGGTTTATGGTGGGTTAACGCCAAAGCATTATCTACAACTACGCCAAGCAGGTGTGGATGTCATCGAAACTGATTTAAAGCCATTGCGTGCTTCGAATCCGCTATGGTCAGGTTTTTGGTATATCTGTTGTCAGAACTTGGGCAATAATCCTGAAGGTGGCTGGTTAAGTAGCCCATTTGGCAATGATAAAATTACTCTGCGTAGTTATCTGGAATTATTTAATTTTAAAGCCAATCATCGTAAAACCTTGGTGGTCGATACTGTGGATGGCTGGAAAAGCTTAGTAACTTCGGCCAATCCGCATGATGGTAGTTCGCATCATAGCAATGTGGCCTTGGTGGTGGATGGGCCAACAGCGATTGATGTGTTACAAACCGAGCAAGCTGTGGCCAATATGTCTAAAGGTTCGAGCCCATTTGTGATTATGGGCGGGCTAGCCGAAGATAAAACATTACCACAAGTGCAAGTGCTGACTGAAAAAGCGATTTATGACGCCGTTCTGAAAATGATTCAGACTGCGAAAAGTAAAGAGCATTTGGATATGGCGATGTTCTATTTATCAGAACGCAATATCATTGATGCACTCAAGCAGGCACAGCAACGTGGTGTCAACATTCGTATTATGATTGACCCGAATAAAGATGCATTTGGTCGTCAAAAGAATGGCATTCCCAATCGTCAAGTGGCTTCGGAACTGAATGCAGTTGGTATTCCAATCCGTTGGTGTGATACCCGTGGCGAACAATGTCATAGCAAAATGCTGCTTAAATCAAATGCCCAGCAAGCAGAGATCATTCTCGGTTCAGCTAACTTAACTGCACGTAATTTAAAAAATTATAATCTTGAAACTGATATGCGGGTGATTGGTGCAGCACAAGCACCTGTATTTAAAGATGCGGGACAGTATTTTGATGCAGCATGGACCAACGCCAATGCACGTCAAATCACGGTGGATTATGCAAAATATGCTGATGAGTCAAAAGTAAAATACTGGATTTATCGTTTTATGGAATGGTCTGGCTTATCTACTTTTTAATTCAGCATAACGAGGGTTCTACGCAATGGCGAAAATTAAACTGAATATTAGACAGAATGAGCAGATTGATTTAGAGGTACATCAATTTAATCATTATGCAGATATTGTTGAAATTCAAAGTTGGGCAGAACTCTTAGAATGTTATCGCTCCCTTAAACAAGATGTTTATCCTAAAAAAGTGTTTCTAGTTTTAGATGACGCCGCACAAGCAAAATATACTTCGATGCATGCGGTCGAGGATGACCGTCTGTATGTCGATTTTAGTGACGACCTCAAGGGAATTGAAGTCAATGATCCACGGTGGGAGCAAACTTATCAAAATGTTTGTGTTCCAAAGCAATTGCAGCATTATCTTCAACAGTTGAATGATCCCGCACAGCAGCAGCGTTTTGAAAGCCTAGCTGAAAAAATGCAGCATTATGATGAAAATGACTTAGAAGCACTGCTTTATTTCAATCAACATCTATTGATTTCATTAGACAGTGTTATCGAAGTTAAAGTGGCTGATATTGAAACTGAAGCTTTGAAACTGGCGATGCTACCAAATGGCTATTTTTCTTGTGATTTTGATCCCTTTGAGAATTATGCGCTGATTCAGAAAATGCAGCACTATGGCTTCGAATTTATCGGACTTGGAGCAGCCTTATTGGGATGGATTAAAACCCCAGATTTTAAAGCCGAAAAAATTGAAGATTTAATTCAGGATCTCGCTTTGATTTATCCGTTAGATTCCGCTCATCAAAAGGCAATGAAAGACCTAATTTTTAAAAATAATTATCTGATTTTACCTTATTCTGAATCACCACAAGAATATCTAGGTTACGACTTATCCTGATTCAGAACCTGAGCTCAACAAGCTGAATGTGCAACTTTACTTGGGATTCAGCTTGTTGAAAGAAATATGCTATCAATAAAAAATTAAGGGTTTGGTGGAATCAATTGATCTAAATCCTTATCAGCCATTTGCTCGAGTTCACTTAAATCGGTTTTGATTTTCCACTGACTTTCATCATCCACAGGATTCGGTAAGCGTGCTTCTAGCCAGTCACAGACCACATCTGGAGTGAATTCTGGATGATTGCACTGAATGACCCAAGCCAAAAAATCTTTGGCTTCACCGTTCATATAGGGTGGTGGAGACACTGGGAAGAACTGGGTCGGTAAACGTTCATTGGTGGATAAATAATTGAGTACATGTCCAAGCTCTTGAACGGTTTGCCATGCCAACGGATGTTCAACATCAATATTGAATTTAAACCACCATGCATGTTGACCATCTGCACCGTGCGCAACGATACGCGCTTCTTGCACACTTGGAACTTTGCAAAAGAATTGATAGAGACGATCAAAATTCATTTCAGCCACAGATGTTGCCTTAAAACCAAAAAAATGATTTTAGCATATCTCGGCGGAGCTGTAGCTCGCTGCTGTTTATCTTGGGAATTCAACAGCTAATCTGAAAAAATATTATTACAACAGTGGCGCTGAATTTTTATTCTAAAATAGACAGATACTCTGCTTTTAGGGAGATCACGATGAAGCAATTTCAACCTTATATTTATGGCTTGGCAGCTGTATTGAGCTATCTCCCAGTGATGAGCTATGCCGACAATGCTTGGAGTGGCTATAGTGGGGTAGAACGCCGCTCCTCTCATCAGACGACTCCTGCCTATCAGCCGCCAGCACAAGATCCATTTGCTTTTTCGAATCAGCGTTATACACCGACAGCGCCACCGAAAGGTTACTACTATCAACCCAATCAAAATAACTATTATCCTCATCCGAATCATCGACCGGGTGTCCGTGTCGAATATTATCCAGATACGCAATATGACCGTAGCTATCGCCGTGAGTCTTTTGTGGTGGGCAATGAATTACCGGGTGAGTTCCGCAGTGAGCGTTATGTGGTTCGGGACTGGGATTATTATTCCTTACGTGAACCCCCACGTGGCAGACATTGGGTCGTCGTGGATGGACGTTATCTTTTAGTGACTGATGATAATTTTACCATTGAGATTATTCGCTGATTTTTGATGGTTTTCTAAAATTTAATCTCTCGAGGATTCTCCATAATTTCTCGCTATTCATTACAAAGCTTTGCAATGTTGCGAGTTTTATTCATGCTTTCTCCTTGAGTTTTTCTTAATCTGTTTTCAGATCGAAAAACAGAGGATTAAAGAATGAAGAAGACCGCAGTATTACTGGTATCAACACTTATGCTGGGTGTTTCTGCCTCAGCTATGGCAGATTCAAATCGTTGGAATCATGATCATAGAGATCGCTACGATAACCGCTATGATCGTTATGATCACCGCTATGATCATCGTGAACAGCCGCGTTGGTCAAATGGCGATCGTGGTAATCATTATGGTCAACGCATTAATTTCAAGCGCGGTGAGCGTTTACCATCAGAATTCCGTAGTAACCGCTATGTGGTTTCTAACTATCGGACCCATCGTTTATATGAACCACCTCGTGGCTATAACTGGATGCAGGTACAGGGTAAATATGTGTTGGTGGACTCGAAATATCGTGTTTTCCGAGTTGCATAGCAGATGCAATAAAAAAGCAGGCCATATGCCTGCTTTTTTATTTATGCTAGTTCGTCATCTTGTGGTCGAGGTGTTTTGTTGGAAGGCAATTGTTGTTCTTGATCCTTGCCCCGAATCACAGAAGGGTAGTTCCATGACGCAAATCGGACCACCAAAATCGCCACCGCTAAAATCAAGATCGAACCTGTGGTAATCACCAAATCCATAGAAGCTTTATGATTGTGCTGAATATCGGCAATCAACAGGCGGGTGAGTGCAGTAATCGCGACATAAATCAAAAAACGCACCGGCATGTGATTGGTCTTGAAGTAAATCCCCACCATCGCGCCTAATTCTAAATAGATAAACAACAGTAAGATATCATCAATGGTGGCGTACTGTTTTACCATTAGAATTTCAATCACGGTATGTACGGCTGACCATGCAATCATACAGCCGATAATAAATAAGGCTAAATAATGAAAGGCTTCAACCGCGTAGTGACCGAAGCGATCAAGTAGGCGAGGTAAGCCTTCAAGTTTCTCTTTAGAGTTCGACATAGCGATTTATATTCTCAACATGATCATTAGAATGTTATGCAAGTTTTATGCTGATTTTATTATAGCGATAAAAAAACTGCCTCAACCAAATGATTGAGGCAGTTTTTAACATCACGCCAAAATTAAGCTTGGTTTGTGAAGTAATCTTCGCTGAAGTTCATGATCAAGTCAGAACCTGCTTTGATTTTCGCTAAACGCGCATCTAATTCAGGCAAGATACGGTCTACAAAGTATTGTGCTAATGCAATTTTGTTTTGGTAGAAATCACCAGATTTGTCTTTTGCAGCAGCAGCGATTTTTGCAAACATATAGGCAAAGCTGAGTAAGCCTACTGCATGTAAGTAGTCAACCGCAGCTGAGTTCGGGAAGTCAACATTTTCAGCTGCTTGCTCAATGATGAACTGCGTGATTGCTTCGATTTCAGTTGCAGCATCTAATGTTGCATCTTTAATGAAGTTCAAGTCTGTGTCTAGGTCATTGGCAAAGTCACGGATTTCAGTGATGTACTCAGCAATGAATGCGCCGCCACATTTAATGGTTTTACGACCAATTAAATCTTGAGACTGAACACCGTTAGTCCCTTCGTAAATTTGAGCAATACGAAGATCACGGATACATTGTTCCATACCCCATTCACGGATATAACCGTGACCACCAAACACCATTTGCGCATCTAAGGTTGCTTGGAAGGCTGTATCAGTGAGGTAAGCTTTTGCGATTGGTGTTAACAGCGCAACACGGTTATTCGCTTGCTTCACAGCTTCTGCATCAGTCGAGAATTTAGTGATGTCTAACTGTTGACCGACATAAACGGCAAATGCACGTGATGCTTCATTATTCGCGCGTACGTTGAGCAACATACGACGTACATCACCATGCACTAAAATGCTGTCCGCTGGTTTATTTGGTGATTGAACACCTGCTGCACTACGGCCTTGCAAACGGTCAGTCGCGTATTGTGCTGCATTTTGATAAGCAAATTCAGAAGCGCCCAGACCTTGAATACCCATCGACAAACGTTCGTAGTTCATCATCACGAACATTGCAGCAAGGCCTTCGTTTTCTTTACCCACGAGGTAGCCTTTGGCACCATCAAAGTTCATCACACATGTTGCTGAGGCTTTGATCCCCATCTTGTGTTCGATTGAACCAGGGCCAACTGGGTTGCGCTCACCTAAAGAACGATCTTCATTTAACAGGAACTTTGGAACGATGAATAACGAGATACCACGTGAACCCGCAGGAGCATCAGGGGTTTTTGCAAGTACCAAGTGAATGATGTTTTCAGCTAGGTCGTTATCACCACCGGTGATAAAGATTTTAGTACCGGTAATGTTATACGTACCATCTTCATTGCGTTCAGCTTTAGTTTTGATAATACCTAAATCTGTACCTGCATGCGGTTCAGTTAAGCACATAGTACCTGACCATTCGCCAGAATAGATTTTAGGTAAATAGGTTTCTTTTTGCTCTTGTGATGCATAGCTATTCAATGCCATACCAGCACCCACAGAAAGAAGCGGGTAGAGCATGAATGATGGATTGGTTGCGAATAACATTTCATCAGACAGTACAGTCAGCATTTTTGGCATGGCCTGACCGCCCCATTCTTCATCAGCACCTAAGCCGATCCAGCCACCGTCAGCGTATTGACGGAATGCTTCTTTAAAACCTGCTGGAGTGAAAACTTCGCCATTTTCCCAACGTGCACCTTCTTCATCACCCGTACGGTTTAACGGATGTGTCACGTTTTGGGCAAACTTCGCCATTTCTTCTAAAATTGCTTCAGCTGTTGCGGCATCTACATGAGCCAGTTTCTCATTAGACTGCCAAAATTGTTCTGCTTTAAATACATCATTTAAGATGAATTTCATGTCTGCTAAAGGAGCATTGTAAATTGGCATAATCGTTCCCTTCTACGCACCGTTTCATGTGCAAAGTGATCAAATAAAACGAACAAATAAATTGAATCGTATAAATTTAGCATTGATTAAACAAAAAAAGGACGGTCAAAACTGACCAGTCCTTTTTCTGTGATGAACGTTGCATCTCATTCTAAACTATGTTTAGAAAGCGAAGTGTTCCGCATCAAGTTCAAACAATGGCGCAACGCCAGTTGAAAGCACGTCTACATGTGAGCGAACACGTGGCAAGATCTTCTTGAAGTAGAAGCGAGCAGTGGTCACTTTTGCATTGTAGAAGTCAACTTCAGTTGAACCTTCAGCTAATTTCTCTTGAGCAACAAGTGCCATACGTGCCCATAAGTAAGCAAGCGTTACATAACCAGAGAAGTATAAGTAGTCAACCGCAGCTGCACCCACTTCATCTGGGTTTTGCATTGCACGCATGCCGATTTGCATGGTGATGTCGCCCCATTCTTTGTTGGCAGCAGCCAATGGCGCAATGAACTCTTGCATCGCCGCATTGTCTTTGTTTGCTTCAACAAATTTATGGATGATCTTGGTGAAGTCTTTCAACATTGCACCTTGAGTTTGCAAGACTTTACGACCTAACAAGTCAAGCGCTTGAATCTCAGTGGTACCTTCGTATAAGCAAGCAATACGTGTATCACGTACGATTTGTTCCATACCGTGTTCAGAAATGAAGCCGTGACCACCAAATACTTGTACACCGTGCTTCGCAGATTCAGAACCTGTTTCAGTTAAGAATGCTTTTGCGATTGGTGTTAACAAAGACAAGATGTTGTCAGCAAACTTACGCTCTTCTTCAGTTTCGCCTTTTTCAACGATATCTGCATATTGAGCCAATAAGTACACCAACGCACGACCGCCTTCAGCAAATGATTTTTGCGTTAAAAGCATGTTACGAACAGCTGGGTGAACAATAATTGGATCAGCTTCTTTTTCAGGTGCTTTAGGACCAGAAAGAGAACGCATTGCCAAACGATCTTTCGCATACGCTAAAGCGCCTTGGAAAGAAGATTCAGATGCAGATAAACCTTGAACCGCTGTACCGATACGTGCTGTGTTCATGAAGGTGAACATGCAGTTTAAGCCACGGTTTTCAGGTCCGATCAAGTAACCTTTTGCTTGGTCAAAGTTAATGACACAGGTTGCGTTACCATGGATACCCATTTTGTGTTCAATTGAACCACAACGTACTGCATTACGCTCGCCAACTGAACCATCAGCATTGACGTGGAATTTAGGTACGATGAATAAAGAGATCCCTTTAGTGCCTTTTGGCGCACCAGGTAAACGTGCAAGTACGATATGGATGATGTTCTCAGCCATGTCATGTTCACCAGCAGAGATAAAGATTTTCTCGCCAGAGATTGCGTAACTACCGTCAGCATTTGGTTCTGCTTTAGAACGGATGATACCTAAGTCAGAACCTGCATGAGATTCAGTTAAGCACATGGTCCCTGTCCAAACACCTGAAACAAGGTTTGGCAAGTAAGTGTTCTTTTGCTCATCAGAACCGTGATGTTCTAGAGTACGAACAGCACCGTGAGAAAGACCAGGGTACATGCCCCATGACCAGTTTGCAGTACCCACCATTTCAGAGATAGAGATCCCTAAAGAGTTTGGTAATGCTTGACCGCCAAACTCTTCATCAGCAGAAAGAGATGGAAAGCCAAGTTCGATATATTTTTGATACGCTTCTTTAAAGCCTGTAGGTGTTGTTACAACACCGTCATTCCAAGTACAACCTTCACGGTCGCCGACTTGGTTTAAAGGAGAAAGTTCGTTTTCGCAGAAATCAGCCGCTGCTTCTAAATATTGATCAACCAATTCACGGCTTACAGTGTCTTGAAATGCAGGAAGTTTCGCGTAATGTGCTTCAGCATTTAATAATTCGTGCAATACGAACTGCATATCACGTAAGGGTGCTTTGTATTGTGGCATAGCGGGTTCCTCAATACTGGTTAAACCAGAGTTATAATCTTAGTCAATGATAAATGTGCCCAACAGCACCATTTTGTACTGCTAATCGTGCAACAAGTTATAGTTCGGTACAAGCTTTTGCAGGTCATTTCTTAGTGACTGTGAAGTCAAAGTTTATGGTTCAACCTGTTTAAGCGTTTAGATTGTAGGTGCTTTTTAGGCTTTTGAGTCAAACTGCCGCGGCAAAATCGTAAGCAGCTGTGTACTTAAAAATGAATATGCTTTGGCCATAAAAAAAGGCGCTTTAAAAGCGCCGATGAGGAACAGGGGGATTAAGTCGTTGCGTTGGCTTGGCGTTTAAACTGTGATTTATCTGGGGTAAAACGAACTTCACAGGTGCCTTCAATTACACGCTTATTCCATTGAACATTCACACGTTCTCCAATACGCTTTCCTTGGCAGGCTTGTTCAATCTGGGCACGTTGTGCTTGATGTTCCTGACGCATTTGTTCGCGTTGCTCTAAACGCTGTTCACGTTTGGCTTGCCATTCAGCGCGTTGCTCTGGTGTAAGTGGTGCACGTTGCATATTATGGCGGTGATGGTCACGATCCATTGACTGTTCCGCTGGGGTGGTTGACTGACAGGCAGCCAAACCTAAAACAGAACCGAGTAGGGTGGTCATCAATACGATTTTTGTCTTGTTCATTGTTTTATCCAGCATGATCAGTTGTGATTCGATGGTTAAAGATTAGATAATAAAGATGAAGAAACAATGGAGAGTTTTTTTCGACCATGTTGGTTACAATCCACAAATAGAACACTATTGAGAATCTACTTTTGAATGTTCGTCGCGTGCCCTTAGCCTTACGCCTGTTTTTAACGGTATTACTGACCACCTTGTTGATTGCAACGATTAGCTTGGGGATTTTGCATTGGACCATGCAAAAGAACTTTGCCCGTTATGTGGCCGATGTGGAAATGCAGAAGCTAGACCGATTGATTGCCAATTTAGGCAACGTCTATACGGTTTATCATGACTGGGGCAATGCAATTCAGGCACAGATTCTGCAAATTGAAGGCACGGCAGCACCAGATGACTATGATCGCCTGTCTCAGTGGTGGTTGCGCCGTCAATACGATATTGCCTTACAACAACGTTATTTTAATGACCACACCTTACTTAGCCTGTCTCCAACGCTGGCGCAAAATAATGTCGAGATCAAAAACCGCCAGATCTTTAATGATGAAGAATTAAAAATTCTCAAACAGAATTTACCTTCGGAGTATCAACCTTTTGAAGGTTTACGCTTTCCTTTAAGTCCACGTCAATTTCGTTTAAAGACGGATAGCAAACAAGATAAACAGGACAGTAAACTCAATGCTGCACCTGCTGAACAGGGCAAAAAGCGCTTTGTCTCGATTCCTGATCGTTTAGGTTTGAGCTCACGGCTGTCTTTATACGATGAGAATCAGCAGTTTATTGTAGGTGAACCTGCGACTGATCAAATTTCTTTCCGCCCGATTGTGGTGGGCGAGAAGGTGGTCGGTTACCTCGGATTAAAGCCCGTACTGGATCAGGATGATGCATCCAGTATCAATTTCTTTAGTAATCAAAAACGATATTTGCTGTTGGTCTATGCTTTAACGGTACTTTCAAGTTTGGTTGCAGCATTGTTGATGGCCACTTATTTTAAAAAACCGATTCAACGTTTATTAAAAGCAACCTTGGAATTGACCGATGGCAATTATCAACATCAAGTTGTGATTAAAAGAAATGATGAACTCGGTGATTTATCCAATCAATTGAATCATTTGGCTGATATTTTACATCAGCATGAAGAATCTCGTCGTCAATGGGTGTCTGATACCTCACATGAACTGAAAACACCTTTGGCGGTATTGCAGGCACAGATCGAAGCGATGCAGGACGGGATTCGTAAGGCGACTCCTGAACACCTGAATGCCATGATGCGTCAGGTCAGTACCTTGAAAAAGTTAACCCAAGACTTGGCAGATTTGGCGCAGGCCGATGCACAACAATTGAAATGCTATTTTGCTGAGGTCAATCCGTGGGATGTGGTACTGCAAGAAGTTGAAAACTTTAGATCGACGTTTGAGCAAAATCAGCTTGAAGTGACATTGTCCGGAGCAGGGGCAGTCCTATCTTTAGATCGGGATCGCTTTAAACAGATTATCGTCAATCTGTTAGGGAACTGTGTTCGTTACACCGAACAAGGTGGAAAAATACAGATTCACACTCAACAAGATGAGCAACAATGGATAATGTATGTAGATGATAGTCCATTGGGCTTAAATGATGAACAACTGGCACGTTTAGGTGAACGTTTCTATCGTGTCGATGATTCGCGTACACGCAGTACGGGTGGTACAGGTCTAGGTTTGGCCTTGTCGTGTAAGTTGGCACAAGCTTTAGGTGGTTCATTGACTTTCGATCATTCACCATTAGGTGGATTACGTTGTGTCCTGACTTTCCCAAAATCAATTCAATAATTTTTAGATCCTCTTGTGTTGAGGATGATGGATAGGATGAAAACCATGAAACATATTATGTTGGTTGAAGATGAGGTTGAACTCGCACAGTTGGTTCGTGATTATTTAGAAGCTGCTGGTTTTGAAGTCAGTATGTTTCATGATGGTCAGGATGCTTATACCCAGTTTCAGCAACGTAAACCGAGTTTGATGATTTTGGACTTGATGGTGCCACGCATGGATGGCTTGACCATTTGCCGTAAAGTCCGTGAACAGTCTGATCTACCGATTATTATGGTCACCGCGCGTACTGAAGAAATTGACCGTGTTTTAGGTTTGAATATGGGAGCAGATGACTATATCTGTAAGCCATTCAGTCCCAAAGAACTGGTTGCCCGTGTACAAGCAGTATTACGTCGTTTAGAGCGTAAAGCAGAGCCTGAGCAAAACGATTTATTCCGTATTGATAAAGCGCAGCAACGTATTTGGTATCAACAAAAAGCACTGACCTTGACCCCAACAGAATTCCGTTTATTGGAGTTATTCTTGGAGCACTTGGGTCAGGTTTATTCTCGTGCACAGCTACTCGATCATATAAACCCAGATAGTTTTGATGTAGCCGATCGCGTAATCGACAGCCATATTAAAAACCTACGCCGTAAGATTTCAGAGGCTGCGGATACAGGCAATCGTCATGAATGGATTCAGGCGGTGTATGGAGTGGGTTATCGCTTTGAATATCCAGATGAATAAATAATTTTTCATTCATATCTGCGCTATATTAGATCTAACTCATCTCTAAGGAAGTATGGATAAGTTTCCTTAAATAGCGCATTGTTTTTGTTTACATTGAGCGTCTAAAATAAGATGGGTCTTGATGGATAATAAGGGATGAGGAATTACAAAAACTTTTATCCTGTGGATAACCACAGCGTTATCCACAGAAAATGTGGATAGTTTCGCAAAGCTTTTGTCGAAATTATCTTCTTTTCGGGTGATAACTTAAGTATCCGCTTTTTAGAAGTAGAGAAATTTTACATTACTTTACAATTGCTTGTGATGTGTTGTGACGGTGAACTGTGACTGATTTCAGATGATAAAGTTATCCTCTGCATAAGCCTTGTGCAGTTTAATCACCGCCTTTATCCGCAAAACCAACCTGAACGGTTATCTCATCATGGGTGAATAATAATAGGGGTATGGTCAGAGACCAATAGCCATATTTCATCCATATCTGAGTTGGTCACCGCAATACAGCCCAGTGTCCAGTCTTTACGTGGCATATAAGTTGCACTTGCAGGAACGGATGTGGCTCGTGTTGGCACAGTGCCATGAATCATCACATCACCACCCGCAGATCGATTATGCTGTTGGGCATAGGCGCGATCGATTTTATTTGGATAGGAGATATGCAAAGACTTATAGTAAGCGCTTTGAGGATTACGCCAATCGATAGAATAAGTCCCTTCAGGTGTTTTGCCATCGCCTTCAAACTGTTTGTGTCCGATCGGATCAAAGCCTAAACGCATGGGATAGCTGCGAATGACTTCCTGTTGATGTTTCAATTGCAAAATGCGCTGGCTTTTAAACACTTCAATTGACGTCACGGGTTTGTTTTGTTGAAGCTGTTGTATTTCATGAGCTGAAAGAGGCTGATGTGCCGATCCCATTGTTGGGATGAACTTGCCATACTTGAAATAAGCCAGTCCCAATAACAGGATTAAAATTGCAGATCCGATCATCAGCCCAATTTTCATAGATTTCTTCTGCTAAGATGAACAACTGACAGAAATTTCAGGCACATCGCTTGGCAATGGTGCTGTATCTGCTTCCGTTTCTAAATCAGTTTGTTTTTGATAAGGTTGATTCAGTAGCTTAAACAAACGCTCAACCTCACTAAAATCACCACGCTCCGCAAGTTCAATCGCTTTCTGTGCCATATGATTGCGTAGAATATACTGTGGATTAACCTGTTGCATTTGCTCATCTAAGGCATCAGTATCTTGATGTTGTCGGATATTTTGATAGCGGGTTAGGAAGTCATCAAACTGTTGTATATGGATACAATCACCTCTTAGGGCCTTGTAATCGTGTTGCTGCAAACGAAGAAAGCTTTGGGTGTAGTCCAATTGCTCAGTTTGCAGAATTCCAAGAAAGGCAAAACTACAATCCAGACTGTCCTTATGAAAATCGGGTAGGCCCATTTTCTGACATAAGCCTTGCCCATAATGCGCTAAGAAGGTCGGTTCAAATTTTTCCAAACATGCTGCTAGATCGAGTTTGAATTGTTCTTTATTTTCTGCGCTCTCCAACGGAATTAAATTATTCAGCCACGTCCACAGATTCCAATGACCAATACTCGGTTGGTTTTGATAGGTATAACGGCCTTGGTAATCGGAATGGTTGTTAATCCAATTCGGACGGAAACGCTCCATAAAACCGTAAGGTCCAAAATCTAGGGTCGAACCGGTAATATTTAAATTGTCGGTATTCATCACCCCATGCGCAAAACCGACCAATTGCCATTTAGCAATCATGATCGCGGTTCGCTCAATCACAGCTTCGGCGAAAGCCAGAATTGGATTTTCAGCTTTCAGGCATTCCGGATAATGCCATTCAATACATTTCTGGGTGAATTCAGCCAAAAGCTCAGGAGCATATTGATTGATCCATTCAAAGTGACCCAAACGAATATGGCATTCGGAAGTGCGTAATAGCATGGCACCCAGCTCTAGGGTTTCGCGCTGTACGCCTTGTGTTGACGTGGTAAAACCTACTGCGTGACTTGATGTAACACCAAGGGCATTTAATGCATGACCCGCTAAATATTCACGAATGACTGAACGTAAGACGGCTCGACCATCACCCATACGCGAGTAGGGGGTTGAACCTGCACCTTTGAGATGTAGATCAATCGTTTCACCTTGCTGATTCAGGATTTGCCCGATCAACAAACCTCGGCCATCACCGAGTTGTCCAGCCCATTGTCCAAACTGATGGCCTGCATAGACCATAGCGAGTGGTGGGAATTCGGCAAAGGTTTTTTGTCCGCTACAAATTTCAACCCAGTTGGCTTTATCTTCTTCGCTCCATTGCAATTCATCAGCCAATGCTTCATTAAAATGACCTGCTTTGGCACCGCGCAATGGACTTGGTTGCTGTTGGTGATAGAGCTTGGGATTGAGGGAAGCATAGCGGGGATTGAATTGCATAACTGAAACATCAGAAAGAGCTGAATCATGACTATAGCAAATATCAATGTGAAATGGGGAGTCGTTAGGAGAAAGGAATGGTAGATGAACAGGCATAAAAAATGGTCTCTCTTGAGACCATTTTAGTTATCGATCATTTATTCAGAAACTGGCGCTTTTTTGATATTACGCATCAAGGTTTCTAAACATTCACGATGGTGACTTAAGCGGTGTTCAAGCAATTGGAAATCAACTTTCAGTTTGTGATCCATCTGATGAATTTTCTCAGCCATCGCTGCTTTTTTCGCTTGAAGTTCTTGTTCTTTCAGCTTAGCCCAATCATTTAAAGTATGGGTGAAAGCTTCATATTCTTGCGCGATACGTTGTTTCATTTGCACGATGTCAGTATTCACATCATGACCATAAATCGCCAAGTCACGTTCCGCATATTTGAACTTCATCGCAAGCTCTGCTTTTTTGATATTAAAGCTAGGAATACGACGTAAGTTTTTTGCTAAACCAAGTTTAGAACTGGTCCAAATCAACCATTTGGTTGGGTCATATTGCCACCATTTCACACCATTACGGTAATCGTATTGGAAAATGTGGTGGTAGTTATGATAACCCTCACCCCAAGTGAAAATAGCCAGAACAAAGTTGTCACGCGCCGTATTTTCATCGGTATAAGGACGTTTGCCCCACATATGACATAGTGAGTTGATAAAGAAGGTGACATGATGGCTGATGATCAAACGTAATAAACCACCGAGTAAAATTACACCCCAAATATCGCCTGTCGCCCAACCAATCAAGCCTAATACACCAACGTGAACTGCGATGACCATTGGCACATAGTAATTGTGTTGGAACATCACCAATTTGTCATTGAGCAAATCTGGTGCATTTTTAAAATCTGGTTTAGATGGGGAGTGATCGCGAATCATCCAACCTAAATGGGCATACCAAAAGCCACGTTTGATTGAATACGGATCTTCATCAACATCATCGACATGGCGGTGATGGGTACGGTGACCTGAAGCCCAGAATAAAATACTGTTTTGAACAGCAAAGGTGCCGCCAATCATGAGTAAGATTTTAAGCGGTAATGCTGCCTCATAAGCACGATGTGCCCATAGACGGTGATAACCTGCTGTAATTCCTAGGCTACTGAGTGCCAATAGGAAAATCATACTCACCCATGCACTTACACTAAAATCATAATAATAGGCGTACAAAGGAATTAATATAGCAGCAAGAATTGGTGTTCCAATTAAGGTAATGCTAGCAGTCCAGTTAATGGGTGCTTTTTTGAGTGGGGCGGAAGTCATATCCGTCAGCGCTCCTAAAAACCTTGTTTGCACAAGATAATAAAACTAAACGAGATAGCAAAACCAATCATGACGATATATTGCTATTTTATCACTGATATTAGCATGTCCAAATCAATTAGCACTAGCATTATTCTACAGTTGTATCGAAAGAACAGTAACAGAATTCATTTGTAAAATTAATCAATGAATTAAAAGGTGAAATAAATCAATGTCTGAGCAAATTACCATGAAAAATCCCATTTTTTCTTTGAAGGC
This sequence comes from Acinetobacter sp. NIPH1876, assembly GCF_022808535.1. Classification (NCBI taxonomy): domain Bacteria; kingdom Pseudomonadati; phylum Pseudomonadota; class Gammaproteobacteria; order Moraxellales; family Moraxellaceae; genus Acinetobacter; species Acinetobacter sp. NIPH1876. The sequence continues at coordinate 42,166 of NZ_JALGBR010000003.1, forward strand.
ATTTTTTAACAAAACTTTAATATTCTCTGCTGCAGTCATGCTTGCAGCATGCCAAAGCCAGCCCAAACCTGTGCAAAAAAACACCTTGCAGCCCAAGCGAGTAACTCAGCCACCAGCAATGCAAGTACGTAAGAGTACAGATGGTGTTCAGGATATCGAATGGCAGATTACAACGATTCAGGGCAAGCGAGCACTGTTCTTTAACCAATATCCAAGCTTCTTGCTTAACTCTGTTTCAAAAATGGTGACAGGGCATACTGGGTGCAACAATATTTATGGTCGTTATAAATATGATTTCACCCAGCGTAAATTGGATTTTGATGTAATGGCACAACATCAGAGTTGTAATCGTGCTCTAGCACAAGAGGCCGACTTGATGGATGCAATTCAGCGGATTGAGCGTTTTCAATTGGATGGGGCAAACTTATATTTATTAGATGCTAAAGGGCAACGTCTTATTCAGGCGCAACGTAAATAATAAAATAAAAAAGGCGGAATTTATTCCGCCTTTTGCTTACTTCAAATGCTGCAACATCGTGGTGGGTACATCGGTAATCAAACCTTGAATGCCCAATTGCTGAAGATGTTTGGCACGTTCAACTTCATTCACTGTCCAGACACTAATTTCAAGATTGGCCTGTTGGGTCCGTTGAATAATCTCATCTGTTGCTAAGGCATCTCCCCAGCCAATTTGACCGCAGCCATATTGCTGTGCCAGTTCGATTGCATATTCCCCGATGGGAATTTCCACCAACAGCCCGCGTTTAAAATGGCTCTGATGTTGCTGCAATACTGCCAAGATTTTGACATCAAAACTGGTAATGGTCGCGGTTGCTTCAAAACCTTTTAAATCTTGATGCAGTTGATAGACCAAACGCTCAGCCGCAGTTTCATCTGCAACGGCCTTAATTTCAACTTCGATATGCTCAAAATCGGTTAAACAATCCAAAACATGCGGTAGGCTTGGTGTGTATTCTTCAAATGCCCATGCCTGCCATTGATGGCGGTGATCGAATTGTTGGGCTTCTACTAAGCTACAGTTTTCTACCTGTTGTGAACGACCTGCAGTACGGACAAAATCATCATCATGAATCACCACCAAGTGGTCATCTTTCAGTTGGCGCACATCAAATTCAACGGCACGTACACCTAAATCATGCAGATAGCGGAATCCACCTAAGGTGTTTTCAGGCGCTTCGCCACGCGCACCACGATGACCAATAATTCGCATCTTTATCTACCCAACAAATGATTATGCTTGATCGATACTGTCATTAATATTCTTTTGCCACAACACTTCGTTCCCACCTTCAGCACGTTGTAAGGCACGCGAGGCAACAAATAACCAGTCTGATAAGCGATTCAGTAATTGTAATGCGGTTGCCTGAATATTTTGGTCACGATGATGTACTGATAATAGCGCACGTTCTGCACGACGGCACACTGCGCGAGCTTGATGTGCATAACTACAAGCTAAAGTACCTGATGGCAAAATAAAATCTTTTAACATCGGCAGTGATTCATTCATGTGATCGATTTCTTTTTCGAGGAACTCGATGCATACAGGTTGAAGCAGGTGGTAATTTGGAATACACACTTCGCCACCTAGATCGAACAACCAATGTTGAATCAGGCTTAAGCTTTTATCCCAGTGTAGTTTATTTTCAACTTGGCTGGCACTGATTTGTGCGCGAAGCACGCCAATGGTTGCATTGAGTTCATCAACATCACCTAAAGCTGCGATGCGCAAATCATCTTTGGCAACGCGAGAACCATCCCCAAGACCAGTTGTACCTGAATCCCCTGTACGGGTATAGATTTTACTTAAACGATGTCCCATAGTTCTGTTTCTCTGATCCTAAAAATAAAAAGGGGATAATGTCGGTCAGAACATTACCCCGAAACTGGAGTTAAGAAAATATTTTTTATTATTTTATCACGCGATTAATAACGGAATGTGACACCCGCAGAAGCTAGGCGACCTGTATTAATGTACCAATCATTCGAAGGATAGGTGTTTAATACCTCACGATACTCAACATCGCCTACGTTTTGAATGTTAGTAAATACCTTCACATTTGGATTGATATTCCAATAAGCATTTAAATCTACGGTTGCATAACCAGGTACTCGAGTCGTATTTGCCGAGTCTGCATAAGATTTAGCACGTGCGATTACTGAGGCACTGATCCCATAAGTTGCATTTTCTAACCCTGTACTGACTGTTAAGGTTTGACGTGGGCGATAAGCAATTTCTAGATCAGTCGCTTCATTTTCTGTTCTTACGTAAGCATATTGTGTTGATAAAAATAAATCATCTTGATGCCATTTGATACCAGCTTCGCCACCTGTGAAATTTGCTTTCGCTACATTTTTATTTGTACCGGCATTATAGGTAATGAGGTTTTTAATCTTTGTATGATAAACAGAAAGATTAGTACTGATATTCGGTGTGATATCGTAATCAGAACCGATTTCATAAGAAGTGCTTTCTTCTGGGGCAAGGTTTTCGTTGCCACCCCATTGTGAATAGAGTTCATTTAGTGTTGGTGCGCGGAATGCGCTACCAATATTTGCATAAACACTTGCATTAGGTAAGAAATGATAACGAATTGCAGCTTGTCCAACTGTATGATCGCCAAAACGTTCATTGTCTTCTAAACGAACACCCACTTGCGTATCAAATTGTTCATTTTTAAATTGATGTTGTAGGTAATAGCCTGTGCTATCAACACTCTGATCACCTTTCAGAATTGTGTTGGTTTTATAATTTGCATCCGTGTAGGTTGCACCAATTAAGACGTTTTGATTTGGTGTGAATTTCCATTTTAGGTTTAAATCACCTTCGTTATTTTCAGTGTCATAATGCGAGCCATAAGCGGGTACATTTTGCTTGTCTTGAGCATTTGAATAACGTGCGTTGACGATTAAATCAGGCAAAATATTGTAGGAAACTTTGGCATTAATGACGCGATTTTCAAATAAACGCTGTGCTGTATTGGTAATATAGTCATTACTGAAAATATTAGTTCCCTTATTTTCACTAATCGATGCAGAAGCATCTATGGTATTTTCTTGATAAAAACCGACTTTGGCATGATAGCCTTTTTGGTCATAACTTGCTTTTTCATTTTTAGCTTGGCTTTCAAAGATACGAGTGCCATCGCTTTCTAAGCGTTGGCCACCTACTTGTGCATAAAAACCTTGATCAGTAACTAAATTGGCATTGGCAATCGTTTTATAAGTATTATTTTCCCCATAAATACCTGTTAAATCTGCCCCTGTTTTTTCAGGTTTTTTTGAAATTAACTGAACAACACCGCCAATTGCATCACTACCATATTGTACAGATGCAGGTCCCTTTAAGATTTCAACTTGTTGAACATCGGTTGTATCTAAAAAAGCTGGATATAGTGGGCCAAGTTCATTTTGACTATTTAGGCGAGCACCATCTTTAAGAACGAGTGTGTGAACTGATTTGGTGCCACGAAGTGAAATCTCAGAAATTTGTCCTAAGCCACCACTTTGTTTGATATATACCGATGGATCACGTTGAATCACATCAGATATATTTAATAAAGGATTTTGTTCAATTGTCTTTTGATCAATTACAGTTAGACGTGCAGGAACATTCTTTAATTTTTCCTCAGAACGAGATGCTGTCACAACAATCGTATCTAGCGTCGCAGTTTTATCGCTGGATTGATCTTGAGCAAAAGCAGGTGAAGAAAACCCCATCGCAATAGCGATAGCACCAACTAAACGAGTCGGTTGAAAAACAGTAGACATGATGTCGCTCCAGACATTCACCCATCGTGAATGATAATGTGGAAATAAACAACAAGCAGGTCTCCGGACTTCACTATAATCATCAAATGAATGATGTTACTCATCATCTTCCCACATCATACCGATGCAGTGATTTGGCGTTGAGCTGAGATGAGTGATTCGGTGTTACCGTTGCGAGGGCAGTGTTGGACTTACACCAACTTCCCTATAAACAAAAGAATTTGCTTTAGACTTGTTGCAAGATTACGCAAAGTATAAAGTGTTAACGTTTTTTAAACAATTGCATTTCCGAATGAACTTTGCCCAAAGCAAGTCAAATTGCATTACAATGCGAGAGTTTCAAAAATATTCAGTTTTAATTGGACAGCTCATGCGCCAAAGCCAAATGCGAACCCGCGCCAAGATTTGTGGAATTACCCGAGCACAAGATATCCACGCCGTTGTAGAAGCAGGGGCAGATGCGATTGGTTTTGTGTTTTTTCCACCCAGTCCACGACATGTTAGTATTGAGCAAGCCCAAACTTTGGCAAAGCTGGTACCCCCGTATGTGCAGTTGGTCGGCTTATTTGTAAATGCCAGTGCTGAAGAAATCCAAACGGTGCTTGATTCCGTTCCTTTAGATGTATTACAACTACATGGCGATGAAACACCAGAACAATGTCAATTAATTGCAACACACTGTAAACGCCGTTGGTATAAGGCCATTCAAGTCAAACCTGATTTAGATGTTGTGGCTGAAATCAAGCGCTATCAAGCAGCGGGAGCCAGTGCAGTCTTGTTAGATGCATGGCATCCTGAATTGAAAGGCGGCACAGGGCATAGTTTTGACTGGACCCAATTTCCCCAACTAGATATTCCACTCATTTTGGCAGGTGGTTTGACCCCTGAAAATGTCAGTGAAGCTATTGATACTACAGCGGCATTTGCTGTAGATGTCAGCGGAGGCGTCGAGTCCGCAAAAGGTATAAAAGACCAACAACTGATTGAAAAATTTATGCAAGGAGTCCAACGTGGATCAGCAAAATAACGTGATTGACTACACCCAGTTTCCAGATGCGCAAGGGCATTTCGGTATTCATGGTGGACGTTTTGTATCAGAAACGCTGATGGCTGCACTTGAAGACCTCGAAAGTCTTTATGGTCGTATGAAGAATGATGCACAGTTTCTAGCAGAGTTTGACCGTGATCTTGCGTTCTATGTTGGTCGTCCTAGTCCACTTTATTATGCTGAGCGATGGTCTCAGCACCTCGGCGGTGCGCAAATTTACCTGAAACGTGAAGACTTGAATCATACTGGATCGCACAAGGTCAATAACACCATTGGTCAGGCTTTATTGGCAAAGCTGTCGGGTAAAAAGCGTATTATTGCGGAAACAGGCGCGGGTCAGCATGGTGTGGCGACCGCAACCATTGCAGCACGTTTAGGCATGGAATGCGTGGTGTACATGGGTGCTGAAGACGTGAAACGTCAGGCTATGAATGTCTACCGTATGCGTTTGTTGGGTGCAACGGTGGTGCCAGTACAAAGCGGTTCAAAAACTTTGAAAGATGCCATGAACGAAGCAATGCGTGATTGGGTCACCAATGTGGATAGCACCTATTATGTGATTGGTACGGTGGCTGGCCCACATCCATATCCGCAGCTTGTTCGCGATTTCCAGTCAATTATTGGTCGTGAAGCGCGTCAACAAATCCAGCAACAAGCAGGGCGTTTACCTGATGCTCTTGTGGCTTGTGTAGGTGGTGGTTCAAATGCGATGGGCTTGTTCTATCCATTCCTGAATGATCAAGACGTGAAAATGTACGGTGTTGAAGCTGCAGGTTATGGCATCGAAACAGGTAAACACTCTGCGCCATTAAATGCAGGCCATGTGGGGGTGTTACATGGCAACCGTACCTATTTGATGTCTGATGAGCAAGGTCAGATCATTGAAACACATAGTATTTCAGCGGGTCTGGACTATCCAGGTGTTGGTCCTGAGCATAGTTTCTTAAAAGACATGAACCGTGTGGAATATGTGCCAATCAATGATGATGAAGCCTTACAAGGTTTCCGTGATCTCACCAAGATTGAAGGCATTATTCCTGCGCTTGAAAGTTCACATGCGATGGCTTATGTCACGAAACTCGCGCCAACCATGTCGAAAGATCAAATCATTATTGCAACGGTTTCAGGCCGTGGTGATAAAGACTTGATGACGGTTGCGCGTATTGATGGCGTTGAAATGGTCGAGATGTAAGTTTTTACAATGCCAAGTTTGTTTATGGTGATGTTGGGTGGCCGACATGCTAGAGCCAATACCGAAGTCCATGATGTGGTAATGGCAATAGGTGAATCATTGTCTGAAGTCATACCTCAGCTCAAACAAGCTTGGTTTGGTGAGTCGAAAGGCTTACATATCGATGCTTGGGCACAGATTTCAGGTGTTCAATCACAAGGTGTGAATTATCAAATTCAGTTTTCCGATGCCGCACCGTCGGCTTTGGATGAAAAATTATATTTGATCAACTTAGGTGGATATTCACTGAATACTTTTGGTGAATTACATAGCTATCATTTGGTGCTTGCACCAGATGCTGTGATTGCAAAACAGTTGGGTAAACAATTTATCGAACAAGATTGGCATAAACCGCATACCGATCGTGTGGTGGATGTCGATGATTGTATTCCAATTGATCATGTTGCAGGGCGTTATATCCATTTAGTTCAAGGTGAGTTTAGCCCAACAATTTGGGAAAATACTTATCTGACCTTGGATTAATCGACAGATAAAATGAAAACAGGGAAGCAATTGCTTCCCTGTTTTTTTATTGCGTATGTAGTTAAGGAATCAATTTAATTCGATCGGTTTTCGGTGCATTCAGCGGTGAGTATTGCACCACATATTTTTCTAAGGCATCGATATCTTGTCCGCCACCGACTGGATTTTTACCTTCTTTTAATACCGTGAAGTTATCACCACCATCAGCAAGGAAACTGTTGACCGTCACACGATAAACCTTACTATCATTCAGCGATTGTCCTGCAACCAAGATATTGCTGGCGCGTGGTGAAGTCGAGTTGTCTTTCTTATATGAATAACTGAACTCTTTGGATGGCTGTAAGATACGAACTGTGGCTGCGTTTGCACCTGACCATTGCTGTTCTAACACATCACGAATCTGTTTGCCTGTTAGGCTTAGCGTCACAATTGAATTGCCGAATGGCTGAACGGTAAATACATCACCAAAGGTGATCTGATTACTGCTATTTACCAACAAATCAGCACGGACACCACCAGGGTTCATCAAGGTAAAGTCAGAACCTTGATTACTTGCTGTTAGTGCCATGGCTTGTTGTGCATCAGCAATTAAGTTTCCGAGTGGACTTTCACCACTTTCGGTGGCATTACGATTAATCACAGCATTGGCTGTACCGACCACACGGGCTGAAATGGTGGTGACGGCCTGACGATATTTATCCAGAATCGCCTCAATGCTTGGGGTTTTATTAAATTTTTCGTATAGATCCGTCAAGTTCACTGTGGTTGTACCAGAAGTATAAGCTTCACTTTGAATTGGAACTTGTTTGGCATCCTTCTTAATCACATCACCTGTTTTACCATCCAGTTCTAACTGAATATTGGTAATGGCTGTGCCGTATTGGCCCGCAGAAGTAAGTAAGAACGGTTTTTGTGGATTCTTAGTGGCATAGTCACAGATATAAGACTGATGCGTGTGGCCAGAAACCACCACATCGACTGCAGGATCTAAGCGATCGAGGATACCGAGTAATGGGCCACTGAGGCCATCACAGGTTTTTTTATTAAACTTGGTACTAGGTGCAACACCTTCATGCACCACCACCACAATCGCTTCAATCCCTTGTTTTTTTAACTCAGGAATCAAGGCATTCACAGTATCTGCTTCGTCATGGAAATCGACATCTTTGATGCCCGCCGCGGATACGATGCTTGGTGTCGCTTTCAGAGTCATGCCAATAAAGGCCACTGGAATGCCACCATAGGTTTTGACTTTATAAGCAGGGAACAAGGTTTTCTTGGGATCAGCCTTCATTGAGACATTGGCAGCCAAGAAATTGAATTTGGCCCCCTCAAATTTTGGATTGATCTGGCAGGGTTTTGCACTGGTATATTGCTGACAGCCACCATTTTGCAAACGACGTAATTCATCTGTCCCGCGGTCAAACTCATGATTACCAACGGCATTGAAATCAATCTGAATATCATTCATGGCTTCAATAGTGGGTTCGTCCAAGAACAACGAGGACGTGAGTGGTGAAGCACTAATCAAGTCGCCTGCTGAAACCACTGCATTGTTTGGATATTGCGCACGTAGCTTTTTAATTGCGTCAGCAAAATAACTGACTCCACCAACAGGAATACGTACGGTTTTACTGTTATCAGTTGGATCATCTGCTTCAATGAAACGTTTTGGTGGTTCTAAATTACCGTGAAAATCATTGAAGGCGAGAATGTTGATATTCTGATTTTTACGTTCAACGGTCGGTGTCTCGTTATTGTCATCATTGTCGTTACAAGCTGTTAAAGCAAGCATCATGAGACAGAGCACGTTTGCTTTTAATAGTCGTTGAGTCATCATGGTTTTGATCGAGTGGTATAAGATTGTTTTTTAAAATAAAAGGTCTGTATGAATATTTGATGAAATTGTGAGCTAAAAAAGTCCATTAAGGGCTTGGATTTATCCGGTAAAATGTGAATTTCGTTGCAGTTATTTATATAAAAATAGTAGTAAATTTGATCACTTACAGTCTATTATGGGCGTAGATGCGACCTAGCAATCATGGAATATAAAATGGATTTGATACAAGCCAATGGTCAACCGCGTTACGGACGTTTTGAGCAAGTCCCTTCGCGGATTAATCTGGACGACTATATTTATAAAACGCCTTTTGGGCAGGTGCTAACAGGCTGGCGCAAACAACTTAAATATAAAAAATTTAAATTCTGTGGTTTGCAGCATGAGCACTACAGTATTGGGGTTGCGATTGTTGATTTGTCTTGGGCAGGGCATGGTTTTTTCTATGTCTATGATCATCAGTCTAAGAAAGTGATTGAGTGGAATGCGATTCAACCCTTGGCATTCAAAACACAACTCGATGAACAGCCCTTATTTAGTCAAAGTCATTTTAAAAAATCGGCTTATCAGTTTGATATGCAACATGCCAATGGGGTGCGCTATATCCAAGTGACCAAACATGGTGAAGTACAACTGAAAGCCCGAATTTTTTGTGCGGGCACGGATGCCTTAAGTTTGTGTAGCCCGACGGGGATTAATGGCTGGACCTATACCCAGAAGCAAACCACATTGGCAGTTGAGGGATTCTTTATCAGCCCTGATCGACAACAGATTGAATTTAATGCACATAGTCTTGCTGCTTTGGATGATACCTGTGGGTTTTTGCGCCCTGAAACAGCTTGGTTTTGGTTGTCTTGTCAGTTCCGTGATGCGCAGGACCGTCGGATTGGCCTTAACCTGGCTTCAGGAGTTAATGAAAGTTTTGGTAATGAAAATGCCTTGTGGGTGAATGGACGTTTGTATCCACTGACGGATGTTTTATTTGAACAGCAAAATGAAAACACTTGGTCGATTCGTTCTTTGGGTGGATGTTTAAACTTGATGGTGGAAACAGGCTGGTGTCGTTTTGAAAATATTAATCTGCGTTTGATCGGTAGTCAGTTTAATCAATGGCAAGCCAAAGTCAGCGGTACGATTGCACATGAACAGGTGGAGTTAGTGACCTTAGATAATGAATATGGCTTATTAGAACAGCATTATGCGAAGTGGTAGCGAGTGAAAGAAAAAATCCCCTCAATTGGAAGGGGATTTCTTTATGTCTAATAATGAACTAAAGCCCTGCCTGCCAAAATGCTTCACCTGCTGCAATTGGGTCATTGGTCTTAGCTAAAGTATCAATCCAGACATCATACTGGCGAATAACAGGATGTTGATTTGGATGAAAATCCTTTTTAAACCAGTCGCTATATTGTGCTCTTTTCGCTGTTAAAATACCGTTACGACCAAAGAACCACGGTAAACCTTTACGTGCCATATCAAAACGTTGTCTTAAATTAAAACCATCGGTTTTAAGCATCACATCAGTACGATACAAGGTAAAGCCAAACATCATCACTGTGGTGAACACTAGGGCAAAGCGACGGGTGGCTTCAGGCACTTCACCGACTTCACGCATCACATCAAAAGCCACATCACGATGTTCCATTTCTTCAATCGCATGCCACGCAAAAAGTGCACGGACAAAAGGATCAGCTTCTGCCAAAGTTTCTTTTTTACTATAGAAGGTATCGGCCATCAGTGCGGTTAAATGCTCTGCTGCTGCGGTCATGGCAATGTTGTATTGCGGAGAACGGTTCTTGAGTTCAAAGCGAAAGATTTTCTTTAAACGCGTGGTGAACTGATCTACAGGCATGCCTTGATCTTTCATGACTTGGTTCATTTTGTCATGTGCAATGCCATGTTGTGCTTCCTGACGGATAAAATCAGCAACACGTTCCTGCAAGTCTGGATCATCAATTTTGTCACGGAATAAACGGACACATTCAATAAAGTAGCGCTCGCCATCAGGGAAGGTGAGGCTTAAAGCATCAAACATACGAGTACGGAACGGATCACCCCCAAACCAGAAGCGTGGTGCTTGGTCGAGGTGGAAGTCCAGTTTCGTTCTGACAACAGGATCAACTTGATAGGAAACATGTGCATTCATCTTGACTATTCCTTGTTTTTCTTCATGCACTCAGTATGGAAAAAGTCCGATGAAATGTTTTGACAGTTACAGCCAAGTTTTATACAAATAACGACAGATCAGGATGAGATTGGCGTATGTCAGTTAAAATAATCATTGGATATTTACGACTGTTTAATCGTGTTTTACAACAGGAACAAATTGATTTGTCTAAAGTTGTTGCACCTGAACTTTGGCAAGCCTTTCAAGCCTGTTTGGAAAACCCCGATGAGCGTGACTTTGATGTCGAACGCTACGCCTTATTGTTACAGGCTGCTCAAGCACACTTTACTCGTCCGATTACATTGGTATTGGCCGAGCATGCCAATTTACAAGATTTGGGGCTGATGGGCTATCTGGCATCGACCAGTATTGATCTACAACAAGCACTTCAACTATTACAACGCTATTATTCTCTGGTCTTTAAACAAACCAATTTAGAACAACTCGATGTGCAGCAATTTTCTGAATATATTCAAATTGTTTGGAGTGCATCCTATAGTGACTATCGGGAAATGTACGAGTTAAATTTGGCCTTGATCTTTAAAATTTCACAATCGATTGTGCAAGATGCTTTAGTACCACCGCAGATGATCCAATTTGGCTATGCACCGCATACCGCGCTTTATCATTTTGAAAAGTTTTATGGTTGTCCGATTCAGATTCAGCAGGGGCAATATGCGATTCGCTTTTCCAATCAAATTTTAAAGGCAAAAAGCATTGCCGCAGACCAGCAACTGAACCAAGTCTTATCCACTCAAGCGCAGCATTCATTGAATAGCGTGAGTTCTTTTGAAATCCAACAGCAGCAATTTCGCCAAAAGATACATGGCTTTATCGAGCAAGGTTTATTGCAGCAGGAAGAGGTGTTGCAAAGTTATGTAGCCAAGCGTTTGCATTGTTCGGAACGGACGCTACAACGTCAGCTTAAAGCCTATGAGTTAAATTTTCAGAATGTGCTGGATCAATATCGTTTGGAGCAGAGCAAGCTGTATTTGCAGCAAGGTAAGTCTTTTTCTGAGATTGCGGAGCGACTGAATTATGCCGATCAGAGTGCGTTTGGGCGGGCGTTTAAGCGTTGGACAGGAGTTACTCCAAAACAGTTTTTAAAGTCTCTTTAGATTTTAAATGAATCTTTCCACTGGGCGTAAGTCTTATTTAAATAGAAATTTTCTCAACAGAGTCTTGCTGTATTCTCACCTAATTATTGGATAAACCACTACGCCTTGCACTTTAGTTGAAATATATTTCAACTTTGTTCAGGTTCGACCTGAGAAGCGTTTAAAGCTTCGCAAGTGTTTTGGCAAAAGTAGGCAAAACCATTGTCATTCACATGAGGAGCGATTGAAGCTCCGCAAGGTTCACTTCCTCGTTCTTGCGCTTCACCAAAGCTTCAGTCGCTTTGGCTTGCTCAGGTTGTGAACGACATTTCCGAGTCTCGTATTTTGCACAGGATTTAACGTGTTTTGAGGCGTGGATAATTAAAGACAATTGCAAGGACTGCGCAAATTGCAAGGATCCAGCAATAATAAATATTGCCAATCAATTCAACGGGCGAAAGTTTGGCAATCGAACAGGCCAACAGTAGTTGCGCACCGTAGGGAATAATTCCTTGAACCACACACGAGAAAATATCCAGCAAAGCCGCACTGCGTTTAGGATCTACGCCATATTCTCTTGCTACTTCACGCGCCATATCGCCCGATAAAATAATCGCAACCGTATTATTGGCGACAAAGAGATTCGAGAAAACCACCAGAAAGCTAATCCCTAATTCACCAGCACGTTGTTTACCGAATTTGAATAGGCGTGTAATGGCATAGATACGTTGGATCAACCACTGCAAACCACCTTCTTTTTGCATCAAGGTGGATAACCCACCGAGTAACATGGAAAGTAATGCCACCTCAAACATGCTGACAAAGCCATCATAAATCGCACTATTCAGTTTGAGGAGGTCAAAATCTGGCTTTTCAATTAAGCCCATTAGCCCTGATAAAATCACTCCGATCATTAGCACGGCCAAGACATGCAGACGGGTAAAAGCGAGGAAAAACACAGCCAGATAAGGCAGAATCAGCCAGAGATCATAAGGGGTTGATTGAATCGATTCCGCCTCATGGCTCATTGAAATATAGACCAGCAAGGTAATAATGGCCGCAGGGAGTGCAATCCAGACATTGACTCTAAACTTATCTCTGAGTTCGACATTCTGGCTACGGGTTGCAGCAATGGTGGTGTCTGAGATCATAGATAGATTGTCGCCAAACATGGCACCACCGACTACGGCACCAATGGCATAGACAGGTGCAATATCCGTGGCTTGGGCAAAACCAAAAGCAATTGGGGCACAGGCGGCAATGGTGCCCATTGATGTTCCCATTGCCGTTGCAATAAACGCGGCAATGATAAACAGCATGGGTAAGACAAATTCTGGTGAAATAAGTGAAAGCCCCAACTGTACCGTCGCATCGACGCTGCCAATGGCACTGGAGACATTGGCAAAAGCGCCGGCCAGCATGAACACCATAAACATTAGAATCAGATTGGGGTGACTGGCGCCTTGCAAAAACTCTTCAATTGCTGCATTTAGTTTTTGTTTATATAACAACAAAGCCAAAATCACGGCTGGAATAGCTGCAACAGGTGCTTTGACTTGATAGAAGGCAAATTCTGTCCCAATCATTGAATGATAGAGACCACTCCCGAGAAAGATGATCAAAAATACCAATAGCGGTAGCAAAGCAAGGGCATTGCTTTGTACTTTTTCCTGAGAGTGGGCAGACATAAAAATAAAAAGAAAACTTAAAAATTGCGGCTAGTATAAAGGAGCTTGGCTGATTTCTAAAATGCAATGCGAACAGTCCAAAATTAGGAAGCTTTGATCATTGAGAAAAAACTCAAAATATAGATAAATGTAGCAAGGCTGTTGTAAGTAGTAAGATTCACTGTCGCATTCACGTCAAACTCTGTTCAATGAACAAAAAATAGCGTTACAATGCAGTGTTTTTGTATGACTACAAACAACTCCTTAATTTATATAAATCAGGAAAGCATAATCCTATGTCACGTCTTGCCACTCGTTTTGAACAGCTTAAATCTCAGCAACGTAAAGCGCTTGTTTCTTATGTTATGGCAGGTGACCCGCATCCACAGGTAACCGTTCCATTACTTCATCAAATGGTTGAAGCAGGAGTCGATGTTATTGAACTGGGTCTACCATTCTCTGACCCAATGGCAGATGGTCCTGTGATTGCTTTAGCCGCTGAGCGTGCTTTGGCAGGCGGAACCAATACCTTAGATGCATTGGATATGGTGAAAGCCTTTCGTGAAAAAGACCAAACCACACCAGTGGTATTGATGGGATATTTAAATCCTGTCGAAGTCATTGGTTATGAAAAGTTTGTTGCTTATGCGAAAGACTGCGGTGTTGATGGTGTGCTTCTGGTGGACTTACCGCCAGAAGAGTCTAAGCAATTAGGTGAAGTTCTTCAACAAAATGGAATGGATCAGATCTTCTTGCTTGCACCTACCTCAACCGACCAACGTATCCAACATGTGGTCAATCAGGCCAGTGGCTTTGTTTACTATGTTTCACTCAAAGGTGTGACAGGTGCAGCAACTTTAGATACCTCTGAAGCAGCAGCGCGTATTGCAAAAATTAAGTCTAAGACCAATGTGCCCGTGGGCGTCGGTTTCGGAATTAGTGATGCTGCATCTGCAAAAGCGATGGGTCAAGTTGCCGATGCCGTGATTGTAGGAAGTGCTTTCGTTAAATCTTTTGCGACATTGCCAGCGGATGAAGCTGCGCAACAGACGGTGAATAAAGTGAAGGAGCTTCGAGCTGCGCTCGATGAGTTAGTATGAGTCAAGAGTTAACATCAGGGAAGGTTCTTAACCCTTCAACACCTTGGACTGAGCGTCATGTCCCTGGTATTCAGGTTGCAGATCAACAGCAGATATTTAAAGCGACCTTTACTGAGCCTACGATTGAATGTCCTGAGTGCCATGCGCTGGTAACACGTACTGCAATGTCATTTAATGCCTATGTGTGTCCTCAGTGTGATGAGCACTTACGGATGCGTGCACGTGATCGTTTGAACTGGTTCTTTGATCAAGTGAATGGCGAGTTGGGGCAGGAGTTTAGTGCCAAAGACCCATTAAAATTTGTGGATAGCAAACCTTATCCAGATCGTATGCGTGAAGCACAAGACAAAACTGGCGAAACCGAAGCACTTGTTGTTATGCAAGGTTCACTCAAAGGTTTGGACTTGGTTGCGTGTGCATTTGACTTCGACTTTATGGGCGGTTCAATGGGTACCGTGGTTGGCGACCGTTTTGTACAGGCCGCTGAACGCGCAATCGCGTTGCATCAACCAATGATCTGTTTTGCTGCTTCTGGCGGTGCACGTATGCAAGAAGGCATGTTGTCTTTGATGCAGATGGCGCGTACTGCTGCAGCAATCCAGAAAATGAAAGAAGCGCGTGTTCCATACTTGGTGGTATTAACCCATCCAGTTTATGGTGGTGTAACGGCATCCTTGGCGATGCTTGGCGATGTGCATATTGCTGAACCGAAAGCGATGATTGGTTTTGCAGGTAAACGCGTGATTGAACAAACAGTACGTGAAAAACTGGAAGAACCGTTCCAACGTGCAGAATATTTGCTTGATCATGGTGTGGTCGATCAGATCGTTCATCGTCATGCATTACGTGATACTGTATACAGACTTGTCGCTAAGCTGATGAATTTACCTTGAAACCACTCGCTCCACATTCAACAGACACATTAACAACATGGCTCGATTATTGGGGCCATGTTCATGTTACAGGCATTGATTTAGGTCTAGAACGCGTCATTCCCGTTGCTGAAAAGCTCGGTGTGATGCAACCTGAAGCGAAGGTGTTTACCGTCGCTGGAACCAATGGTAAAGGTTCAACCACCACAACCTTGGCTGCGATTTTAAATGCGCAAGGTTACAAAGTTGGCTTGTATCAATCACCGCATATTTATCGTTTTAATGAAAGGGTAAAGTTGGCGGGTGTTGAAGTTGATGATCGAAGTCTGGTTGATGCTTTTGTTTTAGTTGATCAAGCACGACGTGAATGTGGTTTAAGTTTATCTTTTTTTGAAGCAACCACTTTGGCTGCTTTTTTGATTTTTAAACAGCAACAATGTGATGTTTGGGTGCTTGAAGTCGGCCTAGGCGGTCGTCTTGATGTGGTCAATGTGATCGATCCTGATATTGCTGTGATTACCAATATTGGTTTAGATCATGTAGATTGGCTCGGCGACACCGTAGAAAAAATCGCATTTGAAAAAGCAGGGATTATTCGTTCGAATATTCCAGTAGTTTTCGCGGGTCAGCAACAACTGCCGCAAGCCATTCAAGATAAAGTGGTTGAAACCCAAGCTCAGCTATATGCCTTGAATCGAGATTATTTTTACCAGCAGAATGATGATGGCCAAACTTGGTCGTTTGCGTCTTCAGGCACAACCTTACAGCTTCCTGTTGGACAACTAGCGCTCGATAATATTTCTACCGCAGTTGCCGCTATATTGGTGAGTGGTGTTGAAGTTTCGCAAGCAGCGATTGCAACAGGTATTCAACAAGCACGTTTACAAGGTCGTTTTGAAATACGACAAATCCAAGATAAAACCGTGATTTTTGATGCTGGGCATAATGCACATGGCGTCGAATTTTTATTGAAGCAGTTGCGAAAATTCTTAAAATACAATAAACAGTACACAGATGTTGTTGCAGTATTTTCAATGCTGGCAGATAAAGACATTGCTTCTGTCACCGATTTACTAAAAACAACAGTAAAAGATTGGTTTATTGCTAATTTAGATGTGCCTAGAGCCGCACCAATGCAACAGATCCATGATGCATTACAAGGGCAACAGGTATACGAGTTCGGCAGTATCCAGCAAGCGTTTGAAACTGTGCTGAAACAAAGTAATAACAATCAGCTGATTTTAGTCTGTGGTTCGTTTCATACTTTAGAAGCGGTCTGGGAGTATTTAGAAGAATGTCGATGAATAACAAACAACGTTGGATGGGCGGCGTTGTTCTACTCGGTGGTGGTGTTTTATTAGCTGCATTGCTGTTAAAGGGCAATGATGAAATTGAGCAAGATCACACGCAAGCTCCAGTTACTCATCCGATTCCCAAAACTGAGTCTAAACCGAAAACAGCACAGCCAGCTCAAGACAGCGAAATGGTGTCATTACAACCATTGGCTGTCGATGTGGAAACAGAAAAGCGGTTGCTGGAAGAACAGCGTCGTTCACGTGAAAAAGCGGTGGCTGAACAAGAAGCGCGTGCAGCTGAATTCTTAAAGATGCAGCAACAGGCCGAAGCAGCAGCAGCACGTAAAGCTGCAGAAGAATACGCAGCGATTAATGCACGTCGTACTGCAGCTCAAGAAAGCTCGGATAATATTCCACCAGAATTGGTTGAAGATGAAAAAGCCAAGGCTCAACGACTTGCGGATGAAAAACGTAAATCGGATGAAAAGAAGCGCGCTGAACAACAGAAAGCAGATCAACAAAAGTCTGATGCTGATAAGAAGTTAGCGGAAGACAAACGTAAAGCAGAAGCTGACAAAAAAGCAGCAGAAGACAAACGTAAGGCAGAAGCGGATAAGAAAGCTGCTGAAGATAAGCGTAAGGCAGAAGCGGATAAGAAAGCCGCTGAAGATAAACGCAAAGCAGAAGCTGACAAGAAAGCTGCAGAAGATAAACGTAAGGCAGAAGCAGAGAAAAAAGCTGCTGATGAGAAAAAACGTAAAGCTGACGAAGATAGCAAGAAGAAAGCTGAGGCTGAGAAAGCACGCGATCTGATGGAAAATGGCGATAAAAAGTGGATGGTACAAGTCGCTTTGGCAGCAAACCAAGCCAATGCAGATGCTGTTGTGTCGAAATTACGTGCTAAAGGCTACAAGGTAACGACCAGCCAGACCTCTAAAGGAATCCGTATTATGGTTGGTCCTGCCAAGGATCGTGATACTGCGGATAACACGCGTAAGAAAATCACAACGGATGAAAGCTTAAATATGAAATCTGCTTGGGTGATTGATTGGGTTCCGCTTGACCAACGATAAACCTTGACCATCCCCTAGATCAAATCAGGAGCACATCACAGGCTTTATTTATGCTGTGAGTGTTCCATTAAAATTAAATAGGGGACTTGCGATCATGAATACAGCGATCAGAATATTAGAACGATTTGTTTTTTCACAAGATTCTGATGTTAGTGCACTGTCTGGTGTCGCCTGTATAGGGGACGATGTTTATTTTGTTGGTGATGATGTTCGTTACTTATTAAAAACCAATCGAAACAACAATATAGATGGTGCAACAGTTTTTGAAAAAGTTCCGTTATCTGAGTCGTCTGAGCAAATATCATTTAGCGTATTGAGCAAAGCAAAAAAGCCTGATTTTGAAGCACTAAGTTGCATAACCTTGGATGGGCAACAGCAACTACTGGTGATGGGATCAGGTTCTACCGAAAATCGAAAACAAGCATTACTTTATAATCCATCTAACAATCAAATCAGCATTTTTCTGGATGCAGTCGATTATCACTTTTTAGAGAACTGTGTTGAATTAACGGGTGGAGCTGAACTGAATATAGAAGCAATCTGTTCAGATCATCGTCATTTCTATATCTTTCAACGTGGCAATATTAATCGCCATCACGGTGTTTTAGTTTTTGATTTAGCTGAAATTCAAGCCGGAAAATCGTTAGAAAATGCGCTTATCAACTCGCTTAATCTCAATTTGCCTGAGATTGAGGGGGCTGCAAGTGGGATTTCTGATGCCTATTTCTTTGTGGATAAAAATCTAATTGTCGCCACGGCAGCGGTTGAGCAAACATTAAATACCTATGACGATGGTGATGTGCTGGGTAGTTTTATTTTACTGTTCTCGCCAGATGGTAAGGCGTTATCCAGTCATTTGATTCAAGATGAAGAAAGTAAAACGCTCGCGATTAAAGTTGAAGGGATTACTTGGTTGGAGTCGAGATCCGATGGGGAAGTATTCTCATTGGTCACGGATAGTGATGGCGGAGATTCTGAAATTTTAAAGGTCTGGTTGGCTCATTCAGTTTTTGAAAACTAGGAGGGGAAGTAAAACTTGCTTTGTGATCATGCAATTTTGAGCAGTATATTGTGCAGGTTGATTCCTAATGACTGGACAAGCCAGTTCCTTTACGAAGCTCTATTTGCTAAATAAATAGAGCTTCGTCCAAAATAATTACAATATTTAGTGAGATGGATTAGACAGTTGTTTTTGAATCCATTTTACATTTTCAGGCGTAAATAAATGATCAATGTTTTTCCAGATCACATGGAAGCCATATCCACCTTGTTTCATTTCTTTGACTGCATCTTCAATTGACCAGTTTTCAAAAATAATCCGATACATGGCAATGGTTGCACCAGTACGGTCAGAACCATGGTAGCAATGCACTAAAATTTTATGATTCTTTTCTTTGGCTGTTTGAATCGCTTGCATGGTTTGTAATAGATCTTGACGATTGATGGCCCATGTATAAATTGGAATATGCACAAGATTAAACGGTTGATCTTTTAAAACTTTGGCATCTTCATTTCTGGCTCTGAGATTAATGACCGTATCAATATTATATTGTTTTAAGCTTGGAATGAGTTCATTGCTGGGCTGATCACTACGAAATACATCATTGCTAATTTGATAAAAATTATGCTGCTGTGAAATCAGTGTTCCCCAGTTTTTTGGACGTTGTTCATCATTGAGGCTTGAATGCTTCATGCATCCGCCTACACTGAGTGTAGAAATCAGGGTGAGGGCAAGGAGTTTTTTTTTCATATTACTGATAACGATTGAATTCGACGGGATCGTGCGCACAAATTAACTCAATGCTTGGTTCATGTTGAGCGAGATATTGTAACTGCTTGAGGTTTTGCAAACGCAGTTGATTATTTTCAGCCAATAAGCGCTCAGTGAAATCTAAAGCCCTGAGTTTATTTTTTGGATTGAGTTCCAAATGGGTGTAATAGGCATCGCCACAGAATAGGACCCAGCCATCAGCCTTTTTAATCGCAATCCCACAGTGCCCAGCAGTATGTCCAATCAGTGGAATCATCAGGATTTCCTCTTGAAATAAGGCTAATCCTTTGACTTTTTGTAGATTAAACCAAGATTCACCTTCACTATGTTCCGCAAAGCTCCAATGGCGATGTTGTTTGAATTGCTCCGTTTTATAACGGAGCTTGCCTTTGGCTGTGAGTGATTGAGTGGCATTAAATTCAGCAGCTAAGAGATGTACGGTGGCATTGGGGAAGTCTGAAATTCCACCGGCATGATCAAAATCTAAATGGGTCACAAAAATATGTTTTACATCACTGGGGTTAAAGCCGAGCTGTTGAATTTGTTGGATGGCAGTAAGTTTTAAATTCGGCACAATTGAACCAAACTGTTTAAGTAAACGGCCTAAACGCTGTTCAGTATGTAAATAGTCTTGAAGCCCTAGACCTGTGTCAATTAAGACTAAGCCACGATCAGTTTCAATCAATAGACAATGACAAACGAGGTGTGCTTTCCAGCCTTTTTGTCCAAATAATGGCGCACAAGTCGGGCAGAAGCTGCCGCAATGTAGATGGTGGATATTGTAGATCATGATGCTTTTTTTATTGTGTAGCGGATCGAATTATTTTTATAACCGATTGATTCAGAAATACCAAAACAATTTTAGCTTATATATAAAAAAGCCTATCCAGAGGATAGGCTGAGATGCATGTTATTCAGATTTAATATTATTTTATTACTGCTTGGGTTTATCCTCTACTACGTACTTCGTTTGTCTTGCACTGCGATTAAAGCATACGCTTTAATCCTTTAATTCACAGCATAGCTGCTCATCTTCTTGCGAAGCTTTAGCCGCTTCTCAGGAACGAGCGTTGCTCGTCTTTATTGCTACGCACTTCGTTTGTCTTGCACTACGATTAAAGCATACGCTTTAATCTAGTTCAGGCTGGGGGGTGAGTCTTAAATAAGGTTTGACCGCCTTATAGCCTTTCGGGAAGCGTTGTTTGATTTCTTCTTCATCTTTCAATGAAGGCACAATCACCACATCTTCACCATGTTGCCAGTTTGCTGGGGTTGCCACTTTATGCTTGTCAGTTAATTGTAATGAATCTACCACCCGCAATACTTCATTAAAATTACGGCCTGTCGATGCAGGATAGGTAATAATCAAACGAACTTTCTTGTTCGGGTCAATAATCACCAATGAACGTACCGTTAAAGTCTCACTAGCATTTGGATGAATAAAGCCATACAGCTCAGAAACTTTACGGTCTTTGTCCGCGATAATCGGGAAGTTGACCGTGGTGTTCTGCGTTTCGTTGATGTCCTGAATCCAGCCTTGATGTGATTCAACATCATCGACTGAAAGGGCGATGGCTTTCACTCCGCGCTTGTCAAACTCATCTTTTAGCTTTGCGGTATAGCCAAGTTCCGTGGTACAGACTGGGGTGTAGTCGGCAGGATGGGAAAAAAGGATTCCCCAGCTATCCCCTAAAAAGCCATAGAAATCAATATCGCCTTGGCTTGATTGTTGTTGGAAATTTGGGGCGATGTCGCCTAAACGTAATGTCATGATCAGTCCTCTATACATTCTTTATGTTTTCTATCTCTATTCAATATGCAGTATTCTCTTTATAAATAAAAAGATTGTTTTTTCATTTTGTTATGAATTTTTTGGATATGAATAAGTAGTGATGCTAAAAAATGATCAGAAATACACATTCAAATCGATGTAAGTTAAATGCAAATTTGCTACATTAACGCTCTTTGGTTGTGTGATGTCAGAATCGCCTCGCAGATTTTTTTGCCTGTTTGAATGCAAAGCACTTGTAGTTCTTATTTCTGACTCCATAATAACAGCTAAGAAAAAATTAACCGACCTAGGGTTTGTTGAAATTGACAAACCTTATAACAAACAGGATTAGAGAGTTTATTCATGTTGGCAAGTCTGATCGGAGGTATCTTCGGTACAAAAAATGAGCGCGAGCTCAAACGCATGCGTAAAATTGTTGAACAAATTAATGCGCTTGAACCGACGATATCTGCTCTTAACGATGCAGACCTCTCTGCAAAAACTCCAGAATTCAAACAACGTTTTAGTAATGGCGAAAGTTTAGATAAGTTAATGCCAGAAGCGTTTGCGGTGTGTCGTGAAGCAGCAAAACGTGTCATGGGCATGCGCCATTATGACGTGCAGTTGATTGGTGGTATTACCTTGCACGAAGGTAAAATTGCCGAAATGCGTACAGGTGAAGGTAAAACCCTGATGGGTACTTTGGCTTGTTATCTTAATGCATTAAGCGGTCAGGGCGTTCACGTGATTACGGTGAACGACTACTTGGCACAACGTGATGCTGAGTTAAACCGTCCATTATTCGAATTCTTGGGCTTGAGCATTGGTGTGATTTACTCCATGCAAATGCCTGCTGAAAAAGCACAAGCGTATACTGCTGATATTACTTACGGTACCAATAACGAATTCGGTTTCGACTATCTACGTGACAATATGGTGTTTTCTCTACAAGAGAAAAAACAGCGTGGTTTAAGCTATGCCATCATCGATGAAGTCGACTCAATTCTAATTGATGAAGCACGTACGCCATTAATTATTTCTGGTCAAAGTGAAGATTCATCTCATCTTTATCAGCTTATTAATAATATTCCTCCGACATTACGTCCACAGAAAGAAGAAAAAGTGGCTGATGGTGGGCATTTCTGGGTCGATGAGAAACAACGTTCAGTTGAAATGACTGAAGTCGGCTATGAAACGGTTGAGCAAAAACTGATTGAAATGGGCTTGTTGGCTGAAGGCGAGAGTCTTTATTCAGCAACTAACCTGAATTTAGTTCACCATGTCACTGCAGCGATTCGTGCACACTATCTTTATCAAAAGAATGTGCACTACATTATTGGCGTTAATCCACAGACTCAGAAAGAAGAAGTCATTATTGTGGATGAAAGCACGGGTCGTACCATGCCTGGTCGTCGCTGGTCAGAAGGCTTGCACCAAGCGGTTGAAGCCAAAGAAAGCATGGAAATTCAACCTGAGAACCAAACGCTTGCAACCACAACTTTCCAGAATTATTTCCGTCTATATAAAAAGCTTTCAGGTATGACAGGTACTGCCGATACTGAAGCTGCGGAAATGAAAGAAATTTATGGCCTAGATGTTGTCATTATTCCAACGCACCGTCCAATGGTTCGTAAGGATCATAACGATTTAATTTATTTAAACCGTAATGGTAAATACACCGCGATTATTGAAGAAATTACCAATATTCGTCAGCAGGGTGTTGCACCGATCTTGATTGGTACTGCGACAATTGAAGCAAGTGAAATCTTGTCTTCTAAGTTGCTACAAGCAGGTATTCATCACGAAGTCTTGAACGCAAAACAGCACGAACGTGAAGCGGATATTATTGCGCAAGCGGGTAGTCCAAATGCGGTGACGATTGCGACCAACATGGCGGGTCGTGGTACAGATATTTTGCTGGGTGGTAACTGGAAAGCCAAGCTTGCCAAAATTGAAAATTCAACGCCTGAAGATGAAGCACGCTTACAAGCACAATGGGAAAAAGATCACGAGGATGTTTTAAGTTCGGGTGGTTTGCATATCATTGGTTCTGAACGTCACGAATCACGTCGTATTGATAACCAGTTACGTGGCCGTGCAGGTCGTCAAGGTGACCCTGGTGTATCTCGTTTCTATTTATCGCTTGAAGATGACTTGATGCGTATCTTCGCGGGTGATCGTGTGGTTGCCATGATGCGTGCGATGGGCTTACAAGAAAGTGAAGCGATTGAACATAAAATGGTCAGTCGTTCAATCGAGAATGCACAGCGTAAAGTTGAAGCACGTAACTTTGATATTCGTAAGAACTTATTGAAATACGATGATGTAAACAACGAACAACGTAAGATCATTTATTCGCAACGTGATGAAGTATTGGCTGAAAGCACTTTACAAGATTACATCGAAGAAATGCATCAAGAAGTGGTGAAGGGCTTAATAGCGGACTTTATTCCACCTGAGTCGGTGCATGATCAGTGGGATATCGAAGGCTTGGAAAATGCTTTACATGCAGATTTAGGCATTGACTTGCCTGTACAGCAATGGCTAGACCAAGATCGTCGTTTAGATGAGGAAGGTTTGATTGCACGTATTACTGATGAAGTAATTGCACGTTATCGTCAACGCCGTGAACAAATGGGTGATGAATCAGCAGCAATGCTTGAACGTCACTTTATGTTGAATTCACTTGATCGCCATTGGAAAGATCATTTAGCGGCGATGGATTATCTGCGTCAAGGTATTCATTTACGTGGTTATGCGCAGAAGAATCCAGAGCAAGAATACAAGAAAGAAGCCTTTAACTTGTTTGTGAATATGTTGGGTGTGATCAAGTCTGATGTCGTGACGGACCTTTCTCGTGTGCATGTGCCGACAGCAGAAGAGTTAGCTGAACTTGAAGCACAGCAACAACGTCAGGCTGAATCAATGCGTTTGTCTTTCGAACATGATGATGTTGATGGCTTAACGGGTGAAGTCACTGCTTTTGAAGAAACTGAAGTGACAGAAAATGCATTCCCAGTACCAGAAAGTCGTAATGCACCTTGTCCATGTGGTTCAGGTCTTAAATACAAACAATGTCACGGTAAAATCTAAGTTCATGACTTGATTTAAGCTGAAATAAAAAAAGCAGAGCATCAGCCTCTGCTTTTTTTACGAGAATTTACTTGAGTCCAAGCACGCTTTGTAGTTTCATTATTGGACTTACAGATCTTGATTGAGTTCGCATTAAAAGCGGGAAGACAATGAAAAAACCATTACAACTTTTAATTTTGGCAACTGCGGCGGTATCTGGTTTTGCATTTGCAGACGATGCACCACAAACCACAACTGTGGATAAAGTATTGGCAGCAAAAGGTATCAATACAGCTGAAGCGCAAGTCAAGCGTGAAGTAACAACTGTGATTAGTCCACGTACTGGCATTCGCTATACCCTAGGTGATACAGGCAACCGCCCAATCGTATTGCAAACTGCTGCAATCGCACCTGCAAACTCAGCAAATATTAACCGTATTGTGGCATCAAACCCTGCATTATCAGCACAAAGCCAAGAGAAAGCGAAGATTGCTTTAATTGGTGAAACAGCTGTTCAGGCAGCTAATGCGGCTGCGGCACAAACTGCAGGTACTCAGACTGCTAAAGCAAATTAATTTCAACTTGTTTGGAATAAAAAAAGAGATGCAATTGCATCTCTTTTTTTATGGAAGAATTTTATTATAAAAAGCTTGGTAATAAAATTAAGCCAATCAGGATAGCAAAAAGCAGCCACTTTGATACGTAGTAAAGTGGGCGATTACGCTCTTTTAGGCCACGGCCATAGTGATGCACAGCATAGCCGTATTTAAAAATACGGTTAATAAAACCAGTTTTGTCTTGGTCATCATTGGGCGAACTTGCCGCAGACATGACATTACGACCAAACCAGTGATTAAACTTTTGTGCCCAACCCCATTTCATCGGGCGTTCGATGTCACAGAATAAGATAATACGGGTTTCATCGGTTTTGTTTTCAGCCCAATGCACAAAGGTTTCATCAAAGACGGTAGCTTCACCATCTCTCCAGCTATAACGCTCTTGATCGACTTCGATAAAGCAATCATCGCTATTGGGTGTGACTAAGCCTAGGTGATAGCGTACCGAACCTGCATAAGGGTCACGGTGTTTCCCTAAGTAGCTGCCAGAAGGCAATTCGGTAAACATGGCGGCTTTGACGGATGGAATACTTTCCAGTAACGCCACTGTTTTTGGACAGAGTTGATGTGCAGATGGATGACTATCTTGATACCATTTCAGATAAAAGCGTTTCCAACCTCGTTTAAAGAAGGTATTAAAGCCCGCATCATTGTTTTTTTCAGAAGCTTTAATTTGATTTTGCAGTTGAATCGCTTCTTCACGAATCACTTGCCAGTTATCCTGTAATGGTTTCAGTTCAGGGAACTGCGCCACATCGAAGAAAGCCTGGTTCGGCAACTTGGAAAAGCCCGTCATAAACATGTTGATCGGTGCTAAAAATGTCGAATGGTCAAATAATTGTCGAGATGCTTTTAAGCGCTCTTTACCTCGTAAATAGGTATACAAAAAGCTGACTAAAAATACGGCAACGATAATCACTGCGTACATAACACAATCGTCTAAAAAAAATGAAGGCGGTTATTTTAGCACAAAAAATATTTGGAAGAATGCAGCCCTAAGCGCAACTTTATAAGATAAAAACTATGCAATTGAATGGTATTTCAGATGATCTGAGCGCGTATTTCCCACAGATCATCTGAAAAATAATGATTAAATTTGGTTGTTTACATCATCATGCTTGGTTTCACGAATCATTAAAAATGCAATTAACGATAAAATTGAAGCCACACTGAGGTACAGACCAACTGCGCCAAGACCATAACTTTCTGCCAACTTGGTTGCGATATATGGTGCAAAGGATGCGCCGAAAATACCTGCCAAGTTAAAAGTTAAAGCTGATCCTGTATAGCGAACCGAAGTTGGAAAGATTTCTGACAACACAGTACCGATTGGACCATAGGTTAAACCCATAATGGCAAGACCGATACATAAGAACAAGAACACCAGAATTGGACTACCTGAACCTAATAGCGGAGCGAAACACAATCCGAACAGGGCGGAAAGAATACACACGGCAACAGAGGTATTTTTACGCCCAAACTTCTCTGCCAAAATCGCTGACAGTGGAATAAAGGCAGCAAAACAGAGGGTTGCTACCAGTTGCAATACAAGGAATTCACCACGGGCATAGCCGAGCTTGGTGGTGCCCCAGTTCAAGGCAAATACGGTGGTGAGGTAAAACACCACAAAAGTACAGATTGCTGCGATCGTACCAAGTACTAACATCGGGAAATGTTTGGTCATTACTTCTTTGAAAGGAACATTCACTTCTTTCTGCTTATTCAGAACTTTTTGAAAAGCAGGGGTTTCATGTAACTTTAAACGAATGTATAAACCAACTAAAACCAATACCGCACTGGCGATAAATGGAATACGCCAGCCCCATGCCATAAAGGCTTGTTCAGACATAAAGGCATTGAGTAGCAGGAAGGAACCTGTTGCAAGGATAAAACCGATCGGTGCGCCGAGTTGTGGAAACATCCCGTACCAAGCACGTTTGCCCTCTGGTGCGTTCTCAGTGGCAAGCAGTACCGCACCACTCCATTCGCCACCTAAGCCTAAACCTTGGCCCAAACGACATAAGGCGAGCAATAGAGGTGCAGCAAGGCCAATTTGTGCATAGGTTGGTAACAGACCAATACAGACAGTTGAAATTCCCATGGTCAGTAAGGCTGCAACCAAGGTGGCCTTTCGTCCAATTCGGTCGCCGAGATGTCCAAAAATTGCAGCCCCAATCGGGCGGGCAATAAAGGCGATCGCAAAGGTCGCAAGTGACTTGAGCACCGCAGCGCCATCGCTGCTTTCAGGGAAAAATAAGTGTGGAAAAATGAGTACTGCTGCTGTGGCATAGATATAAAAGTCGAAAAACTCAATTGTCGTACCGACAAGGCTGGCAAATAATACCCGTACTTTTGAGTTGCTGGCCACTTCTGGGGTGGCAGTCGTAGTGCTTGACGACATACAAGACCTTCATGTTATTCATTCAAGAAACAGAATAGCGGTTGTCTTGAAAAATTCCTTTTGAATGTGCAGTTTTACTTCGAAAACTTAATGCTATATATGGACTTATAATACATAACAGTAGATTGCCAAAAAGTGTAATCCTGCGCCTAATAGCACAAAAACATGCCAAATTGCGTGGGTATATCTTACCTTTTTTAAGGCATAAAACAATGTGCCGATGGTATAAGCCAAACCACCTGCAATCAGCAGTTGTACTGCTTCTTTAGACAGATAACGTTGCATATCATCCATCACTAAAACAGCCAGCCAACCCATGACTAAATAGGCAGCTAAAGAAATTTTTTGGAAACGATGAATGAATACCAGTTTGAACAGAGTACCGATCAGGGCAATGGCCCATAAGGCGATCAGCAAGTAATGTGCCTTGGCAGTTGGAATGGCAATACTGAGAAACGGGGTATAAGTGCCTGCAATCAGATAGTAAATCGCGGTATGATCCAGTTTTTTATACCAATAGCGTTTACGTTCATCTTGGGCAAAGTGATACAGCATGGAACTACTGAGCAACAGTACCAAGCTAAAACCATAGACCCATAAACTGATCCATTGTCCTAAAGGCAGGCCATAGCCTTTGATGATCAAAAAGATTGAGGCAATTAAAGCCAATACTGCGCCAGCGCCGTGACTATAGGCATTAATCAGTTCTTCTTTGGGGTCATAGTCCAGCAATGTGTTTGTGTTCATCAAGCGATCTGGTTGCATAAAAATACAACTGTATCGTAATGCAATTTCCCTTTTAAAGTAAGACGCTTTAAAATTTAGTTTCTATTTGTCAGGTTTTCATTATGTTTGCGCCGAATTTTTCTTTTGAACAAGAACAGCAGTTTTTCTTGGATATCCAGCAATCTATTGAAAGTAAAAGCTTTGATCGTCTGATTTTGAGTCAGTACAAGGGCGAAATAGCGCAACTAGAAAAGATGACATTTCGTGTGATTGAACTACAGGGACAGGCAAACTTGTCTTGCTTATACCATCACACTACACAAGACATCACTAAAAATTATAGTATTGCCGAAGGTTTGGAAAAGATTGCTGAGTTATTGAGTCTGTCTAAGCAAGCCAATCTCTTTAGTGCTGAACAAGATGTTCAACTGAAGAAAAATAAGAAGAAAGCCATGTTGAACACTCAGAAGAAACAAGTATCTACCGACAAAGTAGGGCAACAGCAGCACGATCGTGAAAAGCAGCGTTATGTACAACAGCAAAGTCCATTTTTAAAGCATCTTGGCATTACCGATGAAAAAGGACAAATCGTTCCAAGTATGGCGCGTAAGTGGAAGCAAATTAATAAATTTATTGAAATTTTTTCGCATGCCTATGAACAGATTGACGCTTCACAGCAAGAATTGAATATTGTCGATTTTGGTTCAGGTAAGGGCTATTTAACTTTTGCCTTATATGACTATTTGCAGGCGCAGCAGAAAACACCGTTAATTACGGGGGTTGAACTGCGTTCGAATCTGGTTGAGTTTTGTCAGAATGTGGCTGATCAAACGGGTTTTAGTCATCTGGATTTTTTTGAAGGGGATGTGCGTAGCTATCAGCCAGAAAAGTTAGATGTGATGATTGCATTGCATGCCTGTGATATTGCGACTGACTTTGCCATTCATACTGGTATTCGTCTGAATGCATCGATGATTATGTGCGCACCGTGTTGCCATAAGGAACTCCGTCCACAGCTACAAAGTCCAGAGGTGTTACAGCCGATGTTGCAATTCGGCATTCATGCAGGACAACAGGCTGAAATGTTGACCGATACTTTGCGTGCGTTACTACTTAAAGCCTATGGTTATGAAACCAAAGTTTTTGAGTTTGTGTCTTTGGAACATACTAGTAAGAATAAAATGATTTTGGCGACGAAACGAAAGGATGTTCAACAACCTGATGCAAAAATCATGCAGCAAATCCAAGCGTTGAAAACCATGTATGGGATTGAAAAACAGAGTCTGGAATTATTATTGCAAGATCAGATGCCAGTCGAGAATATTGGCTGTAAGTGTTAATTAAAACAGAGAAAACGATGTACCAAGTCAAACAGGGAAATTGGGATCAATTACAGCAAGATGCGAAATTGATCCGAACATTGGTTTTTATTCAGGAACAAGGTATTGCTGAAGCGGATGAGTGGGATGAGCAAGATGCGATCTCACAACACTTTGTTATCTATGATCAGGATCAGCCGATTGCTACAGGACGATTATTACAAAATAATAGTGTGGGGCGCGTTGCTGTGCTTAAGGCCTATCGAGGGCAAGGTCTTGGTCAAATGATCATGCTGGATATTATTGCCTTTGCGAAGCAGCAGGAACGTGCATTCCTGCATTTGTCTTCACAAGTCCATGCGATGTCATTTTATCAGCAGCTTGGTTTTGTGGTGCAAGGGGATGAATATGATGAATGTGGCATCCCTCATATTGAAATGCGGATGCCACATCTACAGTAAATTCAGAATGAAGTGAATGAGCTTGAATTGGACTGAGTTTATGGCTGTTGCTGAGTTTGGGCAGCCACTTCAGAACTCGCTGAAGAGCTATTTTGAGCATGTTCCTGTTGTTGCGCTTTACGCTGTGCACCTGGCATATAATCCGGTTCTTGGGTCATGGCCAAATAGAAAAAGCTTAAAAAGATCGTGCTAAGCACACCGACAATAATGACAAATTTCCATCCCAATACCGTTTCTTCATTTGAATCTTTTTTTGGGGATGGTTGATTATTCATAATAAATTCCAAAAATAACAAAAACAAAACTAGATTTTGCGCCTTTTGAGGCTGATTTGCCAAGTAGGAATATGGAATTGATGATAAGAAATTGGTTCATGCTTTGGATAGGGACGCGTAGACCGAAGATGCTGCCATCGTTGAACTAAGAAAAAACGCTTCGCTATCCAAAGGAAAATTGGATGTGTTTGTATAAGAATTAAAGCTTGTTCCAGTCTTCAATTGCCTTTAAACCTGTTTCTATTCCTACATCATAGCTATAGCGTATCTTGGCTTTATTCTTTGAAAGACGACCTGCCATATTTTTTAAATCAGGGGGGCAAACTTCCAAGATTTTCTGACCAGAGGCTGAGCGGGTAAATTCGACAGCATCGTTATAACGTTGAGTCCGCGTTAATAAACTTTGTGCAAAACCACGCTGTTGTTTAAACAGGTATTTGGCAAGGAACTGATCACCTTTACTGGTGGCTTTATAATATTTTTTTGGACGAGTTCTGAGTACCATTAACTTGAAAACATCATGCTGTTGCGCTGCCCAATGCACGGGTAAGGCATCTGCAACACCGCCATCAAAATAAGGCTCACCGAAGACTTCAACCGCTTGACGCGTTAAGACTGGAATTGAACTTGATGCTCTTAAGCCATCAAGGATATTGTCCTTAGATGCTTTGATATAGGTGGCTTCACCTGAGATGGCATGGGTCAATACCATATAAAATTCAGGATGATTGGCAAATAGATGAGCTTGATTGAGCGGATGCTCTTGTTCTACCACATCCCACATCCATTTTAAGTCCAGCAAGTCACCACCTTTGAAAAAGCGACCATATTGGATAAATTCAGTGCGAAGCGAATGATCTAAATAGATTTGTAGGGTACGACCTTGTTGTGCTGCAAGGTAATTGGCGACATTGGTTGAACCAGAAGAGACACCAACGCAGAGATCAAAGGGATTAAATTGTTGCTGTAAAAATGCATCTAAGACACCGCTGGTGAATGCACCGCGCATTCCACCGCCTTCAACGACCAGTGCCTGACGATTTTGTTGAAGCATTGAAAATCTCGAATATCATGATAAACCCATGTTTTACACAGATTTATCATGTTCGGCAATAACACTTTAGTGATTGTGTTGATGTGCTTCCGTTGCCCCTGTTTCTGTTGTCACTGATGATTGTGACATTTCAGCCGGTGTAGCCGCTTTCTTTTGATTCATTGGCATATAATCTGGTTCATTATTAATAGCCAAGTAGAAAATCACCATAAACAGTACGCTGAGAATTGTGGTGATAATTAATGCTTTCCAGCCCCAAGGCGAAGTTTCTGGGCAGAGTTTTTCAGACATAAGAAATTTCCAAATGATGCAAAAAAATAAAGCAGAATTACCAAACTTATAGCATAAATTGTGATGCATTACTCAGATGTTTTGCTGTGATTTTGTCGATCGCATAAAAAAGCCCGTATAGACAAGGAGTTCCATACGGGCCTTAATCGGCTTGGTTAAATCAAGATTATTGAATCACAGTATTTTGCTGTGCTTTTTCTTTCAATAATTTTGGCGGCGTAAAACGCTCACCATATTGTGCCGCCAGTTGCTCGGCGCGTTGTAAGGATTTTTGAATGCCATTTTGATTCAGGAATTGAATGGCACCACCCGTCCAAGGGGCAAAGCCAATCCCGAATATCGAACCGACATTGGCATCAATCACAGATTCTAAAACGCCTTCTTCATAGCAGCGTAAAGTATCCAGTGCTTGTACAAACAGGAAACGATCAATCATGTCCTGCTCAGAAATACTATTGTCTTTCTGCCAGCGGCTGAGCCCATCCCATAAATGCTTTTTGCCATTTTCAGGGTAGTCATAGAAACCTGCACCTGCAGCCTTACCTTTACGATTCAGCTCATGAATCATGGTGTGCACCACGTCATCCACTGGGGTTTTCGGTAAATCTTTACCTTCTGCTTGCAGAGCTTTACGGGTTTCTGCTGCAACATGTTCAGTTAAGGTTAGAGAGACTTCATCCTGAATCGCCAGTGGGCCAACCGGCATACCTGCTTTGAGTGCTGCCATTTCAATTTTGGCTGGATGCACACCTTCTGCAAGTAGACGCATCCCTTCTTGAATGAAAGTACCAAACACGCGGCTGGTGAAGAAGCCACGGCTGTCATTCACGACAATTGGGGTTTTGGCAATTTGCTGAACAAAGTCGTAAGCCTTCGCTAATGTATCAGCAGAAGTCTGTTTACCTTTGATAATTTCAACCAATTGCATTTTATCGACTGGACTAAAGAAATGTAGTCCAATGAACTTTTGAGCATCTTTACTCGCCGTCGCCAAACCTGTGATAGGTAGGGTAGAGGTATTCGATGCAAAGATTCCACCTTCAGCCAAATATTGTTCAGCTTCTTGCGTCACTTTGGCTTTCAGTTCTTGGTTCTCAAATACTGCTTCGATGATCAGGTCACAGCCTTGCAAGTCTGCCGCATTTGCCGTTGCAGTAATCAGTGCCAACACCTGATCACGCTTTTCTGCGGTCATACGACCTTGTGAAACACGTTTATCCAAAAGTTTCTGTGAATAAGCTTTGCCTTTTTCTGCGTTTTCAACAGAGACATCTTTCAGGATCACAGGGATGCCTTTGATTGCCGTCGAATACGCGATACCCGCACCCATCATGCCCGCACCTAACACACCCACTTTAGTCGCTTGCCATTTTGCAACATCCGCAGGGCGACTTGCGCCAGACTTGATTGCATTGAGACCATGCCAGAAAGTACCGATCATATTTTTAGAAATCTGACCGACCGTGAGTTGCGTAAAGTAACGTGATTCGATACGCAAAGCGGTATCAACATCAACCTGTGCACCTTCTACTGCTGCCGCCATGATCGCTTCAGGCGCAGGGTAACAGCCTTTGGTTTTATCACGTAGCATCGCAGGGGCAATCGCAAGTACTTGTGCCACCGCAGGCGTTTTCGGATCGCCACCTGGAATCTTGTAGCCTTTAACATCAAAAGGTTGCTGTGACTTTGGATTGGCTTTGACCCAAGCAATGGCTTTGTCTAACAGTTCTTGTTCGTTCTCAGCGGTGTCATGTACCAAACCCAGTGATTTTGCTTTATCTACCCCAAATTGCTTACCTTCCATCAGGAATGGAAACGCATTTTGTAAGCCAAGTAAACGTACCATACGCACGATACCACCACCGCCTGGCAGCAAGCCTAAGGTCACTTCAGGCAAACCAAATTTGGTTTTTGGATCATTGATGGCAATACGGTAATGACAGCCTAAAGCAATTTCCCAACCGCCACCGAGCGCCGTACCATTTAAGGCAGCGACAACAGGTACACCTAAAGTTTCAATTGCACGTAAGTCACCTTTGAGTTCCTCAATCATTTTGAAAAAATCAGTGGCATGTTCAGGTTGAACTTGAATCAGCTCATCCAAGTCACCACCGGCAAAGAAAGTTTTCTTGGCAGAACGGAAAATAATACCTTTTAGATCCGTTTCTGTTTTAAGCTTTTGGCTGACGTCATTGAGTGAATCACGGAATTCTGCATTCATGGTATTGGCAGACTGACCAGATGAATCAAGGGTAAGAATTACAATATTGTCAGCGTTTTTTTCGTATTTAATAGCGCTCATGTTGTGCTCCTTACACCAACTCAATAATGGTGGCGATCCCCATTCCACCACCGACACATAATGTGGCTAGGCCACGTTTTTTGCCTTGACGTTCTAACTCGTCTAACAAAGTTCCTAAAATCATGGCACCCGTTGCACCCAATGGATGACCCATCGCAATTGCACCGCCGTTAACATTGACTTTCTCAGCTGGAACGTTGAGTTCATTGATAAAACGCATCACCACGGCCGCAAAGGCTTCATTGACTTCAAACAGGTCAATATCATCAATCGTTAGGCCAGCTTTGGCTAGGGCTTTACGTGCAGCAGGCGCAGGACCTGTCAGCATGATGGTCGGGTCTGTACCCACCAATGCAGTTGCAAGTACTTTGGCGCGTGGTTTTAAACCTTGTTCTTTGACTGCTTTTTCAGAAGCCAATAACACCACAGCAGCACCATCAACGATGCCTGATGAGTTACCTGCATGATGGACATGATTAATTTTTTGTGCTTCTGGATATTTCTGTAGCGCAACCGCATCGAAGCCCATTTGTCCCATCATTTCAAAGCTGGCATTCAGTTTTGCCAAGCCTTCAACGGTGGTAGCACCTCGAATAAATTCATCTTTTTCTAAGATCAGTACACCCGAATGATCTTTAACAGGAACGACGGATTTATCGAAATAACCTTTGGCCTGTGCTGCCGCTGCTTTTTGTTGTGAGCCGACTGCAAACGTATCGACATCTTCGCGGCTATAGCCGTCTAAAGTGGCAATCAAATCTGCACCAACACCTTGTGGTACAAAAGAAGATTTTAAGTTGGTTTCAGGATCAAGTGCCCAAGGGCCGCCATCAGAGCCCATCGGGATGCGTGACATGGACTCCACACCGCCTGCGACAACGATATCTTCCCAACCAGAGCGGACTTTTTGTGCTGCCAAATTGACTGCTTCCAAACCAGATGCACAGAAACGGTTGATTTGCACACCAGCAACATCATCATTCCAACCTGCTGCAATGGCCGCAGTTTTAGCAATATCACCGCCTTGGTCTGCAATCGGGGTAACACAACCTAAAACGATGTCATCCACTTTTGACGTATCAAGTTGATGGCGTTGTTGTAATTCATTCAGTAATGATGTGAGTAAAGTAATCGGTTTGACTTCATGCAGTGAGCCGTCTTTTTTCCCTTTTCCGCGTGGTGTGCGAATGGCATCAATAATGTAGGCCTCGCTCATAGTTTTTCCTTGTATCACCTTAAAATTGTTGTTTATCGAGTGTACTCAATTTAAGTGTCAGTGCAATGATGATAAACATTGGCAAGTTTGATGCTTTTCGCCAATTTGATAGATTGCGTGAGTGATCAGGCCAAGCGTTAATTTTGGTATTCTTTGACATGTCTTGCGAGATCTTCGATTAGACTAGTATTTGGAAATGATTGATAGAAAAGATGGGCGAAAGCACATGATAAAACGAATGCGTCACTATGCTGCCATGGCATTGATCTTGTCACTTTTTGGATGTGATTCATCTGGACGGAATATTGAAAATAACAAAGCAATCGAGGATAAAAACAAGGTGAGCCAAACCTATTCAAATCAAGTCGCTGACGACAGAATGTTATTGGTGTTGTCTGCGCCTTCTGTACATGATCCGTATTACAAATCCGCTTTTCAACGAATTGTAGATTTTCAGATTGATTATGCAAAATCGATTTTGGGCAATGATAATGTCGTGATTTTAGTAGATGAGGATACCAAGCCTTATTTCACGGGCAAATTGCCTGAAGATATCTTACTGGTAGATGATGTCCGTGATATTTGGATGCGTGACTTCACCACGGTCAATCCAATGCAGCCTGTGCAATTTACCTATACTTGGGCCTCAATGACCAAGAAACAAAGTAAAGATGTGCAAAAAAGTTTTAATCAATTTGCTGACCGATATCAAATTCAAAGAGCCAAAACTGATTTGATGATTGATGGGGGGAACCTCGTTGATGACTATGCGGGTCGTGTCATTACCACAACACGTTTCATGCAAGATAATGAGCTTAGCTATAACGAGGCCAAACAAGAGTTAAAAGCTACGCTGGGTGCAACCGAAGTTGCCATTTTAGAACCAGATGAAGAAGTACTGGCGCATTCAGATGGTATGGTCAGTTGGGTGGATAAAAATACATTGCTTGTGAATGACTATTCAAAAACACCATCATTTAGAACAACCGTAATGAATGAGTTAAAAGCTTCTTTTCCAACTGCAAAAATTGTGGAAGTGCCTGTTGAATATAAGACCAATCCAAAAGGGCAATGGGAAGGGTTTGAGTCGGCATGCGGTGTGAATTTGAATGCCACGGTCACACATCACAATATTTATGTGCCAACCTTTAATATGCCGCATGATCAAAAAGCACTCACGACCATCAAGCAAAACACCTCTAAGAAAGTCATTCCTGTGAATGCTGAAAGTGTTTGTCCAATGGGCGGTAGCGTGCGTTGCCTCACTTGGCAGGTGACAGGGGACAATGCTGTGAAACTTATTCAAGCGGCGAGAGATAAGTAATTGATTTATAACTTGCATCGGCTGGTTCACAAGCCGATGCAAGTTGTTTAAGCTCACCTGCCTTTTTATTGTGCTCATAACAAATGAAGTTCATTAATATTATTGGTACCACAGGTTCGGGTAAATCGACACTAGCCCGACAGTTGGCGCAAAAACAACAATTACAATATATCGAACTGGATAATTTACTTTGGCTGGATGATTGGCAAGAATCGGCCAATGAAGCCTTGTTTTTGAAGCTAAAAATCGCCATGAAAAATGCTACAGCAGGGTGGGTCATTGATGGTCTTTATACCCGCACTACTCCAATGATGATGGAGAAAGTAGATACCGTCATCTGGTTAGATTATGCCTTTCACATCAATTTATATCGTTTGACCAAGCGTACATTCGGGCGTGTGATCAGTCGGAAAAAGTTATGGGAAGATTCAAATAATCAGGAAAGTTTAAAATTGATGCTGTCCAAAGAATCTATTTTTATCTGGTTAATTAAATCCTATCCAAAAAACCGAAAAAAATACTTAGCTTTGATGCAGAATCCTGACTATCAGCATATTCGGTTTATTCGTTTAACCTCTCCACAACAAGCAGAAAAATTTTTAGAACAGATTAAGGCCATGCAATGACGTCTATTCGAGCAAAAGCGTTATGCCTATTTCGTCATAATGATAAGGTGTTACTTGCAAAAGCGTATGATCCCAACAAGGATGAATATTTTTTCAGACCGATCGGTGGTGGTATCGAGTTTGGGGAAACATCTATTCAGGCAATTGAAAGAGAGGTCTTGGAAGAAATTCAGCAGCAGCTGACACAGCCTAAACTTATCTGCGTCATGGAAAATCTATTTAGCTTTGATGGGCAGCAAGGCCATGAAATTGTGTTTGTATATGATGCTGAATTTATAGACCCACATATCTATAAGCAACACCACATACAGGGTTGTGAACCCAATGGACATAGCTATATCGCACAGTGGCTGAGTCGAGAACAAATCGCACTCACTCAATATCCTGTTTATCCAAAAGGCATTGAGCAATGGCTATTCAATGCGAGATCATCTCAAGTTGAGTTTATGGACTCATTCGATAAATCTAAATGAAAGAATTGGTTATAGGGTGATTCGGTATATTCTGCGAAAGCTGCACCTTCAACAAAACCAAATTTTTTATAAAGTTTGATTGCTGCATCAAAATGAACGTCTTTTCCTGTTTCTAAACTGACTTTTTGATAGTGACGTTGCTGGGCAAGTTCTAGTAAGTATTCCAGTAACTGTGCTGCGACCCCTTGACGCAAATGGGCGGGATGAGTCCGCATAGACTTGATTTCTGCATGGTCGGGTGTCAGTTCTTGGATTGCGCCACAGCCCAGTAACTCATCATCGTTCCACAGGGTATAGACGCTAATGGAATCTTTTTGCAGGCTACTGAGGTCTAATGCAAAACTATGTTCAAGTGGGGTATTTTGATGCAGGCCATGCAAGTGGAGATAAATCAAATTTTGTACTTGTGGGTGAGAAAAGTCAGCTTTTTTAATGGTCATTGTTATTCAAGCAAATTGTAGGGGGCTGCTTGATTATTAGCATATTTAAAATGCAGTGTTCAACTATATAAAGTTGAACACTGCATTGTCGTTATTAGTTGTGATGGCCATGCAACTGACGATATAAACCAGGAGTCACACCTGTCCATTTCTTAAAGGCACGGTGGAAAGTACTGGTTTCACTAAAGCCGACTTGTTGTGCTACATCTTCAAGAGTGAGATTTGGCGTCAACAATAAATGAATCGCAGCATCACGACGCAAGGCATCTTTAACACCTTGATAGCTTTTACCTTCGGCAGCTAAACGACGACGCAAAGTTTGTGGTGATAAATACAACATTGCGGCAACATCATTGAGTGTCGGCATTTCTTCACCAATCTGGCTCTTCAATACATCACGAATACGTGAAGTCAACGAATTGGTATTTTTGAATTTCACTAGAAGCTGGGCAGGTGCTGCTTTTAAGAATTCTTCTAAGGTCTTTTCATCTTGACGGATTGGGAGATCTAAATAATCCGCAGCAAAGGTAATCTCTGTGCGTGGCGCATCGAATTGCATCACAGGTGCAAAGAACAATGCATCGTATTCATCAGCATGATTAGGACGTTCATAACCGAAATGCACACGCTCTAAAGGTAGGCGACGTTCAATTAACCATGATGCTAGACCGTGCCAGATCATCAGCATGCTTTCAGTAATGAAATGATCAGGATCTAAAGCTTTAGGAATGTGTGGGACTAAACGTGCTTCATGTTTGTCACGTTCTAAGCTTACCGACCATTCATCTCCAAACAGTTTGTAGAATTGAGAGGAGAGTTCCAGTGCCTGTCCAAGTGTTTTGGAGTGGATGATTAATTGACACATGATTGCGAATGTACCCAAGCGACGTGGCTGTACATCGAAGCCAACGTGTTCGTCTTGAGTAACCATCCATAACATTTTTACAAAACGGGTGTACTGCTCAGGAGAGATTCGAGCCTTTGGTTGGCGAAGCAGTTCAGCCTCTATGCCGACATGTGAAAGTAACGTTTCAACGTCCATGCCTAGGCGTTTAACACCTGTTAAAGCCGCATTCACGAAGTGGATGCTGATCGTATCACGGCTCATATTGAATCCTTCAGTTTCTTTACTATTCACGATAATTGACCTAAATAACCGTCTAAAATATCAAATTGGGCAATTGACAAGAAAAATAATTGCGCTCTGTATACATGTTAAATTGCCGAAACTATCAAGGTAAATGGCTGAACATGACATTGTTTTTGTGTTTATCCACACCTAGTATAAAAGAAAATTTGAACAAATTGAGTAAAAATTATTATGCCATCTGCACTAAAGGGATTGAAAGTCCTCGATTTTTCGACTTTATTACCAGGGCCATTTGCCAGTATGTACCTTGCCGACATGGGTGCAGAAGTTATACATGTGGAATCACCGACTCGTCCAGACCTTGTACGGATTATGCCACCCTATGCCAATGGTCAGGCCACTGCACACAGTTATCTGAATCGGAATAAACAGTCGATTGCACTTGACCTCAAAGATGCAGCCAATATTGAACTGATCAAAAATAAAATCTCTGAGTTCGATATCGTGCTTGAACAGTTCCGTCCAGATGTGATGCGCCGTTTGGGCTTGGACTATGAGACTTTAGCGGAGATTAATCCACGACTTATCTATTGTTCGATTACTGGTTATGGTCAAACAGGGGCTTATAAAGATCGTGCAGGACACGACATTAACTATTTAGCGTTGGCAGGCGTGTCTGGGCATAGTGGTCGTCAAGATGGTGGACCGCCACCCTTGGGAATCCAAATTGCAGATGTGGCAGGTGGTTCCTTGCACGCAGTGATTGGTATTCTTGCTGCTGTGGTCGAGCGTCAACGCAGTGGTCTGGGTCAATATCTTGATATTTCGATGACCGATTGTGTGGCGAGTCTGAATAGTATGGCTGCTTCTGCAAGTCTGGCAGGGAAAACGCCACAAGCACCCGAGGCGGGAATGCTGAATGGTGCAAGCTTCTATGATTATTATCAAACCAAAGATGGTCGCTATTTTTCAGTGGGAAGTTTAGAGCCACAATTTATGACAGGCTTGGCTGCAGCGTTAGAATTACCTGTACTCCTTGCAAAAGGAACATCGTTTGACCCAGAAGATCGTCAAGCGGTAAAGCAAGCCTTGCGGGAAAAGTTTAAAACACAAGACTTTGCAGAATGGCAGCATCTGTTCCAAAGCTTAGATATTTGTGTTGAACCTGTACTCAGTCTGGATGAAGCGTTGGTCTCGCCAATGGCTCAACAAAGAGGCTGGGTGGTTGATGTGCCAGTATCGGAAAATGCATCACAAACTGAGCCACAGTTGGCCTGTCCGATCAAGTTTTCCCGTTCGCAAATGAAGTATGCCTTTATCGGTCAGGGTTTGGGTGAGGGTAAATGGTAGAAAATATGTGCGACTAATCACTGATTGTTAAAATATTGTACAGATTGTTAACATTTTGAATAAGTTGTAATTTAAAAATGAGAGTAACCTTTTATACACAATAACATAAAAGGTTACGTAAACATGACAATCTCTAAGTCTTTGATTGTTTCTTGTTTATCCGTTCTATCATTGAGTCTTTTCACACAACATACTCAAGCAGCATCTTCCGCATTTGACCCAAATGGTCAATGGCTGTTTGGTGATTGGAACGGTCAACGCACTGCGTTGCAAGAACAGGGTTACAAATTTTCTGCTGATTACACAGGTGAATTTGCAGGGGTTTTAGATTCTAAACAATACTCAAGCCACGGCAGTGAATTCACTGGACAATTGGCGTTGGGTACAAACTTCGACCTAAATAAAATTTTAGGTTGGCAAGATACTGAGGCGCAGATCACGGTGACATACCGTGATGGGCAGTCTTTGTCACAAACCGCAGATGGCTTACAAGGTCACCAAAGTTCTGTACAAGAAGTTTGGGGGCGTGGTCAAACTTGGCGCTTAACCGACCTCTGGATCAAAAAGAAATTTTTAGATCAAGCTTTAGATATTAAAGTGGGTCGTTTCGGTGAAGGTGAAGATTTCAACAGTTTTAACTGTGATTTCCAGAACTTATCACTATGTGGTTCTCAAGTGGGCAACTGGGTTGGTGACCAATGGTACAACTGGCCTGTGAGCCAATGGGCATTGCGTGTCAAATATAACCTACAGCCAGATCTTTATGCACAAATCGGGGCATATGAATATAACCCTGAGAACTTACAGCGCGGCAAAGGTTTTAACCTAAGTACCGATGGCTCTCGTGGTGCGATTATTCCAGCAGAAGTGGTCTGGAATCCTAAACTGGGTGCACTTGCTTTGCCAGGTGAATACCGTTTTGGTTATTACTACAGTACAGCGGATGCCGCAGAAATCGAGAATCCTGCCAAGACTGGACATAAACAAGGCGGTTGGTTTACTGCGAAACAACAGTTGACTCGTCATGATGGTCAGTCAGATCGTGGTTTAACTGGCTTTGTCAATGTCACAGTGCATGATTCTAAAACCAATGCCATTAAAGACATGCAAAATGTTGGATTGGTCTATAAAGGTTTATTGGATCAACGTCCTCAAGATGAAATTGCTTTAGGTGTTGCTCGTATTCACGCCAATGACAAAAACAATAGTCTATTGGATGAAGAATATAACACTGAGTTGTATTACGGCATTCATGCCACCAACTGGCTCACCATCCGTCCAAATATTCAATATGTCCACCATGTCGGTGCATTGAAGGATGGGGATAAGACCTGGGTGGGCGGTATTAAGTTCCAAACCATTTTCTAATTTTGATACTCGAGCAATTTTGCAGACGCAGTTCATACGATGGGCGATATCTGCAAAGTTCTTGTTGTGATTTGAACTCGACCATAAAAAGAGACTTTTCTTGCTTTTTATGGATCTAAAATATAAAAGATGCAAGGTGATCTTATGAATCAATCTGCTTCAAAATCTGGGCTTAGAACTTTGACGGTGGTGATTATCGCCCTCATTGCATTGTTCTTGCTCGTTGGCGGTATCTGGCTCGCAGCAATTGGCGGGTCTTTTTATTATGTGATTGCGGGCGTGCTGTTGCTCATTGTAGCAGTACAACTTTATAAACGTGCCTCAGGTCCTTTATGGGTTTATGCGGCATTGATGTTAGGTAGTGTGGTTTGGGGTGTCTGGGAAGTTGGGACCGACTTCTGGGCACTGGCACCACGTCTTGATATCCTTGGCATCTTAGGTTTGTGGTTACTCATTCCAGCGGTGACGCGTGGGATTGATAACCTCACTTCAAGTAAAGTGGCATTGTCATCGACTTTAGCCATTGCAATTGTGGTGATGGTGTACTCGATCTTTAATGATCCACAAGAAATTAATGGTGTGATTCAAACGCCACAGCCAGCACAAGCGAAAGCCGTGGATGGCATTGCCCCCGAAGATTGGCCGGCATATGGTCGTAGTCAGGGCGGTGAACGTTATTCTCCATTGACACAGATCAACGATAAAAACGTCAAAGATCTCAAAGTGGCTTGGACATTACGTACTGGTGATTTCCGAACTGAAAATGATTCGGGTGAAACCACCAACCAAGTAACACCA
Source organism: Acinetobacter sp. NIPH1876 (assembly GCF_022808535.1). NCBI lineage: Bacteria > Pseudomonadati > Pseudomonadota > Gammaproteobacteria > Moraxellales > Moraxellaceae > Acinetobacter > Acinetobacter sp. NIPH1876. The sequence continues at coordinate 84,570 of NZ_JALGBR010000003.1, forward strand.
ATCAAGATCGGCAATAACATGTTTATGTGTACACCACATCAACATTTAATTTCGATTGACCCTGCGACAGGTAAGGAAAAATGGCGTTTTGATCCTAAGCTCAAAACCGATAAAACCTTCCAGCATTTAACTTGTCGTGGTGTGATGTACTACGATGCTGCTAATACCACTGAATTTGCAACCAGTTTACAGGCGAAAAAGTCGACCTCAACCGAGTGTCCGCGTAAAGTCTTTGTTCCTGTAAATGACGGTCGTTTAGTTGCAGTTAATGCAGATACAGGTAAAGCATGTTCTGACTTTGGTCAAAATGGTGAAGTGAATTTACAAGAATTCATGCCATATGCATATCCAGGTGGTTATAACCCAACATCTCCGGGTGTGGTTTCTGGTACCACTGTAGTGATTGCAGGTTCTGTAACAGATAACCATTCGAATAAAGAGCCATCAGGTGTGATTCGTGGTTATGACGTGAACACAGGTAAATTATTATGGGTGTTTGATACAGGCGCAGCTGATCCAAATGCAATGCCAGGTCAAGATACTCAATTTGTGCATAATTCACCAAACGCATGGGCGCCACTTGCCTATGATTCAAAACTAGATATCGTCTATGTCCCAACAGGTGTGGGTACACCAGATATCTGGGGTGGAGACCGTACTGAGTTGAAAGAGCGTTATGCGAACTCAATGCTAGCGATCAATGCAACGACAGGTAAACTGGTATGGCACTTCCAAACCACACACCACGATTTGTGGGATATGGATGTACCATCACAACCGTCATTGGCCGATATTCAAGATAAATCAGGTCAAACGGTTCCAGCGATTTATGTATTGACTAAAACAGGCAATGCCTTTGTTTTAGACCGTCGTAATGGTCAGCCAATTGTACCAATTACCGAGAAACCTGTTCCGCAAACTGTGAAATGGGGCCCACAAACCAAAGGTGAGTTCTACTCAAAAACTCAACCATTCTCTGACTTTGATTTAGCACCAAAAGATAAATTAACCGATAAAGACATGTGGGGTGCCACCATGTTTGATCAGTTGATGTGTCGTGTGAAATTTAAACGTCTGAATTACGATGGTATCTATACACCACCTTCTGAAAATGGAACCTTGGTATTCCCAGGGAACTTAGGGGTGTTTGAGTGGGGCGGGATGTCGGTGAATGCTGATCGTCAGGTCGCAGTCATGAACCCGATTGGCTTGCCATTCGTGAGTCGTTTAATTCCAGCAGATCCAAACCGTCAACCTGTAGCACGTGGTGCGGGGACTGAGCAGGGCATGCAACCGATGTATGGTACGCCATACGGTGTTGATATCAGTCCGTTCCTATCTCCATTGGGTTTACCATGTAAACAACCAGGCTGGGGCTTTGTTGCGGGTGTGGACTTAAAAACACATGAAGTGGTATGGAAAAAACGTATTGGTACCATTCGTGATAGCTTGCCAACACTATTCCAGTTACCACCAGTGAAAATTGGTGTGCCAGGTTTAGGCGGTTCGATTTCGACTGCGGGTAATGTAATGTTTGTCGGTGCGACACAAGATAATTACATCCGTGCCTTTAATGTTTCAAATGGTGATAAGTTGTGGGAAGCACGTTTACCTGCGGGTGGACAAGCAACACCAATGACTTATGAAGCCAATGGCAAACAATATGTGGTGATTATGGCCGGTGGACATGGTTCATTCGGTACCAAAATGGGTGATTATCTCGTTGCGTATGCTTTACCTTAAATCCCTCCCAACCTCCCTTTATGAAAGGGAGGAGTTCTCTAATTTAATCCTTGCGCCACTATAATCGTGGCTCAGGGTGAGGGGAGATTAAAAGTCCAGATTTATCTGGGCTTTTTCTTTTTGTGGCAATTAGATAGGCTTATCAATAAAACCGTTATTAAATATGCAAAAAAAGCATTTTGTTGATGAATAAAAGCTCGCTATGCTAGTCGCCTTTATAATGAATGACTAGCCATACGCCATGTATTTATATACGGATTTCGATCAACAACTGATTAACCAACGTGTTGCTCAGTTTCGCGATCAAACAGAACGCTATTTAGCTGGAAAATTAACAGAAGACGAATATCGTCCATTACGTTTGCAAAATGGTCTGTACGTGCAACGTTATGCACCTATGCTCCGTATCGCTGTGCCGTATGGCTTGATGAATACCAAACAACTCAGAAAAATTGCTGAAATTGCGACAGAGTACGATCGTGGTTATGCGCACGTTTCAACCCGTCAAAATATTCAGTTGAACTGGCCTGCATTGGAAAATGTACCTGACATTCTAGCTGAGCTAGCAACAGTACAAATGCACGCTGTACAAACTTCAGGTAACTGTATCCGTAATACTACCACTGACCAGTTTGCTGGTGTGGTTGCGGGTGAGATTGCTGACCCACGTCCGACCTGTGAATTGATTCGTCAGTGGAGTACGTTTCACCCTGAATTTGCTTTCTTACCGCGTAAGTTCAAAATCGCGGTGTCTGCTTTAGAAGAAAAAGACCGTGCTGCAACAGCATTCCACGATATTGGTGTTTATCTAGTACGCAATGACGCGGGCGAGATGGGCTATAAAATCATGGTCGGTGGTGGTCTAGGCCGTACCCCGATTATTGGTAGTGTGATTCGTGAGTTTCTACCACGTGAAGATCTAATTGCTTATTTAGAAGCGACATTACGTGTTTATAACTTACATGGCCGTCGTGATAACAAATATAAAGCGCGTATCAAAATTTTGGTGAAAGCTTTGACACCAGAAGTGTTTGCACAAAAAGTGGAAGCTGAATTTGAGCACACGCGTGAAACATTGAAGATTCAACCTGAAATCTTGAAAAAATTAGATGAAGAATTTACCCCATTTGATTATCAAGATTTAGAAGATCAGGACTTCACCGACTTATTCGCTGCACATCCGAAATTCAAACAGTGGTTTAACGTCAATACCAATGCACATAAAGTGAAAGGTTATCGGATTGTTACGATTTCTTTGAAACGTGCGGGTATTGCACCAGGTGATGTCACCAGTGAAGAAATGAACTTAATTGCGGATTTGGCCGATAAATATACTTTCGGTGAGTTCCGTACCACGCACGAACAGAACATTTCATTGGTCGATGTGCCGCAGAAAGATCTATTTGAATTGTGGCAAACGCTTGAACACAGCGACATGGCACGTGCACATATCGGCTTTATTACCGATATTATCTGCTGCCCGGGTGGTGATTTCTGTTCATTGGCCAATGCCAAATCGATTCCAATTTCAGAAGCGATCAGTCGTCGTTTTGATGACCTAGACACTATTTATAATCTGGGTGAACTTGATCTGAATATTTCGGGTTGTATGAATGCCTGTGGTCATCACCATGTCGGTAACATCGGTATTTTGGGTGTCGATAAGAAAGGTGCTGAGTTCTATCAAATCACTTTAGGTGGTCATGCCGATCATGATGCATCACTCGGTGATATCTTAGGACCTTCTTTTGCCGCTGAAGTTGTACCAGATGTGATTGATGAAATCTTGAATACTTACCTTGACTTACGTACAGAAGGTGAGCGTTTTATCGATACCTATCGCCGTGTTGGGATTCAACCATTTAAGGAGCGTGCTTATGCTTAATACAACGCTACAAGTGCTGTTTAAAGATGGCACGATTGCTGACAATAGCTATCAAGTGATTGCTGAAGATGGAGCGATTCCACAAGGTGATGTGGTTGTAACAGCTGAACAGTTGGATCAATTGGCAAAGGTGCAAGGCAAAAAGGCGCTTTACATTACGGTGAATGATTCACCTGAAACCCATCAATTTCCATTGAATGAGCTAGATGCCATTTTTATTGAATTTGCTGGTTTTAATGATGGCCGTGGTTACTCATTTGCTGCCTTATTGCGTCGCCAAGGGTATCAAGGTGAATTACGTGCAGTCGGTGATATATTTAAGGATGTTTTAAACTATTTAAAACGTTCTGGCTTTGATACTTTTGTCGTCAAAGAAGGGAAAGATATTCATGAAGCTGCTGCTGGGCTTCAAGATTTTACCAATCCTTATCAAGCATCGACTGCTGTACCACAAGCAAGCTATCAAACTGGCGCATAAGCAGATTGAAACAAAAAAAGCTGAACTAAGGTTCAGCTTTTTTTGTTTTAATTGCTAAGTTCACAATGATTATTCATCTAACTGACAATTGATCATCCATTTGATTCCAAACTGATCGGTGAATGCGCCATAGAGCGCACCCCAGAAGGTTTTTTCTAAGGGCATTTCAATTTGGCCATTTGCAGACAAGGCATTGAATAATCGTTGTGCTTCGTCTTGTTCATCTGGATCAAGATTAATTGAAATATAGTGGTTGTTACCTTGGGTAAATACGCTATTTTGAGCGCAGAATTGATCATTAACATCTGATGCCATCAATACGGTAAATTCATTGATGGGTAGGGATACATGTAAAACCAAGTTTTTATCAGCTTCTGAAAGGCTGACACCTTCAGTAGGTGGCATATCGCCATAACGGCTGAGCATGGCAAATTCGCCACCAAACACAGATTTATAAAAATTGAATGCTTGTTCTGTTTGTCCTTTAAAATTTAGATAATGATTGAGTTGCATATGGGACTCCTTGTTGTTTTTTTATACACAGCATAACTTATCGATATTTTGACTATAGGTGCATTATTTTTTGTAATCTTAAAAATAAAAAATCCTGCATCAAGCAGGATTCTTTTGAACAGATTGAAAAATATTTAGATCAATTCAATCGCAACAGCTGTCGCTTCACCACCACCGATACACAAGGCTGCAACACCTTTCTTACCACCAGTGCGTTTAAGCGCGTGAATCAATGTCAGGATGATACGAGAACCAGTAGAACCAACAGGGTGACCTAGAGCACAAGCACCACCATTAATATTGACTTTTTCAGCATCTAATTTGAAATCATCGATTGGGCACATGGTTACCATGGCAAATGCTTCATTGATTTCCCATAGATCTACGTCTTGCGCATCCCAGCCTGCCTTTTTCAATACTTTTTCAATTGCACCGACAGGGGCAATCGTAAATTCAGATGGGTGTTGAGAATTTGACGCAGTTGCAAGAATCTTTGCCAAAGGTTGTAAACCACGTTGTGCAGCAACATCACTTGAGGTTAATACCAATGCTGATGCACCATCAGAAATTGAACTTGCGTTCGCAGCAGTAATCGTACCATCTTTTGCAAATGCTGGTTTTAATGATGGGATTTTATCGATTTTTGCACTTAATGGTTGTTCGTCTTGATCAACAACCACATCACCTTTACGGGTAGAAACTGTTACAGGAACGATTTCATCTTTGAAGTAACCTTCAGTAATCGCCTTTTGTGCACGCTGCAAAGAACGGATGGCAAAGTCATCCATCTGTTCACGGGTATAGCTACGTTTATTCGCCATATCTTGGGCAAATGAACCCATTAAACGACCAGTTTCAGCATCTTCCAAACCATCAAGGAACATATGATCCTTAATTTCACCATGACCCATACGGTAGCCAGCACGTGCTTTTGGTAATACATATGGTGCATTGGTCATTGATTCCATACCACCTGCAACCACGATCTCTGCACTCCCTGCTTTAATCATATCTGCTGCTTGCATCACCGCTTTCATGCCAGAACCACACAATTTGTTAATGGTCACTGCACTGGTAGAGTCTGGTAAGCCCGCTTTACGCATTGCTTGGCGCGCAGGGCCTTGTTTTAAGCCTGCAGGTAAAACACAACCCATGATTACTTCTTCTACATCAGTCGGTTGCAGGCCAGAACGGGCAATTGCTTCTTTAATGGTAACTGCACCTAATTCTGGCGCTGTAACACCAGATAATGCACCTTGGAAGCCGCCCATTGCTGTACGAGCGCCATTAACGATTACGATATCAGTCATGATGTGTCTCCACACTTATAATTTATAAAAATGTTCCAAACTTAAGCAGTATAGTAAAAAAAGGATCGGAATAAAGGGTTTTACTTATTTTAGGCTAGACTGAGGAGTTTTTAGCAACTTGATAACTTTTCAAAACGAATATTGCCCATACGGCTCAAGACAATCTTCGTATGGTGCTGAGGGGATTCAGAGCAGTAGACAAAGCTGCCATTGGAGGCAAAGGGAAGGCCGTTCTCAGCTTGAAAAACAAGAGAGTTGGGGCTTCGTCCAAAAGACCTAAAGTTGAGGTAACCATATTTATGGTTCAAAGGGACGCTAAAGAGGAGAGTCTCATTCTGATCACGTTGGTTGTTTCGATTAATATCAATAAATCCGATAAAACCTTTATTCCAATTTGTGTCACAGTTCTCGAAATTTGAACTTGGGCACAGCATCACATTTTTATGATGAAGTTGTGCATCCGTTTTTGCTTTTTGTATATGAATTGTGAGGATTCTTTTAAGGTGGTTTACTTCAGTAGAGATCATCATTTCACGAAAATGGGGGATTGCAACAGTAATCAAAATTGTCAGAATTCCAAGGGTGATGACTAATTCAATCAAAGTAAAGCCAAATGGTTTAAACATATTCTACCTATCTATTTTTATTAATTTTTTTATTAACAGTGTGTTAAATGAAAACTTAATTTCGCTAGTGAGTATTTCTAAAAAAAAAATTAAGATATACTAAAGCATAAGTTCCTGAACAATAATTCAATCAGATACCCGATGGGAATTGAAAATTTACTGAACTACAACGGAAATTGTAAGAAATTTTGTCAATAATTTATGAGGTTAAAGTTATCAAGCACTTGGAAAATTCATCAAATGTTTGTATGATTCAAAGTGAAGTGAATAGCTGAAAAAATAATACTGTAGAACACCTGTGTTCTCAGGACGAAAAATCATAGGCTGAGCTTACACAAAACAATTGTTATCTCTGGAGGATATCCATGAAATTGAGTCGTATTGCACTTGCTATGCTTGTTGCTGCTCCTTTAGCTGCTGCGAATGCGGGCATAACTGTAACTCCATTATTGGTTGGTTATAGCTGGCAAGACAGTAAGCATAATAATGACAACCTAACAACTCATGCTGAGTTGCAGGATGATTTATTTGTTGGTGCTGCATTAGGCGTTGAATTAACACCTTGGTTAGGTTTTGAAGTTGAATATAACCAAGTGAAAGGTGATCTTGACGGTACTGGCGTAGCTAATGCTGAATATAAACAACAGACAGTTGCTGGTAATTTCTATGCAACTTCTGACCTAATCACTAAAAACTATGACAGCAAAATTAAGCCGTACGTATTATTAGGTGCTGGTCAAACTAAAACTGATTTTGATGGTATCTATGAAGTTAAGAAAGATACTATTGGTAATGCTGGTTTAGGTGCTTTCTGGCGTTTAAACGATGCTTTATCACTTCGTACAGAAGCTCGTGGTACTTACGACTTTGATGAGAAGTATTGGAGATATACAGCACTTGCTGGCTTAAACGTAGTTCTTGGTGGTCACTTGAAACCTGCTGCTGCAGTAGTAGAAGTTACTCCAGTTGCTCCAACTCCAGTTGCTCCACAGCCACAAGAGTTGACTGAAGATCTTAACATGGAACTTCGCGTATTCTTCGATACGAACAAGTCTGACATCAAGCCGCAATATAAGTCTGAAATTGCTAAAGTTGCAGAGAAGTTAGCTGAATACCCGAATGCGACTGCTCGTATTGAAGGTCACACAGATAACACTGGTCCACGTAAGTTGAACGAACGTTTATCTTTAGCGCGTGCTAACTCTGTTAAGTCTGCACTTGTAAATGAATACAACGTGAATGCAACTCGTTTGACAACTCAAGGTTTCGCTTGGGATCAACCGATTGCTGACAACAAAACTAAAGAAGGTCGTGCTATGAACCGTCGCGTATTCGCTGCGATCACTGGTAGCCGTACTGTTCTTGTACAACCTGGTCAATAAGCTCAATAATTTGAGTTTATGAACTAAAAAAAAGCGACTCGTTAGAGTCGCTTTTTTTTATGTATATATAGGTTTTTGTAGCATTGATGTAAAACTAAAACATAAGGATTCAAAACTAGAATAATCTTGCCTTAACTTTGGATACATTGTGGGAATTATTTAGTTTTATTGAAAAGATTTTGATACCTTGTTAAAATTTTGATTAAAAAGTGATAAGCTCTCACAGCTTTATTAGATGTTGTTAAAATAGAATTTTCTAGATTTTTGGGAGAGAAATAAGTGGTTTTTTCAGTGGCTGCTAACTAAATGTTGTCAAATACTTGGAAAATTGATCAGGTATTTGTATGATTCAACATAAAGTGAATGACTGAAAAAGATACAATAAGATTATTTCTCAGTATTCAAAAACTATTAGAGTTTAGAGAACAAACAATTTTTTGTTTTTTGGAGGATATTCCATGAAAATGAGTCGTATTGCACTTGCTATGCTTGTTGCTGCTCCTTTAGCTGCTGCGAATGCGGGTGTAACAGTCACTCCATTAATGCTTGGTTATCACTGGTACCCTGAGAATGCTCAGGACAAAATGCGTGATACTTTAACAGATCGTGATCCGCAGGGTCGTGGTGATGCTGGAAGCTTAAAAAATGGCGTTGCGTTACAGAGTGATTTACTTGTTGGTGCTGCAATTGGTGTTGAGTTAACTCCTTGGTTACAAGCAGAGATTGAATATCAACAAACAAAAGCTGACGCAGCTCGTAATGAGAAAACTAACTTTAATGGTCAGCCGTGGGATGCTAAGCAACAAACTTTAAGTTTGAATGCAATTGCTACTGCTGATGTGTTTACTGGTAATTATGACAGTAAAATCAAGCCGTATGCTTTATTAGGTGTTGGTCATTCTAAAATTACAGTAGATAACCCAGGTTGGGATCGTCGTTCATATGACACAATCAGCAACTTAGGTGGTGGTGTGTTATGGCAAGTAAACGATGCTTTAACACTTCGTACAGAAGGTCGTGCAGTTTATAACTACGACAATAAGTGGTGGGAAGGTCAAGCCTTGGCAGCACTTCAAGTTGTTGTTGGTGGCCACTTGAAACCTGCTGCTGCTCCAGTGGTGGAAGTTGCTCCAGTTGAACCAACTCCAGTTGCTCCGCAACCACAAGAGTTGACTGAAGATCTTAACATGGAACTTCGTGTCTTCTTTGATACGAACAAATCTGTTATCAAACCACAATACAAAACTGAAATCGCTAAAGTTGCTGAGAAGTTAGCTGAGTTCCCGAATGCGACTGCTCGTATTGAAGGTCACACAGATAACACTGGTCCACGTAAGTTGAACGAACGTTTATCTTTAGCACGTGCTAACTCTGTTAAGTCTGCACTTGTAAATGAATACAACGTGAATGCAACTCGTTTGACAACTCAAGGTTTCGCTTGGGATCAACCGATTGCTGACAACAAAACTAAAGAAGGTCGTGCTATGAACCGTCGCGTATTCGCTGCGATTTCTGGTAGCCGTACTGTTTTAGTACAACCAGGTCAACAAGCTCAGTAATTTGAGTTTATGAACTGAAAAAAGCGACTCGTCAGAGTCGCTTTTTTTATATGAGGGATTTAAGTAATAAAGCATTGGGATTCTCCTTTTTGTTTAATGGGGTTAAGGTATTTCAATCACTATCAATTATTTACCATATCTCTTTTTTTAACTGCTGCTTAGTATTTTGTCTTTCACGACGATGTTGTGCTCGAGGCTTCTCGGTTTCATGAACTCCACCTTTGTGTAATAAAGGTGAAAGCGCTACAGGGTTACGGACCTTAATTTTTGGCATTTCTTTGAGTTTCATTTGATTATCCTTTGATACATAAGATTTGTTTTAGTGTATGTACGATTTCAATCAAGTCTGATTGGTTTGCCATGACTTGATCAATATCTTTATAAGCAGCCGGAATTTCATCAATCACCGCACTGTCCTTTCGGCATTCGATGCCTTGGGTCTGCTGAATCAAGTCATCTTGGCTAAACAGCAGTTTTGCCTTGCTGCGGCTCATTTTTCGTCCTGCACCATGTGAACATGAACAGAAGGACTCAGGATTTGCTTTACCTTTAACGATATAAGAACGAGCTCCCATTGAACCTGGAATGATGCCTAATTCATCTTGGCCCGCTCGAATTGCCCCCTTACGTGTGATTAAGAGATCCTCACCAAAATGAGTTTCTTGACTGACGTAATTATGGTGGCAATTAATCGCTTCTTTGGTCATTTGAAAAGGGGGGAGTAATGGTCGAATTGCCTCTAAAATCAGACGCATCATTTCACGTCGATTTTCAAACGCATATTCTTGTGCCCACTCAACAGCTTCCACATAATCATTAAAGCTATTTGAACCTTCCGCAAAATAACTCAAATCTTTATCTGGTACATGTCCAAATCGATGCTGAGCTTCTTTCTTTGCCAGTTCGATGAAGTAGGTTCCAATCACATTGCCTAAGCCACGGCTGCCTGAATGTAGCATCACCCAGACATCCTGATTTTCATCAAGGCAGAGTTCGATAAAGTGATTACCACCACCTAAAGTTCCCAGTTGTTTCTGCCAAGTGGCATCAAACTTTCTTAACATTCGAACTAAGCCGGGATGTTTTTTAATGATGGGTTGTAAGCGTTTTTCAAGTGGGATGATACTTGAAGCTTTTGCTTTCACTTGTTTATGTAGTTCAAAGCCTACAGGGACTTTGCGTTCGATTGCATGACGTAGCGGTGCAAGGTTGTTTGGAAGCTGTGAAGCTTTTAGATTGAGCCTTATTGCGTTCATTCCACAACCAATATCAACACCTACAGCGGCAGGAATGATGGCGTGTTTGGTTGGAATGACGCTGCCTACAGTGGCGCCTTTACCTACATGCACATCAGGCATCACGGCAATATGTGAATAAACAAATTGCAGTTGTGCCATTTTTTTCAGTTGTTCAATACTTTCGCTATCAATATCGTTCGTGAAGATTTTCACTGGAACGCCATATTGTGCATCTGCATTGAGTATTTTTTGTATGCCCATAAGATTCTCTCTTATTATTGTTTCCGTCCGAATAGGCATAAAAAAACCTAGCGAATGCTAGGTTGAATAGAGCATTCGGACAAGTGATCAATCGATTTGTACACTTGTCCGTGAGTCGACAGTGCCAAACCTTATTGTGTGGTTCCTTGTGGTAATGGCATGTTGTCGTCCTCCTATCATATGGTGCCGTTGAAAATATGAGCGAGATTTTACTCATATTTTCAATTGGGTCAAGTAAAAAAGCGGTTTTTTTATTCGCCTTCTTTCACATTCATGTCTTTATATGCAATCAGTTTGGTCTTGTGTTTCCACTTATAACCCAGCCAAATCGCCAAGAATAATGGAATACTAATATAGGTTGAAATTAAACCTAACCAGTCAATTTTTCCGCCAAGTAAAGCTTGGTAGTTTTGACCTAAGATGATGATTGAACAAAGAATAAATGCAAACCAAGGTGCAAATGGGAAGAATTTGGCACGGTAAGCCAGATCTTCAACTTTATAACCCTGAGCAATATAACCTTTACGGAAACGGTAGTGTGAAATCGCAATACCTAGCCAAACAATGAAACCACACATTCCAGACATGTTGAGTAACCAGTTAAAGACTTGTTTCTCGCCAATATAGGTGGTCAGGAAGCACAGTGCAGCAACCGCAGTGGTCGCATAGAGTGCATTCATTGGTACGCCACGGCCATCCAGTCTTGAGAACCACTTAGGTGCACGACCTTGTTTTGCCATATCAAATAGCATACGGGTAGAAGAATACATGCCCGAGTTACCAGCCGATAAGATCGCACTCAGAATAACCGCATTCATCAAACTTGCTGCAAAGGCAAAGCCTGCTTTTTCATACAATAAGGTGAATGGTGAGAGGGCAATATCTTCACTTTGCGCTGCTTTTAATAGTAGTGGATCATCATAGCTGACTAACGTACCGATGATGAAAATACAAAGGATATAGAACAGTAAAATACGCCAGAAGATTTGTTTGATCGCCAATGGAATGGTCTTTTTAGGATCTTTCGATTCACCTGCCGCAACCCCAACCATTTCAGTTCCCTGAAAGGAGAATCCAGCAATCATGGCCACACCGATTAAGGCTTGCAAACCACCAACAAAAGGCGCTTCTTTATAAGTCCAGTGCTGAAATACCGATACATTGGGTGTCATCATGATTTTAAAAATCATCCAGATACCAATGATGATAAACACGATAATCGCGATCACTTTGATCAAAGAGAATAAGAATTCACTTTCACCAAAGCCTTTAACGGTTAAGGCGTTAATTCCAAAAATGATGGCAAGGAAAATGGCACTCCAGTAGAAACCTGGAATATCAGGGAACCAAAACTTCATGATGAACTGAACGGCAACCAGTTCAAAGGCAACCGTAATCGCCCAGTTATACCAATAGTTCCAACCTAAGGCGAAACCAAAGCCATCTTCGACATAGCGGCTACCATAGGTAAAGAATGCACCAGACGTTGGATTGTGCGTGGCTAACTCACCTAAGCTGGTCATCAAGAAATAAATCATGATACCGATGAGGGCATAGGCCAATAACGCACCACCTGGACCCGCAGTGGCAATGGTTGAACCTGAAGCAAGGAATAAGCCTGTGCCGATCGATCCACCAATGGCAATCATGTTCAGGTGGCGAGCCCCGAGCTTGCGCTGAAGGTGTTGAGGAGCAGATGTATCGCTCATAAAAATTCCTTAAACTGTTTATTTCGCACAGGCATATAACACCTTGAATCCTTGTTGATCGGCTTTCACCAGACATTCACCAAAGCTTTGTTCAATTAGAGGAGGGTAGTTTAGAAAACGGTTTGCTACGATCCATAATTCACCTGAATTTTTCAGATGTCTTTTCGCACGTTGGCAAAGTTCCTCACTCGCATCGTAATTGGTATGAATTCCCTGATGAAAAGGCGGATTGCTGACGATCGCATCTAAATCATTCGGTGCATCTACAAAACCAGTGACAGCTTGGAGATTTAACTGAGTTAAATTGAGACCATTTCGTTGAAAGGTCAGTTCAGTAGACCGTAATGCAAATGCATCAACATCAAGTGCAAAAATTTGCCGATTCGAATCTAGTTTGGCCAAATAGGCACTAATAATTCCAGCGCCACAACCAAAGTCGGCAATCTTACCTGATTTTACTTGACTAAGGTAAGGGACTAATACGGCTGTTCCGACATCTAAATGATCTTGACTAAATACACCAGGCAAGGCACAGATATTTAACTCTTCTTGATCTATTTGAACTGTATAAGTTTTTAACCAGTGTTCAAGTGGTTTTAACTGCTCTGTTCTTTCGATCTTCATTTGCCAAAGTTGGCAGTGACGTGCACTGTCAAGTTTTAGTGTTTTGCCATATTGCAATAATTGTTTTGCTGCCCGCTCAACGCCGCCTTTTTTTTCACCAACCAGAAAAATATTTTGATCAAGTTTTAAATGGCTAACGACAACGTGCAGAATATAATTCAGGAGTTCTTTAGACTTTGGAACGAAAATAACAACCTGATCAAAAGTTGCTTGTGGGAATTCCACGGAAAAATGAGAGCGAATTCCAGAGCTGATAAAACCTTGATGATCAGCATAATTCCAAGTCCATACTGAGGCTTGGACTTTATTGGGTAAAGTTTTGGCGAGTTGATCATTTGGGGCATTAATCAGTAAAACTTGCCCGCTTAAATAATCTTGCTGTCTGATGACAACTTCACTACGTGGATCCATTTTGATCTCTCATCAAAAACAAAGCCCAGTCGTGAAACTGGGCACTTGTGATGGTTGGATGATTATTTATGTGTTTCAGGTAAAACAATATTTAAAATTAGGGCAGCGATACCGCCTGTTGCAACACCAGAACTAAAAATATTCTTAAATAATTCAGGTAGGTGCTCAAGGATTTGAGGTACTTGTGCAACACCTAAACCCAAAGCGAGCGAAATCGCAATAATTAACAAAGCACGACGGTCAAGGTGAATACTAGAGAGAATATTGATTCCAGAAGCAGCAACTGCGCCAAACATGACCATGACAGCACCACCAAGCACCGCTTGCGGCACGGCTTGAATCACAGCTGCAACAGCAGGGAATAGCCCTAAAATAACTAGGAGTACTGCAATCCAAATCCCGACATAACGACTTGCGACACCAGTAAGCTGAATGACGCCATTGTTTTGTGCAAATACAGAACTTGGGAAGGTATTGAAGATACCTGCTAGGAAAGAGTTGACACCGTTGACGAGTACGCCACCTTTGATACGTTGCATCCAAACAGGACCATCGACTGGCTGATTAGATATTTTACTGGTCGCGGTAACATCACCAATCGCTTCGAGAGAAGTAACTAAATAGATGAATGCCATTGGAATGAACAAACTCCATGAGAAGCTGAGTCCAAAATGCATCGGGGTTGGAATTTGAATCAAGGGAGCATCACTGAGTACTGAAAAGTTTAAATGGCCCATGAATCCAGCAAGAATATAGCCAATCACCAGTGCGATTAAAATTGCTGAACTTTTCACCCAAATAATTTTGATACGATTTAATAGAATAATAATGCCAAGCACGGTGCATGACATAATTAGGTTATCTGCATTGGCAAAGGTGTTGTCCTGCATTGCGGTATAACCACCGCCCATGCTAATCAAGCCTTCTTTAATCAAAGTAAGGCCAATCAACAGCACCACAATACCTGTGACTAACGGCGTAATCAGCTTTTTTACCCATGGCAAAATTCGAGAAACGCCCATTTCAATAAATGAACCCGCAATCACAACACCAAAAATGGCTGCCATGACTTGTTCAACAGGTGTACCCGCAGCAACCATTGCGCTCCCAATACCAATAATTGGGCCGATAAAGTTAAAACTTGTACCTTGGACAATGAGGAGTCCTGCACCGAATGGACCGACCTTTTTACACTGTAAAAAGGTTGCAATTCCTGAAATGATTAAAGACATCGAAAGGATCATGTTGGTGTCTTCACGAGAGACGCCAAGTGCCAAACAAATCAGTAAACCGGGGGTGACAATCGGGACTAAAATCGCCAAAAGATGCTGTAAAGCGGCTAAAAATGCAACAAAAGGTTTCGGTCGATCATTGAGTCCGTAGACCAGATCAAGCTGCTGCTGAGGTTGTGAATTCGACATGGGAGTATAAAAAGCGAGAGGCATTAGTGGAATATTCTAATAGAGTTAGCTCGCTTTACCAACGATTCTATGACACTTCGTCAGAAAAAAAGTGCACTGTCAATAAACTGTCACTACTAAAGTTTAGTATTTTTCTGTATAATTTGCCCTCAAATTTAAAGCGTATCGAATTTTACATGTCAGATATTAAAACTCTCCGTAACATTGCCATTATTGCGCACGTCGATCATGGTAAGACGACTCTAGTCGACAAACTTTTACAACAATCAGGTGCTCTTGGTGATCGCGCAGGCGAGATTGAACGTGTTATGGATTCTAACGCGCTTGAGTCTGAACGTGGTATTACCATTCTTGCAAAAAACACTGCAATCAAATGGTTAGACGCACGTACAAACACCGAATACCGCATTAACATTGTGGACACCCCAGGACACGCCGACTTCGGTGGTGAAGTGGAACGTGTAATGTCGATGGTTGACTGTGTATTGCTTCTTGTAGATTCACAAGAAGGTCCAATGCCACAAACTCGTTTCGTAACGCAAAAAGCGTTCGCGCGTGGTTTGAAGCCAATCGTGATTATCAACAAAGTTGACAAGCCAAGCGCGCGTCCAGATTGGGTAATCGATCAAGTATTTGATTTGTTTGACAACCTTGGTGGTACAGACGAACAGTTAGACTTCCCAATCGTTTATGCTTCAGGCTTACGTGGTGTTGCTGGTCCTTCACCAGAAGAATTAGCGGAAGACATGACACCGTTGTTCCAAACGATTGTAGATATTGTTGAACCACCAGCAGTTGATGTTGATGGTCCTTTCCAAATGCAGATTTCATCACTTGACTATAACAGTTTCGTTGGTGTTATCGGTGTTGGTCGTATCCAACGTGGTTCAGTAAAATTAAACACTCAAGTGACTGTAATTGATAAAGAAGGTAAGACTCGTAACGGTCGTATCTTAAAAATCATGGGTTACCACGGTTTAGAGCGTGTTGATGTAGAATCTGCATCAGCTGGTGACATCATCTGTATTACAGGTATTGATGCATTAAACATTTCTGACACGATTTGTGATCCGAAGAATGTAGAAGCTTTACCGCCATTGTCTGTAGATGAGCCAACAGTTTCGATGACGTTCCAAGTAAACAACTCACCATTTGCTGGTAAAGAAGGTAAGTTTGTAACTTCACGTAACATTCGTGAACGTCTTGATCGTGAATTGATTCACAACGTAGCATTACGTGTTGAAGATACTGACAGCCCAGACCGTTTCAAAGTTTCTGGTCGTGGTGAACTTCACCTTTCAGTATTGATCGAAAACATGCGTCGTGAAGGCTTCGAAATGGGCGTATCACGTCCACAAGTAATCATGAAAGAAATCGATGGCGAAAAACAAGAGCCATTCGAAAACGTAACTTTTGACGTTGAAGAACAACACCAAGGTTCTGTAATGGAACAAATGGGCTTCCGTAAAGGTGAGATGACCAATATGGAAGTTGACGGTAAAGGCCGTATCCGTATTGAAGCAACTGTACCTTCACGTGGTTTGATTGGTTTCCGTTCAGAATTCTTAACCATGACTTCTGGTACAGGGATCATGACATCAAGCTTCTCGCATTACGGTCCAGCAAAAGCAGGTACTGTTGCGAAGCGTCAAAACGGTGTGTTGATCTCTATGGTTCAAGGGACTTGCTTGGGCTATGCACTCTTCACACTTCAAGACCGTGGTCGTCTGTTCGCTAAACCACAGTTAGAAGTATATGAAGGTATGATCATCGGTATTAACTCTCGTTCTGATGACATGGTTGTTAACCCAACTAAAGCGAAGCAGTTAACTAACGTTCGTGCATCAGGTACTGATGAAGCTTTGACTTTAACACCTGCAATGGAATACACGCTTGAACAAGCGCTTGAATTCATTGAAGATGATGAATTAGTTGAAGTAACTCCAAAATCGATTCGTATTCGTAAGCGTTACTTAACTGAAAACGAACGTAAGCGTAACCGCGATAAATAATTTTTCTTCACTGAAAAATGACAAAACCGCTAAATTTATTTAGCGGTTTTTTATTGCATAAACCTAAGGGGAGGGACATGCTTAAACACATATTTTTATTAAAATAAAAAGTGTTGTTAAAGTGTGAAATAACTTTCTTTTTTTGATAAAAATATTAAATTATCAACATTATGTGGATAACTGCGCCTGTGTAATAAACAATGCAAAAACAGGCTGCGATCAAGTTCAACTCTGGAGAGTTATAGATGAGTATTATTAAAGAATTTAAAGAATTTGCCATCAAAGGCAATATGATGGATTTAGCGATTGGTGTCATCATTGGTGGTGCTTTTGGTAAAATCATTGATTCATTAGTGAAAGATATTGTGATGCCAGTGATTTCATGGATCTTGGGTGGTGATGTGGATTACACCAATTGGTTCCTTATCCTCGGCGACAACCCGAACAATGTGACAACCCTGAAAGCAGCACAGGATGCAGGACTGAATGTATTTGCTTATGGTAGCTTCTTAACTATTCTGATTAACTTCTTGTTATTGGCATGGGTTGTATTCTTGTTGGTGAAAGTGATGAACCGTATCCGCAAACAAGAAGAGGCTGCGCCTGAGCCTGAAGCAACACCTGAAGATGTTCAATTGTTACGTGAAATTCGTGATGAGTTGAAAAAACAAGGTTAATTTGTCTTGAATAAAAAAACGGCATTTGAAATGCCGTTTTTTTATTGCCTATTAAAATAGATTGGCACTGGATAATGCGGTGAAAATCATCATTTCACATAGAAAAATTGCTGCTTTCATTTTAAGATGCTGTGCATATGATCGGGGGATTAACCAACATGAACCAATTATTTGTTTACGGCACGCTGTGCCCAAATCGAGAAAATGCCCATATTTTGGGTGGAATAGGCGGTGACTGGCAGCAGGCTTCGGTGCATGGCACCATTCATATTTTGGATTGGGGGCCAGATCAAGGTTTACCTGCAATGGTTTTGAATGAGGCTGATCCGTTGGTTGAAGGTTATTTGTTTAGCACAGAAAAATTAGAACAGAATTGGCAAATGTTGGATGATTTTGAAGGGATACAATATCAACGTGTAAAGGTTCAGGTTCAGTTGTCTGATGGCAGCACAAGATTGGCATGGACTTATGTGATGAAGCCTCAGGATTAAAAGGTTTATTCTTGGAACAGGCTGTTGAGCTTAAATTAGAATTTAAGCTCAACCCCAGCGATTATCTCAAACCATCCATACGGAATTTGACTTCGACCAGATGGAAGCCAAACTGGCTTTTAATCGGACCATGTAAAATACGCTCTGCTGCGCTAAAGACCAGTTTATCGATCACAGGGACCAACTGACCTTTTTTCACTTCACCGAGTTCACCACCACGTTTTGCTGAATTACAGGTTGAATATTGCTTGGCAACCTTGCTGAAATCCGCACCCGACTGAATCCGTTTTTTTAGCTGTTCAGCTAAGTCTTTGTCTTTAACTAGAATATGTCGAACAATCGCAGTTTGCATGATGTGTTCTCCTTTGTACATTTCATAAGCTTACGCTTTTTTTAACTTCAGTGGCTGGCATTGTGGGCAGAATACACTGGCACGCTGACCTAATTTCATGTTTTCTAATGGGGTTTCACAATTCACGCACATTTCACCAGCACGCCCATAGGCCAAAAGCGTCTGCTGAAAATAACCATTTTCACCCATTGCATTGCTATAGTCACGTAAGGTTGAGCCACCTAAGTCAATCGCCTGTTTTAAGATGCGTTTAACCTCAATGACCAACTTTTCCACTTGTGCTTTGCTCAGCGTCGAAGCAGGTTGTGCTGGATGAACCCCGATGTTGAATAAACTTTCAGTCGCATAAATATTGCCGACACCAACCACCACATGGTTATCCATCAAAGCAATTTTAATGCCGACATTCTTTTTACTCAGTTTTTCATAAAGGTAACCCGCATTAAAATCTTCGCTTAATGGTTCAGGACCAAGCGTGTCGATCAATTTACTTTGATTCTGTTGGTCTAACCACAAAATACAGCCAAAGCGACGTGGATCATGGTAGCGAAGTTGCAGATCTTCAAAATCAATCACCAGATGATCATGCTTTCTGAGTGCTTCATTGGGTTCACATAGACGAAAGCTACCAGACATGCCCAGATGCCAGAGCATATGGTCTTGTTCAAATTCAGCTAAAATGTATTTCGAGCGACGTTTAAGTTGAGTCAAACGTTGTCCAACCAGTTTTTCGAGATCGTTTGGAATGGGCCAGCGTAAACTTGCATTCAAGACGTTGACCGCTTGCACACGTTGTTGCAACAACGGCAGCAGGCTGGTTTTGGTGGTTTCAACTTCAGGAAGTTCGGGCATAGAAAGCTCAAGTTGTTTCAACAACCATACAATGAGGGCAAATGTTTCACTTACAATTATGGCGGTATTTAATTTTATTTACCAATGCCAATCAGTAACCAGATTATTGATGATTTTGGCTAAAGTTAATGATGTAAGACAAATATAAAATAATCAGATGCTTACTTTTAAAAATCATCCTTTCGAAATTTTGAGAAATAAGGAATCTTCATGCCTTCACTGAAAATTAACCTTTTATACGGTTGCGTCGCAATGTGTATGGGGGCGGGTAGTAGCGTTGTCTGGGCAGCTGAATCAGATGCGGATCAAGCGGTGCAGCTTCCAACGATCAAAGTTGAAGCGACACGAACCAATACCACGTATATGCAAACCCCTGCATCGATCTTTAGAGTGGATATGCCTCAAAATGATCAATCTGCGCAGGTGAACTTAACCGAAGTGGTGAAAGGGATTCCAAGTGTTCAATTACGCAATCGCGAAAATTACGCGCAAGATTTGCAGCTCTCGATGCGTGGTTTTGGTGCGCGTTCTACCTTTGGTGTGCGCGGGATCCGTTTATATACCGATGGTATTCCAGCAACGATGCCAGATGGTCAAGGTCAAACCTCGAATATTGATTTAAGTAGCCTCAGTCATCTTGAAGTATTAACTGGTCCATTTTCATCACTGTATGGCAACTCATCAGGTGGGGCAATCTTGGCGACGACCAAAGAAGGCCAAGGCAAAGATTCGATTGAGATGAGTTATGCGGGAGGCAGTCATAACAAGAATCGTGCAGGTCTGGTACTACAGGGCGGTGCAAAAAATCAAAATGAACCGAGCTATATCATCAGTTCCTCGTATTTTGATACCGATGGCTATCGAGACCACAGCAGTGCAGAAAAAGTCTTAAATAATGCGAAACTGACGTGGAACTTGGATGATGGTAGTAAAATTAATTGGATCACCAACTATGTCAAGATTCATGCCGATGATCCCCAAGGCTTAAATCGAACCCAATGGCAGCAAAATCCGCGTCAGGTGAATGATGCGAATAATGAATATAACGTTCGTAAAGACATTGAGCAAACGCAAACGGGTATGACTTGGTCTAAACCGATTAATGATCAACATGAGTTGTATGCCATGGCATATTTTGGCAATCGTCAGGTGACTCAATATCAATCGATACCAAGATGTAGTTTTAAAAAAGACACTCGAGAATGTATCCCTAACACTACACAACTAAATAAGAATCACGCTGGTGGTGTGATTGATTTTGAACGCAATTATTATGGTGCTGATTTCCGCTGGACAGGTAAAGAACTATTGCAGAATACAAGCTTCAGTGCAGGGCTTGCGGTTGATAGCATGGATGAAGATCGTAAAGGGTATGAGAACTTTAATCTGGTTAATGGTTCACCATCTTATGGGGTGAAAGGCACATTGCGTCGCGATGAAGACAATACCTTGTGGAATGTTGATCCCTATTTACAAGCCTCTTGGCAGTTTTTACCGACTTGGCGTTTAGATACCGGTGTGCGTTATAGCAATGTGCATTATAAATCTAAGGATCATTATTTAAGTAATGGCGATGATAGTGATAAAACGGATTATAACAAGGTGTTACCGTCGGCTGCCTTAAGCTGGCAAATTGTACCTGAGTTATTGGCCTATGCCAGTTATGCTAAAGGTTTTGAAACCCCAACGTTTACTGAAATGGCTTATCAAGCTGATCCTAAAAAGTCTGGGTTTAACTTTGATCTAAAACCATCGACTAGTGATAATTATGAACTTGGCTTAAAATCACAAAATCCGCTAGGTGATTTCACCTTGGCTGTTTTCCAAAGTAAAACCAAAGATGATATTGTTTCAGCAGGCACTTCAAATGGACGTGCGACCTTTCGGAATGCTGATAAAACCTTGCGCCAAGGGGTTGAGTTGGCATGGAATAAAAAGCTCTGGAAAGATCTGGAAATCAGTAGCAGTTATGGTTATTTAGATGCCAAGTTTGATACCACAATTCCGGCTGTAGGTACGGTCAAGGCTGTTGAAAAGGGCAATGCAATTCCGGGGATTGCCAAGAACCAAGCTTTTCTTGGCTTGGCGTGGAAACCAGAGCAAGGCTTCTATGCAGGTGTTGATACTCAGTATATGGACAAGGTCTATGTTGATGATATCAATAGTGATGCAGCACCAAGTTACACCATTGCTTCAATCTATACTGGATATGCATGGAAATATGCAGATTGGGGCATAAATGGCTTTGCGCGTGTCGACAACCTGTTTGATAAAAACTATGCGGGTTCTGTGATTGTGAATGATAGCAATAGCCGCTTCTTCGAACCTGCAGATGGGCGCAACTGGAGTGCGGGGATTAAAGTCAGCAAACAATTCTAAGTGAAAAGAGCAGCATTTATTATGCTGCTCTTTGTTTTCTACTTTTTAGTTGCTGCTTTTTTTGCTGCGATTGCTTCTTCAACCTTGGCTAAAGATTCTTTCGCATTGGGGTAGTTTGCTTCAGCTAAACGAGAAAAAATATTTTTTGCCTGCTCTAAATCTTGATCGATAATGTTGCCATTAGCAAGCATGTTACCCAAAATCATTAGAGATGGCGCATAATTTTTCTTGGCAAGATCTTTCAAGCTTTCAACCGCTTGTTGTTGCATGAAAGGGTTTTTATTCTTTACGCCAATTCCAAGATCATATACTGCTTTTAAATTCTTCGCTGGATAATAGTCCTTTCGGAGTAAAGGGAGCAACCTCTGAATGGCAATTTGGTCATATTCTGGTTTTCCTTGTCTGAATAATAAATCAGCAAACTCAACAGTTGCTTCATCTGAGCCTTGAGTCGAGGCCTTATC
Organism: Acinetobacter sp. NIPH1876; assembly: GCF_022808535.1. Taxonomy (NCBI): domain Bacteria; kingdom Pseudomonadati; phylum Pseudomonadota; class Gammaproteobacteria; order Moraxellales; family Moraxellaceae; genus Acinetobacter; species Acinetobacter sp. NIPH1876. The sequence goes on from NZ_JALGBR010000003.1 coordinate 106,957, forward strand.
TAAATACTCTTTATATTTTTGCGGATTATGTGTTAAGCCAAGCGTACTTTTATGGTAGGCCTGCGCTAGGACATAGCTTGCTGGTCCATAGCCTTTATTAGATGCCTCTTGGTAATACTGCAACGCTTTTTTATCATCTTTTACTGTACCTTGGCCAAGTTGAGTCATATAACCAAGATTATAGACAGCTTGCTTATTTCCTGTTGTGGCTAAGCGTTGCATTTCTTGGAAGGCAGCAGGGTAATCCTTTGCTTCATAAAGTTGAGTCGCTTTAGTAAATGCAGGATCAGGTTTAATCGTTGACGTTTTAGGGGCAGCTGCGAATGTTGCATGGCTTGCAATCGTCATTAAACTTGCGATAAGCAATTTTTTCATGTTTATTTTTTCCTTTCATGTTGATCTGCTTTCATCCTTTGCATAGCAGAACTCAATATGCTGTTCCCATCATAAAAGTTTAGTTAAAAATGTAAATAAGGATTTTGTATAAATCTTAGCAAATGGAAGAGACTGAACTGGAACTTTATTTTTATTTAGTTGTTTAAAGTTAATGTCTTAGGTTGAAAAATATGAAAGAAGGCTTGAGATTTTTTGTGGCAGAAAAGTCAACAAGCCTTCATATTTAATCTTTATTTTGGGGGACTGGCTTCTTGTAAAAGTTGCTCAATTTGTTCAGCATTTTGTGGACTACCAGAGAGCCGCATCCCATTTTGCAAAAATAAAGTTGGTGTTCCATCGATTTGTAATTTTTGACCTAGGGCGAGATTCTTCTGAATAGGGGTTTCACACTGTGCTGCATTTTTAGGTGCTTTACGGTGCAGCATATAATCTTCCCAAGCTTCATACGGGTTTTTCGAACACCAAATTTTATTCGCAATCGTTTCTGCTTGAGGATGTAGTCTCTTAAGCGGGAACAAGAACAGATACACGGTGACATTATCAACCGAAGTCATATGTTGCTCAAGCTTTTGGCAATAAGGGCAATCAGGATCGCTAAAGACATAGAGGATACGTTCCCCATTACCTTTTACATATTTAATTGCTTGATCGAGCGGCAGCTGTTTAACATCAATTTTACCAAATTCAGCCAAGCGCTCTTCGGTTAGGTTTTTCTTATTTTTGACATCGAGGAGGTTACCAAAAAATAGGTATTTGGCTGTTTCATCAGTATAAATAATTTTACCTGCGGCATAGACTTCATAAATACCGGGTAAAGGAGAGGGGCTGACGGATTTGACTGGAATATCAGGATAATTCTGTTTGAAGTTTCGTTCCAGTGTTTTGCTATCGGCATGTAGGCTTTGTACGCTGAGAAGGCTCAGACTGAGTGCAGATAACCATGTTTTGATCATTATTTTCATGAGAAATCGGTTGTATTGAGAATAGGTGAACAATAACCTTCATTTCGATTCTCGACAAGAATGATCGTTAAACTTTATTTCAAATAAGGCTGCATTGCCAATTGCAGCAATTCGATTAACTCAGCATCCATATAGTGATAGTCATCGGGAATATCGAGCACGAACACTTGCTTATGCAGGAGCTGTTTGGAAAACTGTTGTTTGATCTGTTGCTTGTGTCGAGACTCCATTACAAAAATTTGTTCAGCCCAAGCAATATCCTTTAAAGAGAGAGTATGTTTGGCGTGACGGCTAGTCCCTGCTGAACGGGTATGTAAGCCATACCCTTGAACGAAAATACGTTCGGCTGTAGGACTGCGCCATTGATTGCGACTGCAAATGAAAAGAGTGTTCAGTATGTTAAATCCAAGAGTTGAAATGAGCTTCACGTAAATATTTTGCTTTGGAAATTCGAGGATATTCAATTCTTAATTGCTTGGCACGTGCAAGTTTATCTTGTCGTGTATACAGATATTTCCATTGTTTGGGAGGTTTCCAACAGAGAGAATTATGCCTACAGTCTCGACCACGAAATAGAAATTTTTGTTTACGCCGCCACGCTCGATTACGTTGTTGTGCTACATCATCCATATTAAAAAACTCATGAGTTGATCGGGTTCAGCCGCCGCGATAACACATGAGTTTTCAATATAAAATCAAAGCCTGATTTTTACAAGTATTTAGCTTGGTCTTGCTACATCACCATTAAGCGTTTCTGGTAAATCTAAAACGATTACGCCGAGTTCTTCTAAAGCAACGGGTTTGGCAATCACCAGTGCTAAATAGCCTTCTTCAAACGCAATACTATTGACTACTTCAACATCTTTATTGAGTTGAGTTGCAGAGGCAGGAAGATCACCTTTGGCTTGGATTAAATGAAGCCAGTGTTTTGGTTTAGCTTTAAACCAAAGACGTGCCACGATTTCCTGACCAAGGTAACAGCCTTTATCAAAATGCACGCCATCACGTTGATGTAAACGTAATTCTTGAGGTTGGAACAAATGTTCCGTTGTTTGGGTAATCCAAGCCTGTCCAGACTGAATTGCCTGAACTTGCCAAGTATCGATATCTGTCATTGTTGTAGAAAACTCGGTTTGTGTACCGACAACAGTTGGATAAACTGTTCCAACTTCTTCTAACTTCATTTTAGAAAAGGCACCAAACTTTTTAATATGCTTAGAAAATTCTTCTGCCTGATCTTGAGTAGTCACAAGTTCAAAACTTTCTGGATTTAATCTTTTAATCCATAAACCAAAATGAATACGTCCTTTTAAATCACAAATAGCAGTATAGCGACTTTCATTTTCAGGCAAGCGTTCTACATGAACCGTCACTTGACCTTGTAAAAATTTTTGTGCATCGACACCATTTAAACTAAAAGCAGTAAAACCAAGCTGACTCATAGATCAATCCTAAATCTGCGTTCTGAACACTAAAAGATGGATTGTTATTTTGCGCCATTTTTCACAAAAAAGCAGCTTGAGATTCTCGATATTCGTGCTCAAATGAGCGATTGAAGGCATAGCTTTTGTACAATAAATCGCTATGATGAATCGATCCAACAGAATAATAGTGATATTGGAGAATAATAATGACAGGCACAGTTCGATTACATCGCGTATTTAATGCGCCACCTGCACGTGTGTATAACGCATTTCTTGATCCTGATGCATTGGTTAAATGGCTGCCTCCGCATGGATTTACCGCAAAAGTTCATCATTTAGATCCACAACAAGGTGGAACTTATAAAATGTCATTTACCAATTTTTCAACGGGGAGCTCGCATTCCTTTGGTGGAACCTATGTTGAACTGGTGCCCAATGAGCTTCTGCGTTATACCGATCGCTTTGACGATCCGAATTTACCGGGTGACATTCAAGTCACAATTCAATTGAAGCAAGTGCTTGTCGGCACAGAAATACAGATTACACAAGAGGGAATCCCGGATGTGATTCCTGTAGAGGCATGTTATCTGGGTTGGCAAGAATCACTTTATTTATTGAGCTTATTGGTGCAAGCAGACATACCAGATCAATAAGAAAAACAGTTTAAATCTTAAATACAGAGTTTTGATGATCATTACATTGGGGGATGCTATGTCAGAACAAGCGATTGTTGAACGCCGTGAACAACTTGCGCGTATCGCCATGCGGGAAGCTTTGGAAAATCAACAAGCCGAAGATAGTGTGGAATTGTTTATTCAACACCATCTGGAGGAAGTGGAGCCAGCATATTGGAAAAAGCACTTTGCAACTTCAACGCCATCACCTATACAGGTGTTAGAGTTTTTGGTGCTTGCCCATCAGTGGGAAGATGAGGACTTAGACAGTTATGATATGCTGGATTTTACCTTGCCAGACGAAATCACCAACTATGTGATTTGTGTGAGCTTTGACTCCAAAGGGCAGGTCATAGATATTTCAATGGAAAGTTGAACGGGTAAGGTGCTGGAGAGTCATGTGCAAATCGAGATCAAACGTATTTATGATCCTGTAGAACCAACCGATGGGCAGCGTGTACTGGTTGACCGTTTGTGGCCAAGAGGAATTTCTAAAGAGCGTGCGCATTTGGATGTTTGGCTCAAGGAAATTGCACCTTCTACAGAATTGCGGCAGGCCTTTTGTCATAAGGCTGAGCACTGGCTCAGCTTTCAAGAAGGGTATTATCAAGAGCTTAAAGATAATCCTTATGTGCACCAGCTCCGAGAAATGGCAGCGCAACAGCAGTTGACGCTCATTTATGCAGCTAAAGATCCTGAGCTGAATCATGCTTTGGTACTTAAAAATTATTTACTTGGCAAAGCGATTCAAGCCTAAATTTTGAAAAACTGTGTCTATCCATCATAATAGTCGTTTTGAGTTTCTTTTATGTCTTTTCCACATTGCCCACAATGCCAATCAGAATACACTTACCAAGATGGCGACTTATTGATTTGTCCTGAATGTTCACATGAATGGAAGGAGGGGGAAGCATCTGCTTCAGAATTGCAAGACATTATTAAAGATGCCAACGGTAATGTATTGGCTGATGGTGATAGCGTTACGGTTGTTAAAGATTTAAAAATTAAAGGTTCATCATCTGTCGTTAAAGTGGGAACGAAGGTAAAAAGTATTCGTTTGGTGCCTGATGCAAGCGATGGTCATAACATTGATTGTAAAATTGATGGTGTGGGTGCCATGAAATTAAAATCTGAGTTTGTGAAGAAAATTTAAATTCTTATTTAGGAGCATGAAAATGCTCCTTTTTCTACCTGATACAAATTACCAAAAGTGAACAAAAAACAATCTTCTTAAACGATGAGAGCTGATCTATATTGGATGAGATAACAATCAGTACTAACTCCAAAAATAGAGGTCCTTATGGCAGGATGGTTCGAAGTAAGTCAAGCGAGTGATGGGCAATATCGTTTTGTATTAAAAGCAGGAAATGGTGAGCCAATTTTAAATAGTGAATTATATAAAACCAAAGCAGCTGCGCAGAATGGAATTGCATCTGTACAAAAAAATAGTCCAGATGATGCACGCTATGAGCGATTAACATCTAAGAATGATAAGCCTTATTTTAATTTAAAAGCCGCTAACCATCAGGTGATTGGTACCAGTCAGCTGTATTCAAATGAACAGTCTCGTGATAAAGGTATTGAGTCTGTAAAAAATAATGGGCCATCAGAAACCATTAAAGATTTGACTGTTTAAATCAGCAATAAAAAAAGCCGTTTCAATGAAACGGCTTTTTTACAGATAGAATTGAGATTAGCGAACAAGTTTTGCTAATAATTCTTCTTTATTAAGGTTAGTCGCTTCAGCATCACGACGGCCTTTATATTCAAAAGTACCTGCATCCAAACCTTTCTCACCGATCACGATACGGTGTGGAATACCCATCAACTCAAGATCAGAGAATTTCACGCCTGGGCGTTCGTTACGATCATCTAATAATACGTCATAGCCTTGTGCTTGTAATTCAGCATAGAGCGCTTCAGCTGCTTCAAGCGTACGTGGTGATTTATGTGCATTCATTGGCACAATTGCAACTTCAAAAGGTGCAATCGCTTGTGGCCAAATAATACCTTTATCATCGAAGTTTTGTTCGATCGCAGCAGCGACAACACGTGTTACACCAATTCCGTAACAACCCATGGTGACGGTAAATGGTTTGCCATCTTCACCTAAGACTTTACAGCCCAAAGCTTCAGAATACTTTGTACCGAGTTGGAAAATATGACCAACTTCAATACCACGTCTAATTTGGATTGTCCCTTTACCATCTGGAGAAGGGTCACCTTCAACCACATTACGTAGGTCAAACACTTCCGTGAATCTCGCATCGCGGTCCCAGTTTACACCCGTTGCATGTTTGTCGACTTCATTTGCACCCGCTACAAAGTCAGACAATACCGATGCAGCACGATCCACAATCACAGTTAAGCCTTTTTCAAGCAGACCTTGAGGACCGCAGAAACCAGCTGTTAGGCCGTGTTGTTGCAATTGTTCTTCAGTTGCAAAAGCTAAAGGTGCAGCAATCAATGGATGCTTTTCAGCTTTAATATCATTGAGTTCATGGTCGCCACGAAGGAACAATGCAACAACTGGTGTATTGCCTTTGTCGTCAGTTGGACCTTGTACCAGCAATGCTTTAACAGACTGTTTGGCATCAGCATTTAAGAACTGGCAAACATCAGCAATGGTTTTTTGATTTGGTGTATCAACTAAGGTTAATGCTTGAGTTGCTGCAGCACGTTCACCAACTAAAAGCGCTTCTGCCATTTCAACGTTTGCGGCAAAGTCAGACTCTGTCGAGAAAGCGATGTCATCTTCACCACTTGATGCAAGTACATGGAATTCATGCGATGCAGAACCACCAATTGAACCTGTATCTGCTTGTACTGGACGGAAGTCCAAACCTAGACGGGTAAAGATACGGCTATAGGTGTCGTACATAACATCATAGGTTTCTTGTAATGATGCTTGGTCAGCATGGAAAGAATAAGCATCTTTCATGATAAATTCACGCGAGCGCATCACACCAAAACGTGGACGAATTTCGTCACGAAATTTGGTTTGAATTTGATAAAAATTCAATGGCAGTTGCTTATAGCTTTTCAGCTCGTTACGGGCTAAGTCGGTAATCACTTCTTCGTGAGTTGGACCCAGTACGAAAGGATTGTCATGACGATCTTTAAAGCGTAATAACTCTGGGCCGTATTGTTCGAAACGACCAGATTCTTCCCAAAGCGCAGCAGGTTGTGTAACCGGCATGAACACTTCCAATGCGCCTGAACGGTTCATTTCTTCGCGAACAATCGCATCCACTTTCTTTAAAACGCGCGTTCCCATGGGCAACCAAGAGTATAAGCCAGAAGCGAGTTTACGAATCATCCCCGCACGTAACATGAGCTGGTGTGAAATCACTTCAGCATCATTTGGGGTTTCTCTTAACGTTGCAAATAAAAAGCGGCTTGCGCGCATGGAAACTGTCCTAAAGTTAAGTGTTATTTAAAAAGTGCTATAAAATGAGCAAAAATAATGGGCTCAGTTTTGAGCAATGGGCATTATGACATGAAACATTCAATTTCGCGCAGTATATAGCACTGGCATATGTTTAAATATTGAAATTGTTTAAAAATTAATATTGAGGGGGAGGGATTTATACAAGATTTTGAGCTTAAGTCGAGCCGAGTGCATTTAAGCGATTGATAATGTCGCTATATTCTACTTCAGTCTTGTGATAGGCATTGCGTAAGCTTTCAACGGTTTTTTTGACGTTTTCAATATTTTGAGCATTATTTTCTAGATTGCTTTTAAGCTGGGCAGGTAGCATTTCACCTTTGCGGTGATATTCCATTTCTTGGCGTTTGAAACCAATCTTATCCTTTTGTAATTGCTGTAACTGTTCTTGCTGATAATTCAGCTGTTTTTTGAGGTTTGCTAAAATTTGATCGCGTTTTGTTGCTGCGATTTGTGGACTGCCATACGCGCGTTTGAGCCTTAAATCCTGTTCACGACGGCGTGCGAGAGACTCACGTTGGGCTGATTGCTGAACATCGGCAGCGGCATTATAAGCACGATTACGTTTGATCACTTGCATATTACGATCAAGTGCTTCATAACCATGTCGGATGTGTTCTGGTGTGACCGAGGTACTGACATTGGCAACACCATTTTTGTCATAATAACGATACCAAACAGGTTTAACCTGTTCAGTTGCTGCAAAAGTGGAACTGTTGACAAATAGCAATAGAAAAAAACAACAAATGTAACTACGAGTAATCGTTGTAAAGTGACGAATGCGGAAACCGCACTTTAACGAACCAGTCATTACATTCCCCGTAAAAAAGTTAATTAAATCACTTATTTTTAAATAATAATCAGTTGTATATTAGTGCTAATTTAGACATTTAAAAATAGTTATTCAGCAAAAAAATTAGGAATTTAATCAAAAGTGTGAACTGTTTGTGATTGTTAAGCGAAACTGATAGGTTGGTTCAAAAAACTTCATTGATAATGCAAGTAAAGATATGTTAAAAATATCAACTAATCTGTATAAAACAAATTAAACCAACCATAGTTTGTATTGAGTATTGGGGCAGGACAATAAATGGACGATAAATTTCAAAATTTAAAGGTGATGGTGATTGACGATTCAAAAACGATTCGCCGTACAGCTGAGACCTTATTACAACGTGAAGGTTGTGAAGTGATCACTGCGGTTGATGGCTTTGAAGCATTGTCAAAAATTGCAGAAGCCAATCCAGATATCGTTTTTGTAGACATTATGATGCCTCGTTTAGACGGTTATCAAACCTGTGCATTAATCAAAAACTCTCTAAATTATCAAAATATTCCAGTAATTATGTTGTCAAGCAAAGACGGTTTGTTTGATCAAGCGAAAGGGCGTGTTGTGGGGTCGGATGAATATTTAACCAAGCCATTCAGTAAAGATGAATTGTTAAATGCGATTCGCAACCACGTTAGCGCATAAAATTTAAGATTGAGGAAAAAATGGCTCGTATACTTATTGTAGATGATTCACCTACTGAAACATTTCGCTTTAGAGAAATTTTGACGAAGCACGGTTATGATGTTATTGAAGCGACCAATGGTGCTGACGGGGTCACTATGGCTCAAGCAGAATTGCCTGACTTGGTATTGATGGATGTGGTGATGCCAGGGATGAATGGCTTTCAAGCAACACGCCAGATTAGTAAGGGCAAAGACACACAGCATATTCCTGTTGTAATCGTGAGTACCAAAGATCAGGCGACAGACCGTGTATGGGGTAAACGTCAAGGGGCTTGTGATTATTTGACTAAGCCGATTGATGAACAGCAGCTTATTGATGTAATTAAACAATTATTAAGTTAATTTTTTGCTCAAGATGAGCCTTCTCAATACGGGATAGGGTATGGCAGCAAATGGATTTATCGAATTGCTTCGTTTATCCAAGCGAGGCAATAAACAATACACTTCAACTCAAAATGAAGTCAGCCGTTGGTCTGGTATCGCATTTGAGATGTTAGGGCAATATTTTGTTGCGCCGTTAGGGGAAATTTCGGAGGTGATTTATCCTCCGAAATATACACCAGTACCAAATACTCAGGCGTGGGTACGTGGTTTGGCCAATATTCGTGGACGACTACTTTCAGTTTCTGATTTAACACATTTTATTTCAGGACAACGAAGTCAGTTTTCCCCAACGCAAAAAGTGATTTGTATTAGCCATCAAGACCATTATGTGGGGTTGGTCGTCGATCAGGTTTTGGGGATTCAACACTTTAATAAAAAGAGTTTTTTCTCTCAAAATAATGAGCTGGATAATAAATTGAAAGATTATTGCCAAGGTCACTTCCACCAACATAATCAACAATGGCATGTGTTTTTATTGAGTCGGTTGCTCAGCAATCCACAATACATGAACGCATCAATAAAATTTATAAACTAATTTATACGCTACGGAACATAAACGCGTATTCAGGGGAGAAGCTGATATGGGCTTTAAACTTAAAAAAAAGAACGGCAATGGCGATAGTGCAGGGCTGAAAAAAGGTGGTGCGTTTTTAGATAATATTAAAGCGCAACTTGACCAGTTTTCACGCTTATTCGGTGAAACAGAGAAATCGAAACCGATTATCTATCGTGCTTTAATTGCTTTGGCCCTTGCAGTTATCCTCTTAATTTACTTATTCGTGAGTGTTCCGCGCTCGAACCAGTTGACCCGTAGTTTGGGTGAATTGCGTTTGTTATCGCAAACCATTTCGCGTCAAGCAACTGAAGCAACTGCATCTGGTACGCCAGAAGCGATGAAAAAACTAGTTGAATCAGAGAAGCAGTTTGCTGAAAACCTAGACACTGTTGAGAGTGTCTACGGTAAAGGCTCTGATGAGTACAAGAAGGTGAGTGGTCTTTGGGATACTGTTGCCAAGAATATTGACCTGATTGCATCGCAACAAAAAGTTATTAACCAGCTTTACGACACCAACATCTCGATCAGTGAAACCATTCCTGAAATTCAGGCGGAATATAACTTGATGGTTGACCAGATGGTTCGTGAAAACATGCCAAGTAGTCAGGTAATTATCACCAAAAACCAAGTGTTCATTGCAGAACGTATTTTACGTTCGATCAACTCGGTATTGGTCGGTACGGACAACTCAAACGTTTCAGCGAATGACTTTGGTGCCGATATTGATACCTTTGGCGTGTATTTAAATGCACAGTTAAATGGTAGCTCAGAGCTTGGTGTAGACCGCATCAGTTCAGCAGCATTGCGCGAATCTGTAGACAGTATTAAATCTGATTATGATGCCGTATTGAAATCTGCGGCAGCAACGGTATTGCAAAACGCCAACCAGATTGTTCGTGTACGTCAGGCATCTTCACAAATTTTCTCTCAGTCCGATGCACTTTTAACTTCGCTCAATGATTTATCAAATAAAGCCGAAGGCGGTTGGGATAATGTAGTTGCAGGTATTGTACTGATTGGCGCTTTGGGTTTACTTGTATTCTCAGCATTACAATTACTTGCATTACGTAGTAATACTGATAAAGAACGTGTAACGCGTCTACAAGACGAATATGACCGTAACCAAAACGCGATTTTACGTTTACTGGATGAGATCGCCGACTTAGCGGATGGTGATTTACGCTCTTACGCAACAGTATCGGAAGACTTTACGGGGGCGATTGCCGACTCGATTAACTTCGCGATTGACCAGTTACGTGACCTTGTATCTCGAATTACCGATACCTCGCAAGAAGTTGCACGTTATACCCAAGATACCCAGAGCATTACTAACCAGTTAGCAGAAGCTTCTGAACATCAGGCGCAAGAAATTGCAGGTGCATCAGCGGCGATGAACGAAATGGCATTGTCAATTGACCAAGTATCTGCCAATGCATCTGAATCTGCTGATGTAGCACAACGCTCGGTACAAATTGCAACCAATGGTGCGCAAGTGGTAAACCGTTCGATCGAAGGTATGGATCATATTCGCGAACAGATTCAAGAGACTTCAAAACGTATTAAACGTTTGGGTGAATCTTCTCAAGAGATTGGTAACATTGTCTCGTTGATTAACGATATTGCCGACCAAACCAACATCTTGGCATTAAACGCAGCGATCCAAGCATCGATGGCGGGTGAAGCAGGTCGTGGTTTCGCGGTCGTAGCCGATGAAGTACAGCGTCTTGCAGAACGTTCTGCATCAGCAACCAAGCAGATTGAAAGCTTAGTAAAAACCATTCAAACAGATACCAACGAAGCCGTAATTTCGATGGAACAAACCACGTCGGAAGTTGTACGTGGTGCGAACTTGGCAAAAGATGCGGGGATTGCACTGGATGAGATTCAGACTGTATCGGGCGACTTGGCAAAACTGATTGAAAGCATTTCGGATGCAGCAAAACTTCAGTCTGCATCTGCCAGTCATATTGCAACTACGATGAATGTCGTACAGGAAATTACTTCACAAACAACAACTGCAACGTTTGATACAGCGCGCTCAGTTTCTGAGTTGGCAAACATGGCTGAATCATTACGTGAATCGGTAACTGACTTTAAGTTACCTGAGTAAACCGAATTGGAAAGGCAGATGGGGGTGTCTGTCTTTCCATTTTTAGAGATGTTGGATATCTCAACAAGGTGATGGCGAAATGTAACTACATCTTGTGTGATAGATAGACGTAATTTTTACCCACGTTGGTGGATAAAAACGAAAGAAGCAGCTATGAAACAAATATTAAAAACGTTAGTTGAAACGATGACGCTTCCTGAAGACAGTTATCTTGAACAAGATGCAGAGATTCTTGAAATTTTTATTGAAGAATTAGATGAGATCTTTGTTGAGTTAGAACCATTATTAGTTCAATGGACGGAACAACCACATCAGCAAGATGTGCTCACCGATATTCGTCGCCATTTCCATACGCTTAAAGGGTCTGGAAGAATGGTGGGGGCGAAGTCGTCTGGAGAGTTGGCGTGGACGGTTGAAGATACTTTAAATCGTGTGATTGCGGGTACGATTAGCTTAAATACCGATATCCAACGCTATATACAAGCAGTTTTCAATCTCTACCGTTTTAAACTGATTCATGATTTTAAAGCAGTTCAAAGTCATCTGATCGACTTCAGACCACTGGTTTTATTGGGACAACAATTACAACAACAGCAAAGTCCTGAGCCAGCATTGGCCGAGTTATTTAAGCTTGCTACTGATCTGACGCATGATGATGTCGTGACAGGTCTTGAATGGGCAGATGTCGAAGCAGTTGAAGAAACTGTTCCTGAAACTATCGCAGTCGAATCTCTTTCGGCTGAGACAACAGTTCATACCGATGATGAGGTTCTTGCGAAGGAAACTTTGGCCATCTTCTTGGAAGAAGCAGAAGAGCATCTCGCCACGATTGATCAATTCTTGGTGAATGATCGTCCAAGTAATGATCACTATAATACGCTGATTCGAGCATTACATACCTTACGTGGTAGCTCTGCCATGGCGCAGGTTGATCATGTGTTTGAGGCTAGCTCAAAAGTTGAGAACCTGTTTAAAACATTATTACAAGAAGAGTTGGATTCAAGCTCAGATGAAACGGCTCTGTTGACACATTATGCTCAATTTGTACGTGATTATTTACACACTTTGAAACAGCAAGCTCCACAGCAGAAATTTGATGAAATCTACCAGACCTTCAATGTTGCTTGGGATAGCTACGATTTCCAACTTGAAGAAAAGAATGGGAACACCGTTCGACCACAAGGTTTAGTCTCTGAGTTACTTGAACTCAATATTAATGATCTCTTAGACGTTGAGTTTGATTTTGAAAAACGTGCACGTCATGAGTTCCCGAAATATATTCAGTTACTCAGCCAGCAAGCTGAAACCTTGTTACAGCATACTCATCACCATGCAACCATTGGCATGTATCAATACACCAGTCAGTTGCGTTCTAGCTATCAAGATATTCTCTTTAAACCAAGTCTGCTTAATCTTGATTATGCATTTGAGCTTTATCATCAAGTCCATCAACAGTTTATCCAACTGTTTGATACTTTGGCTGCAGGACAGCGTGTTACCTTAAGCAAAGCGCATGAGCTTGTTTTAAATGAATTAAGTTCCTTCACTCAACAAAATGTTGAGTCTCTAGAAACACCTGTTGTTGAGGTGACTGAGGCAGTTGAAGAGATAAATACAGTTGAACTCCAACAGGCAACTACGCCTGTTATTGCGAGCACCGATTTAGCCGCTCAATTTGCTTTAGATAAGCAGCAGTTACAGTCAGATGAAGCGAATCGAGATTTTGACCCTGACGTATTGGATATCTTCCTTGAAGAAGCCGACGAATTACTGGGTGGGATTGATACTGACCTGAATACATGGGCTGCGGATCATCAAAACGTCAATGCCCTAAAGAATCTGATGCGCTATTTGCACACCTTAAAAGGTGGTTCAAATATGATTCAAGCGCGTCATATTGGTTTGATTGCGCATGAGTTGGAAACCATCTACGAGAAGTTGATCAACCAACAGATTCAAGCAACGCCACAGTTGATTACTGCGATTCGTTCAGTGCAAGATGATATTGCTGATCGTATTCAAACCATTCGTGATCAGCAGGTAGATTATCCATCGACACACACTTTGATTGTGTTAGCCGATTTGTCCAAAACAGCTGCTGTGGCAGATCCCGTTGAAACTGAATCGGTACCAGCAACACTACAAGATCCATTAGCTGTAATTGAAGATGTTACTGAGTCATCAGATGCAATTATAACGGTTGCGCCAGTCCAAACTGAGTCTATGTCAGCAACGATTGATGTCACCACATTCGCTGCTCAGTTGGCTCTGGATAAGCAACAGTTACAATCAACTGATGCAAACCGTGACTTTGATCCTGACTTGTTGGATATCTTCCTTGAAGAAGCAGATGAGTTGATGGGGGGGATTGATGCTGATCTAATTACATGGACTGCCGATCACCAAAATATTAATGCTTTAAAGAACTTGATGCGTTATTTGCACACCTTAAAAGGTGGTTCAAATATGATTCAAGCACGTCATATTGGTTTGATTGCGCATGAGTTGGAAACGATTTATGAAAAACTGATCAACCAACAGATTCAGGCAACACCACAACTGATTGCGATCATTCGTTTAGTCCAAGATGACATTGCAGATCGTATTCAAACCATTCGCGATCAGCAAACAGATTATCCATCGACCCATGTGGTGCAGTTACTGCAACAGGCAGATCAAACAGTTGCTCCTGCAACGCTTGATCCAGTTGTCGAGGCTATACCTGTAACCGAAGTAAATGAAACTGAGCGTGTTGATGCTCCGGCAGACGTACTTGAACTTGTTGAAGCTGAAGCCGATGTGCAGCCAATAGCACTTGAAGAGCAAGTTGGCATTGTTGAAGTTGAAGAAGAAGTGTTGGAAGATACTTCAGCAGCTCAAACCGTTGAGACAGAGAACGTGTCGGCTGATGACGATGTCCGTTCTCTGGTTGAACAAACTTTCCTTGAAGAAGCAGAAGAATTAATAGAGCAGGCACAGGGCTTATTAAAACAATGGTTTGATCAACGCAGTAACCGTAGTTTACTGTTGCAGTTACAGCGTAATGCCCACAGTCTTAAAGGTGGTGCACGTATGGCAGAAATGGATGCGATTGCCATTATTGCCTACCACTTAGAAAATGCATTTGAGCAATTTGGTGTACATCATTTCAACTCGAATGTGTATGACAACCTACTCAACACTGCATTTGCATGGCTTGAGGATGCGATCTCTAAACGCCAATATGCAAACTTTGATGGCTTAAAACAAAGCTTGGAGAAGATGGAATTTGTCGATGTTTCGGCACAACTTCCACAGAAACTCTCTGCCAAAGACATCTTTACGCCTGAATATACGATGGAGTTTGTTCAAGGGGATGGCACTGAGCCGCCGTCAATGCTAGGTGAATGGGAAACCGCTGAACGCATTGAACAGAATAATGAAATGATCCGTGTTTCTGCTGACGTCATCGAGAAGATGATTGATTTGTCAGGGGAGAATGCGATCAACCGTTCACGTATCGAGATGGACTTAGGTCAATTGGGCGGTACCTTGACGGAAATGGAACTGGCAATCAAACGTTTGGCGGATCAGTTACGCCGAATGGAAGGTGAGTTAGAAAGTCAGATTATTGCACGACATGGTGGTGAAAACTCGCGTTATGCCGACTTTGACCCACTGGAAATGGACCAATACTCTTCGCTGAACCAATTGTCTAAATCATTGGCAGAATCTGCATCGGATTTGGTTGATTTCAAAACTACGCTGTCTGAAAAGATTCGTGATACCGAAGGTTTGCTGTTACAACAGTCACGTATTCAAGCAGAAATCCAAGAAAGCTTGATGCGTACTCGCTTGGTACCATTCTCTCGTTTATTGCCGCGTTTGCAACGTATTGTGCGTCAAACAGCATCGACCTTAAACCGCCCAACAGAACTGGTGGTGAATAATACCGAAGGTGAATTAGACCGCAGTATTCTTGAGCGTTTGGTTGCGCCGTTTGAACATATGTTACGTAACGCGATTGACCACGGGATTGAAGACCGCGAACAACGTCTACAGGCACAAAAGCCAGAGACTGGACATATTGTGTTGAACATTGGTCGTCAAGGCACAGATGTAGTGGTGACCTTTAGTGACGATGGTAAAGGGATTGATGTTAACCGCATTAAAGAAAAAGCATTACAGACTGGTTTAATGACCAAAGACCAAAAGCTTGATCAGGAAGAAATTCTACAATTTATCTTCCATCCAGGCTTTAGTACCGCAGCTCAAGTCACTCAAATTTCTGGACGTGGTGTAGGTCTGGATGTTGTACAAAGTGATATTAAAGCCTTAGGTGGTCACGTCAGTGTCGATTCAAGCTTAGGTCAGGGCACCACCTTTACCATTCGCGTACCGACGACGGTGGCGGTGAGCGATGCCTTGATGGTAAAAGCAGGCGATCAACAGTTCGCGTTCCCATTGGCACAGATCGATCGTATTGTACGTATCTCACCAATGGCCTTAGAACAGTACTTTGAAAGTCAGGATGATTACTTCAGCATTGATCAAGAGCGTTATCGTTTACGTTACTTGTCTGAGTTTGTTGCTGGGCAGCCAATTCCACGATTGAGTGGTGTGGTCCATTCCTTACCAGTGCTGTTAATTAAAGGTGCGCAAGGTCAAACCACGGCATTACTGGTTGATCAGTTGATTGGCTCGCGTGGACAGATTGTGGTCAAACCAGTGGGACAACAGTTCTCCAGTATTGGTGTGATTGCAGGTGCAACGATTCTCGGTGATGGTCAAGTCTGTTTGATCTTGGACGGTCAAAACATTGCGCGACAAGCACAGTCAACTGCACGTAGTAAACAGGCGGATGAGACCTATACCAAGCAGCGTTATGACGAACGTCGCTTGATTATGATTGTCGATGACTCGGTGACGGTACGTAAGGTGACTTCACGTCTATTAGAGCGTCAAGGCTATGATGTTGTAACCGCGAAAGATGGTGTCGATGCAATTGAACAGCTTGAGACGGTTAAGCCAGATCTGATGTTATTGGATATCGAGATGCCACGTATGGATGGTTTCGAGGTTTCGAATCTGGTACGACATCATGAAATTCACCGTGACTTGCCAATTATCATGATTACATCACGTACTGGTGAGAAGCATCGTGAACGTGCATTATCATTGGGTGTAAACCAGTATATGGGTAAACCATTCCAAGAAGAGGCGCTCTTGGAAAATATTGAAAGCTTACTTGCGGTGCGCTAAGAGGTGAAAAATAATGGCTAAGAAAAGCGCAAACTCAGCACTGGGACAGATTGACCAGCAAGAGTTACAACATTTAATTACGGTCTCAACCGGATTTATTGATGCATATATTATTCAATGTCATCAAAAAGTGCCGATGCTGTTACCCCAAAATATTGTGTTATCAGCAATGGATACCCAAACCAATGTTGATCATATCGAATGGCATGATCTAAAACTTCCTGTCTATGCCGTGAATGATCCAAAGCAGAAACAAGGGGTTGCTTTGGTGATAGAGGGTGATGACGTTTCTGAACGATTTGCGCTGGTCTGCGATGAAATGCCTGAATCGATTCGTGTGCGTATTTCAGAGATTGTGGATGAAGAGCGTGAAATCAATGACGACAAAGTCTTTAAATATGTAAAAATGGGAGAGCATGAATTCTATGTTCCCCATTTGCAAAATATACAAACCCAGCTCGGGCTGTAATAAAAAAGGAACTCATTTGAGTTCCTTTTTTATTTGCATGATTTTTGGGGTTTAAGCCAGTAATTCAACTAAAATCTGTTCATAGATTTCAGCCAATGGCTCAAGCTCTGCAACATTGACATGCTCATTAATCTGATGGATGGTTGCATTCAACACACCGAGTTCAAGCACTTGTGCACCCGTAGGGGCAATAAAGCGGCCATCAGAAGTACCACCACTGGTTGAAAGCACGGTATCAACCCCTGTGACATTTTTAATCGCGGTTTTTGCAGCATTGACTAACTCACCGACTGGGGTAAGGAAAGGCAAGCCAGATAAAGTCCATTGAATGTCGTAATTGAGCTTATGTTGATCTAAAGTCTCAAGCACACGCTGTTTCAGGATATCGGCCGTGACTTCAGTCGAGTAACGGAAGTTAAAGGTCACTTTTAATGTGCCTGGAATCACATTGGTTGCGCCAGTACCTGCTTGGATATTTGAAATCTGGAATGAGGTTGCAGGAAAGTATTCATTGCCGTTGTCCCAAACTGTTTCGCACAATTCATTGATGGCTTTAGAAGCAGAATGAATTGGATTCTCAGCGAGATGTGGATAGGCAACATGACCTTGCTTGCCATGAACAGTCAGTACAGCATTTAGAGAGCCACGACGGCCATTCTTGACGATATCGCCCAGTTGATTTGTGCTTGATGGTTCGCCAACTAAGCACCACGTCATTTTTTCATTACGCGCTTCTAATGTTTCAACGACTTTAACTGTACCGTTAATTGATGGACCTTCTTCGTCTGAAGTAATCAGGAAGGCAATAGAACCTTTATGATTTGGATGTTTTGCAACAAAACGTTCAGAAGCAACCACCATCGCAGCCAATGCGGTCTTCATGTCCGCAGAACCACGCCCATATAACTTACCATCACGAATACTTGGTAAAAATGGATCTGAATTCCATGCGTCTAAATGACCTGTGGGTACAACATCGGTATGTCCTGCAAAACAGAATACTGGATTTTCAGTACCGCGGCGTGCCCATAAATTATCAACATCTTCAAAACGCATGTTTTCGATATTAAAGCCAATCTTCGATAAGCGTTCAGCCATGATATTTTGGCAATCATGGTCAACAGGTGTGACAGAAGGTTGGCGAAGGAGTTGTAAACTAAGTTCAAGCGTATCGGAATGGTTCATGCGAGATGTAGCTAAATCTGGTGAAATGTGAACCGATATAATAGGGGAATATGCAGCAGAAAGGTATGGGAAAATAAACCTTATCTAGGTTTAGATAAGGTTTTGGTAAGTTGCTTTCAGGGATTACATTTTATCTTGTGTTTTCTCCGCAGTTTGTGTGACTTTATCACCTGCCTTAGACACATCTTTACCAATACCTTTAAATGTATTACAGCCAGTTAAAACAAAAGCAGTCATGATTGAAGCAACTAAAATTTTTTTCATCATCGTCTCCATTTCAATTTAATTATGATGTACTTAAGAGGCTAAAAAAGTTAACAGAAAATGACCATGTGGGTTTGATGGTAGATATGTTATAAAATGTTAATTTGTAGAATAATAATTCACTTTATTTCATAAATAAAAGTGAAGGTTGGCGAAACATATAATAAGAATGTGTTGGCTGATCCTGATAATACAAACCATTGCTCCACCAGACTGCAGTTTGTGATGAAGGCTCTAAATCAGGGCAAAGCCATTCATGCCGTTGTAGGCGGTAATAGGGCGTTTGTGGGATCTGGGTTCCCCAATGCCCTAAACGTCGTGATGTATTGATCCAAGACGGTAGATTTAAGTTATTTTGCTCTTGGGGTAGATAGAGTTGGCCTTTCATCACTGCAAACTTTCTTTGAATTTGATACAGATTGGCTTCTGAAAACTGAAATTGACGTTCAGTAAAATGTGTTAACTTTCGGTGCAAGGTATCTTCGCGGTTTAGGCCGTACCATTGTGCTAAATCTAATTCGTTTTCACCCAGATAATATTTTAAGGCGACTTCCCAATGTTCAATTTCATTTGTTCGTGTATTGAGTACAACAAAATCGAGTTCACCTAAGGTGACTGCACCTGCAATTTTTTGAATACTATGTCCCAACAGTTGGTAGGGATGATAGTCATCATCCAATAACCAGAACCAGAGTAAATTCTCAAAACGTAAACCGAGACGGGTACTTTTGAGTTGTGCCAGAAAATCAATCAGTGGCTGAGGCTGTTGATCGAGCTGCTTTAATCGCTGTTCATAGTTTTGATAATGAGTGAGCCAAATCGAATCATGATGAAGCTCAAAATGATGTTTTACATGAAGCTCATTGGGAATCTGAGCCAATATACTCGGGCTGGCAATACAAAATGCTAAATGTCGTACGATTGGGTTATTAAACTGTAACCACGGTTCAAAATAACTGGAAGTGGTAATCAGGTTAGGCATGAATTAACTCAATCATTGAAATAATAAGTGAAGTTTAAGAAAGAACGATAAAAACACTTTATACTAGCACGGTTGTAAATCGGTGTTGGTTAATTGCTCAATGAAAACATTATTCTGGCGTAGTTTAGTCGTGATTTTTATTACGTTAGGAATTATTGGGGCAATTCTACCGGGGATGCCAACCACTGTCTTTCTGATTTTAGCAGCATGGGCTGCTTCAAAAGGCTGGCCTGAAATGGATGCATGGTTATTGAATCATCCGAAGTATGGACCGACCTTACGAAATTGGCGTGAGCATGGCACAGTTCCGCGCAAGGCGAAATGGATTGCCAGTATCATGATGTTGATCAGCGGTATCTTAATGCTATTTACTAATGCGCCATTTTGGGTAAAAGTTTTTACCGATGTCACTATGTTTATCGTGGCTGTGTGGCTGTGGTTACGCCCCGAGCCTGAGCAGCGTTAAGAAAAGCAACGCTCTTGCGGAATATATTCCTCATGCGCAAGACGAGAACTATGTTCGAGTGAAGAAAGTAACGCTCTTGCGGGAATATCTTCCTCATGCGCAAGACCTTGCGCCAAATATGGCTCATATGCTGTGAGTGGCGAGGATAAATAAACTTAAAGCACTGCTTTTAGCTTATCTCAAAGATAAATCATGCTGTTTTGTTTTTTATATTTAAAACCAACAGATAATTAAAACTACTGAAAAGTACAAGAAAAAGCCGATAGTCTATGTTGAAATAAAGATGTTCTATCAGTTATCGAGATAAAAATGAGCTACACCTTAGATCAGGCAGACATTGTCATTGACTTGGCACAACAGACCTTAAGTTTGCCAAAACATAATAAATTCTATGTGATCTCTTCTGGTAAGAACGGCATTGGTGAGCAAGAAAATAGTGGCAAGACGCCAAGAGGTTGGCATCAGGTTGCTCAAAAGATTGGTGGTGATGCACCTAAAAATGCCGTATTTATTGCACGCCAACCCACGGGTGAAGTGTATGACCAGCAATTAGCGCAACAATTTCCACAACGAGATTGGATATTGTCGCGTATTTTATGGTTGGATGGTTTAGAAGAAGGCTTTAACCATGGGGAAGGGCACGATACCTTTAAGCGTTATATCTATATTCATGGTACTCCTGATACAGAACCGATGGGCATTCCAATGTCACATGGTTGCATTCGTATGAAGAATGATGAAATTCTTGAACTGTTTGAACTCGTTTCTGAGCAAGCTGTGGTTTATATTTCTGAACAAGCCTTAGAAAATAAAGCGTGAAAATGCAAATAAGTGCTTAAATAAAATACGAAAATATCATTTTTTTGATGGAATGACTTATTTTTTAATCATTCGTACGGTTTTTTCGGAAAAGAGTGGCAAAAGCGTTTGACAGGCTGTAAAGATTCTCTATAATGCACCTCACAAACGATGAAGACGTTAAGGGCGCTTAGCTCAGTTGGTAGAGCGTCTGCCTTACAAGCAGAATGTCGGCGGTTCGATCCCGTCAGCGCCCACCAAGCCTTTACGTTAAAACTCAAGTGCAGCGGTAGTTCAGTTGGTTAGAATATCGGCCTGTCACGCCGAGGGTCGCGGGTTCGAGCCCCGTCCGCTGCGCCACTTAAATTTGCAAGAATGAACACCTTGGGATACAAGATGATAATTTTTATCTTGCGTCATAAAGATTGATAGTTAATCAGTTTTTATTCCTTAGGGCGCTTAGCTCAGTTGGTAGAGCGTCTGCCTTACAAGCAGAATGTCGGCGGTTCGATCCCGTCAGCGCCCACCATAATTTGTGACATTTACTTCTCAATAGAAGTAATACAGTGCAGCGGTAGTTCAGTTGGTTAGAATATCGGCCTGTCACGCCGAGGGTCGCGGGTTCGAGCCCCGTCCGCTGCGCCATTCTCTTGATATCAGTTTAAGAGAATGTTAGTTTTAACAAGTATCTTTATACTTGATCTCTGATTCGAGATGCCATTAGAAAAATCGAAGATTTTTCTCTTGCGCTCAGACAAAGCTTCGCTTTGTTTATCCTCGCTCAGGGCGCTTAGCTCAGTTGGTAGAGCGTCTGCCTTACAAGCAGAATGTCGGCGGTTCGATCCCGTCAGCGCCCACCATATATCTTCCCTAAATCTCATATCATTGTAATCCATACAAAGTTATTCTATGATTAGCGTCAATAATGATTCTAATATTGAAGTACTTTATGAGAAACCCTTATCAACGCAAGGCTGCGTCGAAATCTCAAACTACACCTTCTGGTTCTTCACTCAAAGACGCTTACCGTCAGTTCATTCAAAATATTGTTATGCAACGTCATGTGATTGCACTGTATCACGATGGTTGGGCCTTATGCTCAACACCATCTGGACAGCATGCATTATCCGTGTGGCAGAATAAAAGTTTGGCAAAACTGCTGATTAAAGACAATTGGGCGCAATACGAAATTCAGGAAGTACCATTACTGGCTTTTATTGAAAAATTGATTCCATTTTTAAAAGAAAATAATACGATCTTATCTCTAGATTTAACCCCAGAGGGAAACAATTTATTGGTTTCCCCTGATTCTTTGTTATTGGATATTAAGAATTTTTTATACCAAATATATTTACAACGTCCAGATGTCTTTGCTGAGTTAAAACTACCTTTACCACGTGATATTCGGTTGCATAACTCAGCTTCATCCTAATTGAGAGGGTAATCTCTCAATCAATACTCATTTAAGATCCAACCACTCGCATAGGCAAAGTATTCTCTTAACCATGCATTGTAGCGTGTGCTTAGAGGTGTAGTCGCACCGAGTAGGGTAATATCCGTATAGCCTTGTTTCTTAGCAATGGCAGCAGCACGCAAGGTATGAAAGTCACTGGTCACAATTGCAATTGGTTGTTGAATGCTAATCTGTTGTGCCTGCAAGAGCTGTTGGCTATTTTTAAGATTTAGCTCAGTGCTGGTGCTTTTATCTTCCAAAATGATTTGTGATGCAGGAATGTGATAGTGTTGTTGTACGTAACGTGACATCACCACGGCTTCGCTATCAGTTTCACCAAAATCAATACCACCTGTCATGACTAATTTTGCTTGAGGCTGAGCTAAAGCAATTGGGGCGGCACGGTCTAAACGTTTTGCGAGTGTTGCAGATGGTTGTCCTTTCTCTACACCACTACCTAGTACGATAATCGCTTTAACCGCAGGGATATGTTGAGTTTTATCATTGTTATCGGACAGATAATCAAAGAAATAGCCTAAGCTAACTAACCAAATCCAGAAACAGAGCCAGCCAAAGCGCCAGATTGAATGCAAGCGGAAATGATAGAAAAAGAAACGTTCAATATGATAATAGAAATAAGCATAGAGACAGAAAAATAGTCCAAGTAGCAGCGGCAGTACGGTTCCGATATGAATCTTTTTAAAAGCGATCAGAATTGCGCCATCTAAGAACAGAACTGAACCGATAAGGGCTAAAATAATACGAACCCATGAACTTATTTGCATAATCTTAATTGTGTCGATTTGAACCGTGCTAAGTGTATGCAAAATTCAGAGAAAGGCAAATCCTCTTATTGTCTTATAAAAAAACGAGTGGCTAGCACTCGTTTTTTTTATAGAGAAGAATTAATAAACGTCTCGGCGATAACGACCAGCTTGTCTTAACTCATCCAGTTTTTCTTCGCTAAGAATTTCCATCAATGCCTGATCGACACCAGAAGCCATACCTTCAATGCTACCACAGACATAAATCACAGCACCTTGCTCAACCCATTTGATCAGTTCATCTGCATTGTTGCGTAATACATCCTGCACATAGATACGCTGTTCTTGATCGCGAGAAAAGGCGAGGTCTAAACGTTGTAGTGTTCCCATGTTTAACCAGGCTTGAATGGTTTCTTGATAGAAAAAATCATGTTCGCGTTGACGTTCACCAAAGATCAGCCAGTTAGCAGTGTAATTTTGTCGATTACGTTGCTGTAACAAGCTCATAAGACCTGCGATACCAGTACCATTACCGACACAGATAATAGGGCGGTTATCGTCAATTAAATGGAATGATTCATTGGTTCGAATACGCAGGGCGATATTTTGTTTTGGTTGCGCAAATTCGGTTAACCAGCCAGAACCAAGACCGAGTTGATCATTTTCATCACGTTTTTGGCGAACCACCAGTCTTAGTACTTGTTGAGATGGAATACTGGCAATCGAATATTCACGTGCGGGTAGGGTGGGTAATTGTTCCAGTAAGTCTTCAAGTGTACTAAAAGGCTGGATCTCAACCCGCAGATTTCTATTCCACAGTGCTTGTTCAATATTTTGGTTCAATGATTCAACGATACTATGTGCAGGGGTTTGGTACTTGATCAAGAAATTCTTAATATCAGTCAAACTGTTGGCAGGTTGAATTTCTGCAATATCACCCGCATGCCAGGTCATGTCAGATGCTGAGGTCAGCTCGATATTATAAGCTGCCTGCCCTAAGCTATCTGGATTAAGTAGGGTGCGTTCGCTTAGCGTCCATTGATCAAATACTTTCTCAATATTCATGGCATGTAGCTCATGCTGGGTTACCGCAGACAAGCCCTGATTCCAACGCTGAATATCAGAGGCATTGGCATTATCCACTTCGATCAAGTCAAATAAGGGTTGCGCATGACATTGCTTTAGCCATGTATCTACCGCATAGCCGAAGCTACAATAACTATCAAGATATTCTTTTGAACCCAGTGCTAGTACAGCATATTGCATTTGGCTAAGATCAAGCTTTTGTTGCATCAGTTTCTTGCTGAAACTTGCGGCCAGATCAGGTGCCTCACCTGTACCATAGGTACTGACTACGAATAAAACCTGTGCTGCGTGTTGCAGGTCTTGCTCAGTCAGTTGCTGAATTGGTTTAACCGTGGTTGGCTGCTGTGCTTCCTGTAAGCTGGTCGCAGTACGCCAAGCCAACTGTTCAGCCACACCAGTTTGCGTTGCATAAGTAATCAGCCAAGGTTTGGCATTTGGGTCAATCTGCTGTGCGCCGAGTGACTGACGTGCCGCTTGAGTTAATTTCTTCTGTTTACGGCGTTTGAGATACAGCATCCAACCGGTTACAAAGAATAGTGGCATGGCCAATGAAGCCAACATGGCAATAAATTGATAGGTTGAACCAAAGAAGCTACCACGATGCACGGGCAGCATACTGCTCATGATTTTTTCATTGAGCTTCTTGTCTTCATAGAGTTCGAATTTTTCGAATTTATTGTTTTGATAGTTATAGACGGCTTGGTTACGCGCGCGCTCATGCTGTGGAATGGCATCGACAAATGAAAGTTCAACCTTGGCATCATCACGTTTAGGAATATTTAAGGTCAGGCTAGAATATTCACGCCCAATCTGTGCATTTACTCCTGTCCATGTTTGCGTCAGGATGCTATTAACCTGCGTTTTTTCCAGTTCAGGTTGTTTATTTTTGCCACGTTCATTATTTTGTTGATTACGTTGAGGTTGTTCAACGCCCATGACTTTGAACATACCTGCGCGCCACCAGTCATAAGACCAATATAAGCCTGTACATGCAAACAGTAGATAGAATACAACCACCCAGGTTCCGACCACTGCATGCAGATCCCAAATAAAATTACGACCTCTTAGTTTTGGCTTAATAAACAACCATTGTTTAATACTATGTTTCTTTGGAAAGCGTAGATAGATACCACTTAATACAAAGAAAATCAGCATCAGCGTAGATGCCCCAGTAATCTGCGCCCCAAATTCTCCAGCCGTTAAATTACGATGTAAACGCTGAATAAATTGTAAAGTGTCACGACCTTTAATATCAGGTAAGACTTCCGCTGTATATGGATTGACCATCATGTTGTAACCACGACGCGCACCTTCTTTTTTAATATTGACGGTAGAAGATGCTGTTGGGTCAGAAGCAATGGTAATGCTGTTAATTTCAATCTCGGCTTGTTGCTGATTGAAATGTTGATACAGTTGGGCAGGGGTGAGTTTTGGTGTTTGGGCAACCTCAACGACATAGCTGTCTTGGTTGATCCATTTTAGAATCTGTGGTTCGTATGAGTAGATTGCACCTGTTACCCCCATTAAGGAGAGAATAAGCCCCGCAGTAATCCCTAAAAACCAATGGATTTGGAAGAAAACTTTTTTAAACATGGTCAAAGAATGGAAAGATAATGAAATTCATGTAAAAAATTATAACCCAAGAATAAGAACATAATATGGATTTTGCAGGTAATATTGATTTTGATTCTCATTTATTTAATGAGCATTAAAAAACCTCCCATGTAGGGAGGTCTTTTACGTCAGAGACTAAAACTTAAATTGATTTAGGTGCACCAACTGTTTCATTTAGGTGTCTACGTACGGTATTGAACGAGAAATTTTTCGAGTCCATACGCTTTGGTAAAATATAGGCACCTTGTTGTTCTTCGCCTTTTGTTTTTACCTTGAAGTTCACCAAAATAAAGTCAGGTGAACTATACCATTCGTAAATGTCTTTCCAACCAATGGTTGCAGTACCTTCTTGCAGACCCATTTTTTGGCGCATCACGATACCGTGTGGTTGTACGCCTAAACGTAGACCTTTAATTTCCTGTACAGGGAATTCAGTCATCTTGCGTTTAACGTACCACTCCAGACCAAAACGTTTGATCAAATAGAACAGCACCACACTCACAATCACGACCCAACAAATCACAGTTGAGTAGGTTGAATAATATTTAATAAGTCCTGCAGCAACCAATGAGAGCACAACCAGTGCAATCATAATCATCCATGCTTTGCGGCTGAATTTGTTGGTACTACGCCAAATCATCAGTTGAGCTTGACGTTGTTCAGCTTCAGAAACTTCGTAAGGAACAGGTTGTAGCGTATAAGCGTATAGCGTTTTGGCGGTCATAGTATAAAAAATGAGTATATAACTGGGTTTAGTTTAACATCTATTAGCATGCAAAGATATTATGCCAATGGCGAATCATGGGAGGCTATTGCAATCACAACAGCCATTAAAGTGAAGCAAATTCGGTACCATCTTCATTCGGTTCATGGCTCAGACTTTGTTTCAGCATACTTAAGCGTGTTAACACACTGAGCATGAGTGAAAGCTGCTGCAAAATGATCAGCGATTTTGGATCATGATCTTCATTGCGGCTGAGACGGTCACGAATGGTTTGCATCAGATTTTGTGCTGATAAATCAGGAACTTCATCTCTGAGGAGTGCCCCTTGAATATCATCTAAAGCCTGATCGAGTAAGCCTAATACTTCCTGATTTTGGATTTGCTCTCGATGCGCACCTAATGCTGCGATGTAGCTTAAAAAAGTATGGCTCAGGCATAAAAACTCAAACGCTAAACTTTTTTGATTCACATCAATATTCGGTTCAGTTGCAATAGTGGAAATCAGGGAAGCCACTTCAGCATCGGTATTGTGTGCGGCACGTCGAACTACACGATAATTCAAGGCATTATTACGACCCTGATGATATTGTTCTACAACCTCAGCAAGATATTTACATTGTGCCTGTAGAGAGCGTTGAATTGAGCGCGGTAATCTGCGGAACTTCCAGTCTGGCCAAATGAAACTGACACCAAACCATGCCAAGGCGCACCCAATGACAGTATCAATAAAACGGGGTAGACCCGCTGCGAATGCAGAGCCATCCAGATTAAAGTTGATTAAAGCAAGGATGGTTATGAATGCAGTGGCTTGCGCATATTGCTTACTACGCAGCTCCAGAAACAGCACACCACTCAGAATCAACATCACCAATTGACCTTCGATTGAAGGAATAAAATAGATGATGGCAAGTCCAACGATAATACCGACCAATGTTCCGACGATACGTAAATACAAACGTCGTTTGGTGGCATTGAAGTTGGGTTGACATACAAATAACGCAGTGAGCAGAATCCAGTAACCATAGGCGATATTAGTAAGCTGAATAAACAGATAGCCAATAAACAATACGATCGATAAACGTACCGCATGACGGAACAATACCGACTCAGGTGTGAGATGCTGTTTCACTCGTACCATGATGTCATTCCAGCCTTTTAGATCATCATCTTTTAACTGGCTTTCGGTATGTTGTGCATTGATCTTTTGCAGATTTCGTTCGGTTTCTAGGTTTTGTAATTGTGCATCAATCGACTTAAGGTTCTGATAAAGTGCAAATAGGGCATTCACCCGCACCTGATCATAATGTCCATCTTCACGCAGTTTTTCTAAGGACAGTCTTAAATTTTCAAAACTGTGTTTAAAACGCTTGTTATGCACATAACGGGTACGGCTTAAAATGGATTGTGCCAAGTCCTGACAGGCTTTGCCTTGAATAGATAAAATCCGTTGAAAGCGAAATAAGATATCGCTGTGCTGAAAGACCTTTGCCAGTTTTTGATAATCAATATGGGCTGAGTCCGCGCGTTCATGAATATCTTGTGCCACAAAATAGTATTGCAGACTGCGCCGAGTATCTTTTTGTCCTCGGTCACCCTTCAAACGAGTCAATAACGACATGCGCAGATCATTGAAGATCCCCACCAGTTTGCCATTTTCCAAGGCGATATCAATCATGCTTTGTTGATAGCTTGACGGCGTCATGTCGACATCAAATAGGTTTGATTTAGCAAATAAGAAGCTACCAAGAGCTGAATAGGAGGCAGAAAGTTGGTCCTGAACTTTTCGCACAGGGAACAACAGAAAGCTAATGGTGGAGAGTAAGCCATACCAAGCTGCACCTGCGACTAAAAGTGCAGGCTGAATATACCATTGATCGAATAAATGTACGCCCAACATGGTGTAGACAGACGTTACTAAGCAGCCATAAGCAATGGTGGCATAACGTCGTCCGAGAGAACCCAATAAGATCCAGCCAATACAGGATGCAATTAATCCAATCGCAAAGGCAACTGGATAGGGGAATAACAATTGCACCGAAGCGGCGGTAATAAAGAAACCAATATAGGTATAGATCAGATTCTGGATACGTACAGAAAAGCGGTCGTCGATATCACTGATCGCGGCTGCAACAACACCTAAAGTGAGTGGAATAGTGGCTAATTGAAAATTTAAAAGGTAGGGAACAAAAGCAGTTCCAGTAAAGGCAATGAGCATGCGCACGTTATACATCAACGTGGTGTTATAGGTTGTTTGTTTTAAACGTCCGAACCAAGGATTCAAGGGGTGTCCTTCTTGTATTCTACAATCGATTTTATCATTCTTATTATGCACAAATTCATGGAGGATGCTAAGCTTAGAATCCAGATATAGATGAAAAGTAGCGTATTATGCAGACAGAGCAAACCAATCAGCGTCAATATTCAACAGCATGGATTTTGTTGCTTGCTTTGTTAACCGCATTAGGGCCCTTATCGATTGATATGTACTTGCCTGCACTGCCACAAATGGCTGATGAATTTGGGGTGAGTACACAAATGGTGGCCAATACCTTACCTGCTTACTTCTTGGGACTGGCGATTGGGCAATTGATCTATGGTCCGGTGAGTGATCGAATTGGCCGTAAAAAGCCTTTATATTTTGGTTTGGCATTGTATGCAATTGCCAGTTTGGCCTGTGTATTTGCAAGCAATGAGTGGGCCTTAATCGCCGCACGTATTTTCCAAGCCTTGGGTGGTTGTGTCGGTGTGGTGATGGCACGGGCGACCATTCGTGACCGTCTGGATATGCAGGGTTCTGCTCAGGCATTTTCCAGCATGATGATTGTGATGGGGCTGGCTCCGATTCTTGCACCCATCTTTGGGGCATGGATTTTGACCTTCTTCCCTTGGCAGGCAATTTTTATCGTCTTGTCGATGATTGGGGTGGTGTGTTGGCTCTGTGTACATTTCTTCTTTAAAGAATCCCTTCCTGTTGAGCGCCGTTTGAAATTATCGGCCTATCAAGTCAGTACGCTGTATGGGGCAATTTTAAAAGATGAGAGTTTCCGTGTGCCGATGTTTGCGGGCTGTTTAACGGGTGCAGCTTTATTCTGTTATATCAGCTCGGCTTCAGAAGTGTTTATGGGGCAATATGGATTGTCGCAGCAGCATTTCTCTTATGCATTTGCGCTGAATGCCGCAGGGATCATGTTGATGTCTTCGCTGAATAAACATTTGAATACTCGCATGGGAATTTTCCAACGCCTACGTTTGGGTGGTTTAATCCAATGTTTTGGGGCATTGATTGTGCTGACTGCTGGATTGATGACAGATGCACCACTATTGCTGCTAATGTCAGGCTTATTCTTGGTGGTATCCGGAATTGGTTTAACAGGGCCGAATGCCATGGCTTTGGCGATGTCTCAGCAAGGGGCACGTGCAGGTACGGCCAGTGCCATTATGGGCAGTATGCAATTTGCTTGCGGTCTGTTGGCTGGGATTATCTTGAATTTCTTGGTATGGAAGGCATCTTTGAACATGGGCATCATGATGTTACTGTTTACCAGTGCAGGACTGTTTGCCATTTTAAAAGTTGGAAAACAGCAAAGCAGTCTCTCAGCTTAGAGACTGCTTTATTTACAGGTTTAGTCTAAAAACACCGTGAAGTTTTCAACAGGTTCACGCGGTGTAATAAAGGTATTCACAATATGCTCAGGGTCAGCATGACCTAAAGCCACCGCACAAACCAGTTCTTCATCTTCTGGCGCGCCCAAAATATCCAGTACGATTGGATGAAAGTGATTCCATGCGGCTTGCGGGCAAGTATCTAAGCCACGCGCTTTAGCAGCCACCATGACGTTTTGAATCATCATGGCAATATCCATTTTGGATCCGATCCCCATGACTTTATTCACGGTAAAATATAAAGCAACGGGGGCATCGAACAATTGAAAGTTACGCAATTGTTGTGCGGCCATTTTTTCTTTTTCGCCTTTTTGGATGCCCAGCAAACCATACAGTCCCCAACCATTGGCACGACGACGATCAATGAACGGTGAAATCCAAGTTGCAGGATAATAGGCAAAAGTCTCTTGATATTGTGCTGCAAGCTCAGGGTTTTGTAGCAGTTCAATTTGGGCAGTGCAAACACGATCAATCATCTCTGCACGTTTTTGCCCTGTCACCACATAGACTTTCCAAGGCTGAACATTGGTGCCAGAAGGCGCACGACTTGCTACCGCTAAAATATCTTTGATGGTTTGTGTTTCGATAGGGGTATCTAAAAATGCACGGACTGAATGACGAGACGTAATCGCTTCATCTACATAGCGGACTTGTTCCGTGTTCATAAAAAACTCCTCATCATTTTGATCTTTTAATGTGTGCTGACTATAAATCAATAAATGGTTTTTGCAGATAGTTTTTCACATACAACTTTAGCGGTGTGTAAAAAATAATCACAAAAAGAAAGCTTTATGATAAGTTGTAGTATGTTTTATATGTTTTGTTTGGTTTGTGTGAAAAAGAAAACTATTAGTAACATAATGAAATCGAAAAACTATTTTTTTATTCACGCGAAAATGATGAAAACTCCTTAAATAAAAAGTACACACAATATTCGAAATTTATGCATAATACGCCCTTTTTAAAAAACTGATTGGGCTTTCCTTACTGATAAGGTGAGGGGAATTTTCTATCCTAGGCATAGCAAATTTATCCAATTTTATGCCGCTAGAAAATGTTGAAATATACACAGATACAAGGAGCTTCTCATGAGTGTATCTCTCATCCGTAAGCCGTTCGTACTACAAGGTTTAGCAATCACTGTTGCTGCCTTAATGATGAACAACGCACACGCTGCTAGTGAGCAAGAACAGATTCAACAACTTCGTGATGAAGTGAAGGAATTAAAAGCTTTATTACAGCAATATGTTCCCCAAGCAAAACAAAAAAATGACCTTGCTCCTGTACAGGAACATTCTAATTTTAAAGAAACACACCCAGATCACCCTGCAAATGTAGCTGTGGCACCCGCTGTTCCTAAAAAGTCGCAATTGGTGTTTAACACTGCGTCTGGTGCAGAAGTTAAATTACACGGTTTCTTACGTGGTGATGCTTCTTATCAATCTAAAGGTGGTGACGGGATCTTTAACCGCATCAATAAGGTTGATTTAGAAGGCGCTGAAAAGAATAGCGATCGTTTCTATAGCACTGCAACGGTTACCCGTTTGGGGCTTGATTTTAAAGCACCAGTCGAAGGCGCTGAAGTGGGTGGTAAGTTAGAAGTCGATTTCCGTGGTGGTAGTAGCAATGACACCATTCGTATTCGCCATGCTTATTTAACAATGAATGACTGGCTATTTGGTCAAACTACTTCAACTTTCTTGGCAACTGACTTACAGCCAGAAATGCTAGATTTTAACTCGCCGTTGGGAATCGGGACTTACCGTACGCCAATGGTCCGTTATAGTGGTGCATTTAATCCAGCGACACATTATTTTGTTGCTTTGGAAAAAGGCAATGACGATAACCGAGCACCTGCTTTAACTTCAAAATTAAAATATGATTTTGCTGAAGGCAAAGGTACAACGTCTGTACGTGCATTGATTACCGAAGCACGTAGTAAAGATGCGTATAAAGAAGTGTTAACGCAAATTGATAACGATACCTTTAAGAAAGAAACTAAACAGATTAGTGCCAATGATTCAGAATTGGGCTGGGGTGTCGCGGTCGGTGCAAAATATAAGTTCACCGATGCGTTGCAGGCGATGATCGACTATTCGCATGTGAAGGGTGATAGTAAATTCTTGTTGTATACCAACAATGCTTACAACGTAAATCCAAATAATTTCCGTCTAAATTTGAATGAGTTTGATGCGCTGACAGTAGGTGCGACTTATCAAATTAATCCTAAATTACGTAGTACTTTGGCTTATGGCGCAATGTTTGCTGATGACAGTAATGACTTTGCTAAGCAGGCTGTGATCGCCAAAGATTCTGCACAGAACAAAACTTTGCAACAAGGTTGGTGGAATATCATGTATTCGCCAGTTACACCGATTACGTTTGGTCTAGAGTATGTCTACGGTGAACGTAAGACCTTTGATGGACAAAAAGGTAAGGATAATCGTGTAGGGGCCATGGCTCGCTATAACTTCTAAGCCACCTATCCAGTAGGTGTAAATCATCCGTGAAAACTGATCAACGAAACAGCCTTAGTTCTTGCTTAGAACTGTATGCTTTTTATTAAGTTGATTGAGTTTTCACTCATTTTGAGAGTTACTATTTTATGCGTTCCAAAGTGGTGAAAAAATCATCGGTAGAACGAATAAAATAAACGGAAGAAGATATGGAATTTACTTTTAATGGTTTCTATACCCTAATTTCGGCGGTCATCGTCTTGTTATTAGGACGTTTGCTCGTTAATAAAATTGACTTCTTAAAACGCTATAACATTCCTGAGCCTGTGGCTGGTGGTTTGGTTGCAGCGGTACTTTCACTACTTGTACACTCACTTTGGGGTTACAGTATTGTTTTTAGTAGTGAATTACAAACCAGTTTTATGTTGATCTTCTTCGCTTCGATTGGCTTAAGTGCTAACTTCATGAAGCTCAAAGAAGGCGGTATTGGTTTAGTGATCTTCTTGGTCTGTGTCGCCTCTTTTATTGTGGTACAGAACGCTGTCGGTATGAGCCTTGCAACCCTATTGGGTATTGATCCTTTGGTGGGTTTGATTGCAGGTTCAATTACATTGACAGGTGGTCACGGTACTGCAGGTGCGTGGGGTGAAATTCTTGAGACTCAGCATGGGATTCAAGGTGCGTTGGCTTTAGGTATGGCGAGTGCAACTTTCGGTCTGATTATCGGTGGTATTATCGGTGGTCCATTGGCGAAGTTGTTGATTAACCGTTATAGCCTTGCTCAAGCACAGACCCCAGCTGAAATCAAAAATCGCGATACGCATTTAGATCAACATCCTGACGAGCTAGCACCATTTGAAAATCCACATCAGGTTCGTTTAATTACGGCTGATAATGCGATTACGACTTTGGGTATGTTTGCTGCGTGTTTGGCATTTGCAGAATTCATGACAGGTTTCAGTAAGGGCACTTGGTTCGAGTTACCAACATTCGTTTGGGCGCTTGGTGGGGGTGTGATCTTACGTAATGTCTTAGAAAGCGTATTAAAAGTAGATATCTTTGACCGTGCAATTGATGTGTTTGGTAATGCGTCATTATCACTTTATCTTGCAATGGCATTGCTTTCATTAAAATTATGGCAGTTGGCAGATTTGGCTGGCCCGCTTGTCGTTATTTTAGGTGCGCAAACCATTACGATGGCATTATATGCTGCGTTCATTACCTTCCGCGTCATGGGTAAAAACTACGATGCAGCGGTACTGGCAGCAGGTCACTGTGGTTTTGGTATGGGGGCAACACCAACTGCGGTTGCAAACATGCAAGCGATTACCAATATGTATGGACCATCTCATAAAGCCTTCTTGATTGTTCCGCTTTGTGGTGCGTTCTTCGTTGATTTAATTAACGCAACAGTAATTCAATTAATTTTGAAATTCTTTGCCTAAGTCGGATCAAAAGCCCCAAGCGGGGCTTTTTTGATTCATCCATTGTTATCGTATATGTACGGACGTACATAAAATATTTAAAAGCGAATAAGTGATGAATGAAAAATTAAATGACACCCTGATGGCTTGGGTAAGTTTTTTCAATGATCCTTTATGGGACTTTCTCGTTGTTTTTCTGCTAGCAGTTGGTATTTTCTATACCATTGCAACGAAAGCTGTCCAAATCAGAATGTTCTTCCACAGTATCAAGGTGATGAAGGGCAGTCGCAGCAAAAGTGATGAAAAAGATTCACATGGACTGACACCATTTCAGGCATTTGTAACGGGCTTAGCCAGTCGTGTTGGGGTAGGTAACATTGCAGGTGTAGCAATTGCGATTGCGATTGGTGGACCAGGTGCGGTGTTCTGGATGTGGTTTACCGCGATTCTCGGGATGAGCTCAGCATTCATTGAATCTTCACTCGCACAATTGTTTAAAGTCAGAGATAGTAATAGTAAGCAATTCCGCGGGGGGCCAGCCTACTATATTACTCAAGGCTTACGTAGTAAAACCTTTGGTGTGATTTTCGCGCTTGCATTGATCTTTACCTATGGTTTCGTATTCAACTCAGTTCAGATTAATGCGATTGCCAATGCCTCTTCACATGCATGGGGTTGGGACAAAGCCAATTTGGTTGCCCACTTAGGTGGTGTTGATCTCGAAATTTCATGGGTAGGCCTTGCACTGGTTGTTATGGTTGCATTGGCAATTTTTGGTGGTATTAAACGTATTGCCAAATTTGCAGAAATGTTTGTTCCATTAAAAGCAGGTCTGTATCTTGCAGTAGCGATGTATATTGCCATCAGCAATTACGAACTTTTACCTGGTATCTTTAAACTGATCTTCACTGAAGCATTCCAGTTTAATGCTGCAGCTGGCGGTTTCTTTGGCGCCATGATTTCGATGGCGATGATGCAAGGGATCAAGCGTGGTTTGTTCTCTAACGAAGCGGGTATGGGTTCTGCACCAAACGCTGCCGCAGCATCGGATGTGAAACACCCTGTGAACCAAGGCTTGGTGCAAATGCTTGGTGTATTCGTTGATACGTTCATTGTGTGTACCAGTACTGCGATCATTATCTTGGTATCGGGTGTTTATCACGATGCGGGCTTTGTCGGGGTAGAGCTGACACAGCGTGCCTTAGAGACTCAAGTCGGACATTGGGGGGCTGACTTCCTAGCAGTGCTGTTGTTCTTATTCTGTTATTCCGCTGTACTTGGTAACTATGCCTATGCAGAAAGTAATGTGCAGTTTATCAATAACAATCCGAAAGTGATGTTCATCTTCCGAATCTTTGTATTGGTGATGGTGTACTTCGGCGCGATTGGTAGTGTTCCATTGGTTTGGTCAATGGCAGACTTGTTTATGGGGATTATGGCGACGATTAACTTGATCGCAATCTTATTGTT
Organism: Acinetobacter sp. NIPH1876; assembly: GCF_022808535.1. Taxonomy (NCBI): domain Bacteria; kingdom Pseudomonadati; phylum Pseudomonadota; class Gammaproteobacteria; order Moraxellales; family Moraxellaceae; genus Acinetobacter; species Acinetobacter sp. NIPH1876. The sequence continues at coordinate 142,485 of NZ_JALGBR010000003.1, forward strand.
AACCCCTATGGCACGGACTCTGTTAAAAGACTATACCTCTCAGTTGAAGCGCGGCATTAAAGAGCCTGAGTTTAAGATTGATAACTATCCAGAATTAAAGAAAAAAGTTGATTCTGATATTTGGTAATACAGTCAAAGCAAAACTAAAATCATAAAAAGCTCCTTTCGAGGAGCTTTTTTTATGTCTTTTTGATGACAAATACAAAAAATTGCTACAGTTTTTAGATGCGCTAAACGCTAAAATTTAGATCTAGAGATATGGTTAATATGGCAATCGCGGCGTATGAAACAGCTTAAATTATGGATGTTGGGTCTTTCAATGGCAGTTTTGGCTGGTTGCCAAAGTACTTCACATTTAAAACCCGTGATTGAAGATGCCCAAGCTCAAGCTGTAAGCCAACCCTTTAATGCCATAAAACAACAGCAAAAACGCCCTGTGATTGCATTGGTATTGGGTAGTGGTGGTGCGCGTGGTTATGCCCATATTGGCGTGATTGAAGTATTAGAGCAGCAAGGTATTCGTCCAGATTTTATCGTGGGCACCAGTGCAGGCAGTATTGTCGGTTCAATCTATGCCAGTGGTAAAAGTCCTGCTGAATTACGCGATATTGCTTTAAAGCTCAAAGCCAATGATGTGCGTGAAGTCAATGTGAGTCTGAAGGGCTTTTTTGATGGCAAAAAAGTGGAAGACTATATCAACGAGCAAGTGCATAACCTGCCATTAGAAAAAATGACAATCCCAATGTATGTGGTGGCGACCGAATTAAAAGATGGCACCAGAACCGTCTTTAATTATGGCAATACCGGGCAGGCGGTACGGGCTTCCGCATCCATTCCAAGTATGTTTGTACCGACCAAGATTCATGATGTTGAGTATGTCGATGGTGGTTTAGTTAGCCCCGTGCCCGTACAGGTCGCACGTGAATTGGGGGCGGATGTGGTCATCGCCGTGGATATCTTGGCTCAGCCGATTCATACTGAAACCAGTAATGTTTGGGGCTTGTTCAACCAAAATATCAATATCATGCAAGGACGTTTGGCCGAAGAGGAACTTAAAGAGGCTGATATTGTAATTCAACCTGATCTGCGTGAAAAAGCGCATATCTTTGATGTCAAAGGTCGAGAGATGACTATGCAGGCAGGAGTGGATGCTGCCAATGAAAAACTCGCTGAAATTCAATGGGCAATTCAAAGCAAGAGCTTCCCAACGCAAAGCGAGCAACAGGATATTGCCTTAAAAATGAGTACCTCAGCGCCACGTTAAACCTTTATTTTATGAACCTTATAATGGACTTAAGTACTTGAGTCCATTTACTAAACTTATATTTGGGCAAAAACAAATTGTAAATCATCTACAAAAAGCTATTAAAAAGAGAAAAAAACAGGTAAATAACTACAAATCATCAAACTTTTTTATCAGACAGTTTTAAGTTTCAGGTCATAGGATGACCTAGTCAAATGAGTCGCTACCTAACAAGGATTGTTAAACAGATGTTTAAGTCTTTCTTTCCCAACCCACGTTTGTTTTTTATTTCTGTCATCGTATGGTTATCCCTCAATATGTTGCTGTGGTACACCGGTGGTCATAGCTGGGGTGAATATCTAGGTTTTGCCAAAGGTTATACTGATGCGGAACTACCGATTGATGTCAGTCGCTTCTGGGCACCTTCATTTCTTTGGTTTTATATCTGGTTTTTTATCGCAACAGCATTATTTGCTGTTTTTTGGCGGATATGCTCAGACAATAAATGGCAAGCTTGGTCGATTTGGGGATCAGCTTTTATTCTGTTTAATATCTGGTTCAGTGTTCAGGTTGATGTAGTGATCAATGCTTGGTATCAACCTTTTTATAATTTAATTCAGAAAATGGTATCTAGTGGAGGTGGAGAACTTAATCTGCTTTATACTGAGATGCTGACTTTTATCTTTATTGCGATGGTCTATGTCACCATCGCGGTCCTGAATTTATTTTTTGTCAGTCATTATATATTCCGCTGGCGTACAGCGATGAATGAATACTATACCCAGTTCTGGGATAGACTCCGTCATATTGAAGGTGCTTCACAACGTGTACAAGAAGACACGATGCGTTTTGCAAAAACTTCAGAAAGTTTAGGAGTCAGTTTTATTGAAGCAATCATGACACTGATTGCCTTTTTGCCAATCTTGTTGCAACTCTCAGTTCATGTAAAGGTTTTACCAGTCGTTGGCGAAATTCCCCATGCGTTAATGATTGCTGCTTTAGGTTGGGCAATCTTCGGGACAGTTGTTTTGATGTTGGTTGGATATAAGCTTCCTGGTTTAGAGTTTAATAATCAAAAAGTTGAGGCTGCATATCGTAAAGAGTTAGTTTATGGAGAAGATCATGCAAATCGAGCTGATCCTTTGACTCTAAAAGAACTCTTTAGTAAGGTTCGTTTGAATTATTTTAAACTGTACTTTCATTATACCTATTTTAATTTAGTACGTATTTGGTACCTACAATTAGATAATTTATATGGGATTTTTATACTTGCGCCTTCAATTGCAGCGGGTGCTGTTACTTTAGGGATCATGATGCAAATTCTGAATGTATTCCAACAAGTGAGAAAGTCCTTTCAATACCTGATTACATCATGGCCAACGATTATTGAATTATTATCCATTTATAAGCGTCTTAAAGCTTTTGAAAAAACTTTGGATTAATCGTTTAGTTGGTTAATAAAAGAAGCCTTGGCTCAATGCTAAGGCTTTTTTATTGCCAACGGTTTTAGCGAGTTTGTGGTTTTTATGTGAAAAGTGAATATATATTGCAACGAAAATGACTTTATTTGATCAAAGTACTTCACTATAGTCGCTTGATAAAATTAATGATCTTTCATTTCTCTCTTGTATCGCTTAAAACCTAAATAAATAGGATAAATCATGAAACCTATATTGCTCAAAAGTGCATTGGCGCTTGCACTGACTGCCTTTACTGCAACTGTATGGGCAGATCAAGCAATTCAATTCTCCCCAACACAAAAAGTTTCAGGCATAGACCAACAGTATATCGACCAAAGCGTGTCTGCCAATGATGATTTTTATAACTATGTAAATGGCACATGGTTAAAAGAGACTGAGATTCCTGCAGATAAATCACGTTGGGGCGCATTTAACGAATTACATGAGCTATCGACCAATCAGTTACATGCGATTGTTGAAGAGCTTAGTACAAAAAAATGGGCAACAGGAACGGTCGAACAAAAAGTTTCCAGCCTATATGCCAGCTTTATGGATGAAAAAGAGATTGAAGCGAAAGGCATTAAACCTTTACAGCAAGAACTGGCACAGGTTGATGCAATTCAAAACAAACAAGATTTTGCTCAATTAATGGGGCATTTCTCTCGTATTAGCGTCAGAACACCGTTTGATATCAGTATTGATCAGGATATGAAGCATTCCGATGTAATGATTGCAGGTCTGGCACAGCGTCGTTTGGGTTTACCAGATCGTGACTATTATCTAAAAGATGATCAGAAGTTTGTGGAAACTCGCGCTAAATACTTGAAGCATATTGAGCGGATGCTGCAACTGTCTGGTGATCAGCAAGCGGCACAGCATGCACAAGACATTCTCAAGCTCGAAACAGACTTAGCAAAAATCCAGTGGAGTAATGTACAAAACCGTGATTTATCTAAGCGTTACAATATTTACCCACTTAAAGATTTAAATAAGTTAAGTCGTAGCTTTGATTGGGATAGTTATCTCAATACAGTCGGGGTCAAAGACAAAATTCAGACCATTCAGGTGCATCAATTAAGCTATTTCAAAGCACTTGATCCAGTGATCAATAAAACCCCTTTAAATGTGTGGAAAGCTTATTTTAAATGGAACTTGATCAGTAATTTTTCACCCTTCTTAAACAAGGCCTTGGTTGATGAAAGTTTTGAGTTTTACGGCAAAACCTTGCGTGATGTTGCAGAACAAGAAGTCCGCTGGAAGCGTGGTGTACAAACCGTGAATGCAGTATTGGGCGATGGTCTAGGCAAAATCTATGTGGAAAAACATTTTTCTGCAGAGAAAAAACAGCGTATGGATGCCTTGGTGCAGAATTTGATCCAAGCCTATGATCAAAGTATTAGCCAATTGGACTGGATGAGTCCTGCAACCAAAGTGCAGGCTAAAAAGAAATTGGCCAGCTTATCGATTAAGGTCGGCTATCCAAACAAATGGCGTGATTATTCAGCACTTGAGATTAAAGACGGTGATTTGATTGGTAATGTGATTCGTGCCAGAGAATTTGAGCATCAAGACAGTTTGGATAAGTTAGGCAAACCTGTGGATCGTGATGAATGGTTTATGACTCCGCAAACCGTGAATGCCTATTACAATCCATCCTCCAATGAAATTGTCTTTCCTGCTGCAATTTTGCAACCGCCATTCTTTAATATCGATGCTGATGATGCAGTGAACTATGGTGGGATTGGCAGTGTGATCGGGCATGAGATCAGCCATGGTTTCGATGATCAGGGCAGCCAGTTTGATGAATTGGGCAATATGCGTAATTGGTGGACCAAACAAGATCATCAGAAGTTTAAAGCCAAAACACAGGCTTTGGTTGCGCAATATAATGCCTATGAGCCGATTGCAGGCTATCACGTCAATGGTGAACTGACCTTGGGTGAAAATATTGCCGATAATTCGGGTCTATCGATTGCTTATAAAGCGTATCAAATTTCGTTAGCAGGTAAACCTGCGCCTGTGATCGAGGGGCGTACGGGTGAGCAGCGTTTCTATATGGGCTGGACGCAAGTTTGGCGTGCCAAAACCCGTCAAGCACAAGCGATTGTGTATTTAAAAACCGACCCACACGCACCAGATAAAGTTCGCGCCAATGGTGCTTTAGTCAATCAAGCGCCGTTCTATGATGCTTTCAAGATCAAAGCGGGAGATAAAATGTATTTAGCGCCTGAAAAACGGGTCAGTATCTGGTAATTCAAGATTCAATAAAAAACCTGCATCAAGCAGGTTTTTTATTGCCCTTTTAAAGGAAGGCAATTCCAAGCCCTGCGGCTGCGGCCATGACCCAAAGCGGATGAATTTTTTTAAACATGCCGAGGATGGCTGTCAAAATCACGATGATGACCAAAAGCAGATTCTGTGCAGATGCATCCGCAATCAACCATGCACTGACCAGAACTAAACCTACAGTAATCGGTTTCAACGCTTTTTCAAAACGTGCCCGTAATGGATTGGCTTTAAAACGTTCCCAGAATTTCAGTGCATAAATGGTGATGATTGAAGATGGGCCAAACTTCGCGAGAGAAGTGACCAATAGTCCTGCTGGACCTGCGACATGCCAACCGACCAAAGGTACAATCATCATATTCGGGCCTGGGGCAGCCTGTGCCATGGCAAACAGCGAACTAAACTGTTCTGCACTCATCCATTGATGTACGGTTACCACTTGGTGCTGCATTTCAGGGAGAATAGCATTACCACCCCCAAAAGCCAGTAGCGAAAGCTGAGTAAAAACGACAGCAAGGGTGACTAAGATCATGATTTTTTCACTCCTAGAACCAGCATATTAATGCCCAGTAAAATCGCTAAAGTCAGTGCTAAGGGCAGCTTGATCCAGATCATAAATACGAAGGTCAGGCCAATGGTGAAAATGGTCAGATAGCTTTTTAAAATCGGCTTGAGCATCTTAAATCCTGTCGCAAACAGTAAGCCTGCGGCAGCAGCGGCCAAACCTTGAATCATGTGTTTGACTGCGGGGAGGTACTGGAAATGCTCATAGACCTGATAGATGATCAGTACAATTGCAGTCGGGGCAGAGATTAAACCGAGGACTGAGCTGATCGCACCTTTCACGCCTTGGAATTCCATTCCAATGGCAACGGCCATATTGATGATGTTACCGCCTGGCAATAACTGGCACACGCCAAGTAAGTCGGTAAATTTGCCAGCATCAATCCATTTATGTTCTTCAACGATAATGCGATGTGCCAGTGGCAGTACGCCACCAAAACCCATCAACCCCAATTTCATAAATCCCGTAAAAAGTGCCTTACAATCAGGAGCAGTCGCTAGTGGTTCACTCTCTATTGATAGGGCTTGGGCTTTCATTGGATTACCTTTCTGTTCAACCTTGTGAGCTATAGCATGAAAGATTTGTGGTATATTCACAAATGCTATTTTTGCCGTTATCTATACTTTTAGGGTATGTATGATTGATATTCATAAACTCAATGCATTCGTTGCTGTGGTGGAAGAAAGCAATATCTCCAAAGCAGCGGTTAGACTGCATATGCAACAGCCGCCACTGACCCGACTGATTAAAAGTCTGGAAGAAGAGCTGGATACGGCTTTGCTCAAACGTCTGCCGCGAGGTGTGGAGGTAACGGAAGCAGGTAAGGCTTTATATCAGGAAGCGATTACCATTCTGGCGCATGCTCAGTCGATTCCGAAACGGGTCAAAAACATTGCGCAAGGTTTGGAAGGTCAAATCAATATTGGCTTTACCAACTCCGCAGGGCTGCATCCTTTTTTGCCTGCCCTCTTGCGTCAATTCAGGGAAAAGTTTCCTGCTGTCGCCATTCATTTGGAAGAAGATAGCAGTACCGCCTTAACCGATGCAGTGATCAATGAAAAACTGGATATCGTTTTCCTACGCAAACCTGCGCCGATTCATGCCGAAGTACAAAGCATACATGTACTGGATGAGCCCTTGATTGTGGCTTTACCAAGTAATCATCCTTTGGCTGAGCAAGCAGGATCAATCCGCCTACTCGATTTAGAACCGTATGAGTTTGTGTTGTATCGCCGTATTGCGGGGCAAGACTTGTTTGATAATATTTTGGCAAATTGCTATCAGGCAGGGTTTAGTCCCAACATTGTGCAAGAAGCCCCTCGTTTAACTTCGAGCCTGAATCTGATTGCAGCGGGGATTGGACTATCAATTGTCCCAGCCTCAATTCAGGACTTTTGGAATAAGCAAATTGTGTACAAACCGCTAGAAGCGAAAAAGCCCTGTATCGCTCCGATCTATGCAATTTGCCGTGCCAAAGGCAATAGTGTTCGGGTTGAGCATTTCTTGAGTTTACTCAAAGCCAGTCAAGCGGTTTGAAATGGCTCAATGGTTAAAGTGATAGAAGTTTAAAATGGGCCCAACTAAATGCTGCTGTGATTTGTCCAGCGTGACGATGATTTCTCTAAAATTGAAGGTGTCCTCGTCATGGTATTTCGCGACGCCATGGGTTTTATTATTGACGTTTGCAATCTGATAGCTAAAGAAAGCCACTTGTTTAGAAGGATGCACTACGGTCACCAATTTTTGTGGATCTTTATAGCCGCCAAACTCATTTTCAATACTCTCTTTTAACAGATTGGGAAAGTAAAGCGTGGCATTGGGCATGCCGCAACCGACACAGAAGGATGAATCGTATAATTCTATGGCCTGTTTTTGATCTGGACTCATCAGTAGGGCTGAACCCGTACCATTTGCGCCCGCATGTGCCTCCACATCGTGCCAATCTTTGGGTACAAGTACTGCGCCAATTTCAGGTAGCGCAACTAATTTAAGTTGCTTGGCCTGATTTGTATCCAGTTTAAAATCGAAATGGCAGCTTTTTGCTGTACAGCTTTTAAAGTCTTTTAATAAGCCTTCATCGGCAGGATTCAACGCAGTAACGCCATAATAGGGAACACGGACATCGTTGGCAAAGGACACTTCACCCAAGGCATAAATTTGATTTTCGGCTTTTCGCTCTAGCGTTGTATTTGAAAATTTGGGAAAGATCGGCTTAAAGGTGCTGACCTCTGCATGAATTGAAGTGGCTGATAATGCGAATAAAATAGTAAGAATAGAGATTAATGTTTTCATTTTCAGATGATGTTTTGGGTTGAGTTAAAATTAACATATTGTTTGAGATATGGGGGAAAGCAGATTTGAATCATAATAAAAAAAATTGACTGGATTCTACTTAGATTCTCATTGCTCTAATTAATAGGGTAAGAGTTTATAAAGGCTTTTCTAGTTAGAATTCATGCCTTATTAAAACTATGAATTAATAATAATAATTAAATAATTTATTTTTTTTAAAAAATTAAGGGAACAAAAGTAAAACAACTAATCTAGTGCTAATATTTTCTTAATTAGAGCTAGTCAGATATGCAAGCATTTATAACAAGAGGTTGCTTCACTGATCATGGTGGAAAAATTCTGGAAGGTGTGGAAATATGGTTAGTCGATGGAAAGGCTATTCACCTAGAAGGAATGACTCATTATTGTCCTCGATGCAAAGTTTGATCAAAAGCGATTGCTACGGAAAGAGGGTTCATACAAGTGAATGGACGAAACCCAATTGTTGCTGGTGATGTCTCTACTTGTGGTTCAAGGTATATAAAAATTTCAGATTTAGCTGTCCGTAACAGTAGCACTGGAAAAGATACATTCGTAAACGTCGTACCTCTACTGACAGATTATGTAAATGGTCAATTCTTCTCTGATCAATTTATGCTTGTTGACCAGAAAACAGGAAATATACTCTCGGGGATTCCATATCGAATACATAGAGAAAATGGGGAGATAGAAGAGGGTGTTACTGATAAAAATGGATATACAAATAATATATCGAATAGCGAAAGAGCTGAAAATATAACAATAGAAATTAATGATTTTGATTTGGAAAGATTTTTTAATGAAAATTTTAAATAAGACATTGACCGTAGGAGGTAACAATAAAAAAGATCCAGTAAAAATTGAGGTGAAAACTTCCTACAGAATTACGATTATGGTAAATAATAATGATGTTATGGTCGGTACACATGCTGGAATGTTGCTTATCAGTCCGAAAGGGTTTGAAATATTTGATCCCAATGGGAGCTTTTATTATCCAGAAATCGCTGAAGGGCGTTTACGACTGTTTCCTATTTATGAACCGCAGAAGAGAGCGGATGTCTATAGAAGTTACTTAGAATATCAACTAGCCGATGGTGGTGAAGTGTATATTTATACATTTTATCTTTCTAAAGATGAGTTCCTAAAGATTGAAGACAGAATTTTAAATGAAGAGGGTTGCAGTGGCATTTTGAGCTGTTCTAGATGTACCTCCAATTCAATCACAGGGATCGGTGTATTTAAGAATTTTCCACCTGATATTTTCTTACCATCTAAGTTGAAAAAGGAACTTGATAAAATCGCTAACCCAATAAAAATATTGAGAAATAAACCATGATGAAGCCAAGCTATCTAGGGTGGGGATTACTCAATTTACAACTGACCATCTGTTTTGTTTATTCTTATGATTATTTTCATAGACATATTATTGTAGACCATGTTTTAGCTTTTACTTTGTTAGTTACTTTCATTGCAAATCTATTTTTCTTTTTTACTAAATTTATTAAAAATTATTCTCTTAGAGCATTTATTTCTATCATTTTCTCTAGCGTTCTAGTCTCTATATTATTTATTCAACTTAATAGAGAGGATGCTAATTTCATTGTGAGTGATGTTCTCCTTTTGATTGGGTATATGATGCTTAGAATGCTGCTCTATATTACAACTCCTATTGCATTTGTGGTTGAATTCTTTTTAAAGAAAAACAATTAAAATTTATTTGAAAAACAGTTGCTTGTGTTTATTTGTTTTTTGGTAAAGTTGCTTAATCTGTAGCGTTAAAACGTATATAGTATGAGTAATCATGTCAGTATTCATAATGATTAAAATAATAGTATTGAAATTAGACGGCCTAGAGCATAAGTCTTATGAAAAAGATTCTTTCAGCCTGTTCCCTTATTGTCCTGAGTTCCAATGCTTTTGCCCAAGATATTAAAGGCATTTCATTCTCACACGAAGATTGGGAAATTTACTGTAGCAATACAGGCACTTGCCGAGCAGCAGGTTATTACAATGAATATAGTGATGATGAACCCGCATCGCTGTTATTGACCCGTCAGGCAGGTGCAAGACAGCCTGTACAGGTTGAATTTGCATTGGCTCGTTTTGAACAACCGTCTATGCCCGCAGCAAAGCTTAAAAATCTCCTTTTTTATGTGAATGGCAAAGACTTTGGACAGGTGCCCGTCGATGGAACAGAATTCCCACTGATGGGGCAACTCTCTACAAATCAAGTCAATGCCTTATTACAGCAATCTAAGAAAAAGACCGAAATCGTGTTTAAAAATGCTAATCTACATTGGCAAATCTCAGATAAGGGGATGACTGCGGTATTACTGAAAATGGATGATTTTCAAAAACGTATTGGAACAGTGGGCGCTTTAATTAAAAAGGGCAAGGCAGATGAGTCCAAGGTATTGGCCGCTCAACCCAAATTTACCGTCAAGCAGATCAAAACATCCAGTAAGCCTTATCTGACATTGCGGCCAACAGACAAACGCTATGCTGCACTCTATCAAAACTTGATGGCTGCCCAGCCAATTCCGAAACAAGAAGGCTTTTGTGAAGGGGCTTATGATGGTAAGCAAACAGCACCTCAAGCAATTGATCTCTATAAATTGACCAATAAAAAAGTTTTGGCAGCTACCCTATGTTGGCGAGGTGCATATAACGAAGGTTATGGTGCATGGGTATTGGATGAGTCACTGGCTAATAAAGCCACTTTTGTGACGGAACATTCCTCTGAGTTTTATAATGGGATTCTCAGCAGTTCGCAGAAAGGGCGCGGTATTGGTGATTGCTGGTCGAGTGATGAATGGGTCTGGGATGGGCAGAAGTTTGTACATACGCTAGATCGCTGGACAGGGATGTGTCGAGGGCTTGCTGCGGGTGGAGTGTGGGAACTTGATCAGATTGAAGCAATCGTCAAATAATATTGTGAATATAAAAATAGCCTAAGGAAACACAATGCTTAAATATAAGATGGGTTTAGGTGGAATGATTTTAATAGGTGCATCCGCCTATTTTAGTGCATCAGTTTTTGCTGCACCTTTACAGATTCTTGACTTTAAAAAGGGGCAACTGAGTGCAACGGAACAAACACAACTCTGTGAACAAGTCAAAGAGCTGTGTCAGCAGCGCACACAATGGCAGAGTTTGAAAACACCAGATCAAACCTTATGGTTATTATCTGAGGGAAATATTGCCCAGTTTGCGACTTCGACCACAGGTTTTAAATTGTTAAAGCAGTGGCGTATTGAATTGGCGGCTACGGAAGAAATGGCACGATCTAGCCAATATATTTTCCCTAAACTGTTTCCTATGGATCAAAACCGTTATGCCGTTGCAGTGATTGATACCTTTTCGGAAATGTATTCAGGTGGTGGGGCAGGAATTGAACGGGCCAGCTTTTATGAGTTAAAGGATTCAGGTAAAACGCATCGCTTTATTGAAAACTATCCTTTTAATTTTAGCCGTATGATTCGGGCCTGTTTCTCCGAACAGGATTATGAAAGCTCTAAGGGCAAGTGCCATGATGAAGATAGTTTGAGTCTGGATATTCGTCCGATCAAGCCGATGCTTTGGCAATTCCGTTACCGCTACAGTCTGGATGTATCACCTGCGTCAGATTCGGGTGAGAAATCATTTAAGGGCAGCCGCAACCTGAATATTGATTTAAATAAAGCACCTGAACAACCGAATATTCCAGAAGAATGGGATTATGAGGGTGCAGGTTGAGTGATTTACCATCATCATGGTTTTTACATTTTGCCAAAGCTTTAAGGGCGTGGACTTACGCAATTTACAGCGTCATAACAGATGATCTAGACAGAGCATGGTACAAAGGGAAGATTGCAATTTGGAACTGTGCTTATGTCTCGTGTTTATACTTCTGCCCGCCGTAAATTTTCTCATTTGAGTCGTTCTGTGTTGATGGCTGCGGCTGTGTTGGGTACAACCCAAGTGGCGATGGCAGGGCCAACTGTGGATCAATTGAGTGATTGTTTAGTGAAAGCCACAACGGCAGCAGATAAGACTACGGTTTTGCAATGGACTTTCACGGCTTTAGCGGCACATCCAGATTTAAAGTCTTTTAGTAATGTTACACCTGAGCAGAAAACCCAGTTGGATCAGAAATTGGCACAGGTGTTACAGCGTGTGATTGTGGAGCAGTGTTCGACACAAACCAAAGCAGTGATTCAAGCTGAGGGCATTCAAGCAGTTGGACAGGCTTTTCAACAGTTAGGTCAGAGTGCAGGTCAGGATATTGTCAAAGACCCTGCGGTTAGACAGCAGTTGCAAGGTACCTTGCGTTATATTGATTTGAATAAATTGGTTACGACTTTTTTAACACCTGATATCTGGAATAAGTTGGGTGTGTTAAGAGGGCAGTGATGTTTTAGGCCTTCCATTCTAAGAATAGAAGGCCATACAATAAATTAGTTATATTAGACTTAGCATTTTATTAATATTGGATAATTTAATCTTTTAATTTTATATATATTTGTCTGTGTCCATTTTCTAATAGACGCTCATCATACTTGAAAATATCGGTATGGCTTTTGATTAAATCTACAACTTTTTTGAAACCATAATTTCTTGGGTCGAAGTCATTTTGTAATAACTTCCATTGAGACGTGAAAGACGAAGCGGGTATCCATTCAGCATCATGATTATCGAAAATTTGCTTAATTGTTGATAATGGTAGTTTATGACTAATATTGCTGATTATTGGAGTGCTTTCTGTTTTTTTTGTTTCTTTTTGAGGTGTTTTAATATTTGTTTGCTGTTTAGTTGGCAACGGTTGAATGATTTCAGTATCATTTTCATTGCTTAAATTTTCAACATATGTGAAATGTGAGCAAGCATTTTTAAATGCTTCGGGCGTTTGCATTTTACCAAAGCCATAAACGGTTGCTCCTTGTTCTTTAATACGAATAGCTAAAGCAGTGAAATCACTATCACTTGAAATTAGGGCAAAACCATCAAATCGATTCGTATAAAGCAAATCCATTGCATCAATAATCATAAAACCATCAGTAGCATTTTTCCCTGTGGTATAAGCAAATTGTTGCATTGGCTTGATGGCTAAATCATTAATAGCTTGTTTCCAGTTACCATTTTGACTAACAAAATTTCCATAAATTCGCTTTACTGTTGCTTCCCCATATTTTGTAAGTTCATCTAGAATATTTTTAATATCTTTTGCTGAGGCATTATCTGCATCGATTAAAACAGCCAGCTTGGATGTTCTTTCTTCTGTGATGTTAAAAACTGTTTTAGTTTGAGCCATGATTTTTATAGTCCCTAATATGTAAAATCACTATTTTGATTTTACATATAATTTTGATTTATTATAACCTTTAATCTAATTTACAAGCCTTGCCTTCGTATTCGTAGCGATTAACCTTGTAGGCTTGACCATTCCAGCGTAAAACTTCAAAACAGAAACCAGGCCCACCATTCTCAATATCAGGCCAGTCATCTGTTCCTTTCGTTTTTAAAAATTCAGGCATACCAGCTTCTTTTAAAATGGTTTTCCATTGACCGTTTTTCTGTTGGGCCACAATATAATAACCAACGCCTGTATTGCCATAACACATGGTGCCGTAATCTGAAACGATTGCATCTTTCAGCCCATCACTGTTTAAATCGGCATAAGCTGTAATTTCACCGACTGAACAATCACTTTTCCAGCCCTTTTTACTTTTTGTAAAACCTGCTGCTTTGAAAATAGCATCAGTATCCGCTTTCGGGACTTGAGGTGTTTGTGCAAAATTAGAATTGCTGATCAAAAGCAAACAGGCACCTAAGAGTAATCTATTTTTCATAAGTTGAATAATCATGTCAGTTTTAGTTTAAAAATTTATTGTGCGGGTATTTTATCCTATAAAAACCAAAAAACCCGCTCTAAAGCGGGTTTTCTTTTGAAATTAAATCAGTTTAACCAATCAATTTCTTCATTAATTCATTTACTTGGGCTGGGTTGGCTTTACCTTTTGCCGCTTTCATGACTTGACCAACCAGACCATTAAAGGCTTTTTCTTTACCAGACTTGTACTCTTCAACCATTTTTTCATTGGCTGCAAGTACGTCTTTGATAATCGCTTCAATCGCACCGGTATCGGTTTCTTGCTTCAAGCCTTTCTCAGCAATGATGTCATCCGCAGATTTTCCTTCTGCTTCCCACATAAAGCCAAACACTTGCTTCGCAATTTTGCCGTTAATGGTATTGTCGACAATACGTGCAATCATGCCACCTAATTGCTCAGCAGAAACAGGAGAGTCCGCCAATTCTAGGCCCGCTTTGTTTAAAGCACCTGAGAATTCACCCATTACCCAGTTTGCAGAGACTTTACCTTGCTTCGCACCGCCAGCAGCAGCCACAACAGCTTCGTAGAAGTCCGCCATTTCGCGTGACAGCGTCAATACATGCGCATCATACTCAGTTACAGCAAAGTCAGCGATAAAGCGTGCACGGCGCGCTTTAGGTAGTTCTGGAAGGGCAGCACGTGCCGCTTCGATTTGTTCGTCAGCAATAATTACTGGCAACAAGTCTGGATCTGGGAAGTAGCGATAGTCGTTCGCTTCTTCTTTCGAACGCATAGAACGGGTTTCCATCTTGTTCGGATCGAACAAACGGGTTTCCTGATCAATTTCGCCGCCGTATTCCAAAATTTCCATTTGGCGTTCAATTTCGACATTGATCGCTTGCTCAATGAAACGGAATGAGTTGAGGTTTTTCAACTCGCAACGCGTACCAAAAGGTTGACCCGGACGACGGAGTGACACATTACAGTCGGCACGGAATGAACCTTCTGCCATGTTACCGTCAGAAATACCTAACCAACGCACTAGGGTGTGAATCGATTTGATATAGGCAACCGCTTCTTCAACCGAACGCATATCCGGCTCAGATACGATTTCAAGCAATGGTGTGCCCGCACGGTTTAAGTCGATACCCGACATACCTTCGAACTGGTCATGGATCGATTTACCTGCATCTTCTTCAAGATGGGCACGTGTTACGCCAATACGCTTCACAGTGCCATCTTCAAGCTGGATGTCGATATGACCCAAGCCCACAATCGGATTGTCCATCTGGCTGATCTGGTAGCCTTTTGGCGAATCTGGGTAGAAGTAGTTTTTACGTGCAAACACAGAGGCTTGGTCGATATAGGCATCGATACCCAAACCAAAGCGAATTGCAAGATCAACCACTTCAGCATTCAATACTGGCAACACACCCGGCATGGCCAAATCAACAAGGTTGGCTTGTGTATTTGGGTCTTGACCAAATTCAGTCGATGAACCTGAAAAGATTTTAGACTTGGTCGCCAACTGCGTGTGGATCTCAATCCCGATAACGACTTCCCAACCGTCAATAAGCTTTAACTTTTGAGCTTCAGCCATTATGCATTCTCCTCAGCAATTGCCGCACGTTTGGTATGCCAGTCTGTATTTTGTTGATATTGATGCACAATCGAAAGCAATTGTGATTCTGACCAGTAGTTACCAATCAACTGTAAGCCCACAGGCAAGCTGTCTTTATCAAAACCAACAGGTGCGTTGATGGCTGGTAGACCTGCCAAGTTCACAGCAAGGGTATAGATATCGCCTAAATACATTTCAGTCGGGCTGAGATTCGCACCGATCTTATAGGCTGTGGTTGGTGCAGATGGCGCAGCAATCACGTCAACATTTTCAAATGCTTTGAGGAAATCTTGTTGGATCAAACGACGTACTTTTTGTGCTTTGACATAGTAGGCATCGTAGTAACCCGCAGAAAGGGCATAAGTCCCGATCAAGATACGACGTTGTACTTCAGCACCAAAACCTTCTGAACGTGAACGCTTGTACAAGTCCATCAAGTCCACAGGATTTTCACAACGGTAGCCATAACGGACACCGTCAAAACGTGATAGGTTCGAAGAAGCTTCCGCAGGCGCGATCAAGTAGTACGTCGGTACATAAGCTTCAGTCATGTGGAGATCAATCTCAACCAAGATCGCGCCCATGTCTTCAAGCTTTTTCAACGATTCTTCAACGCGTGCTTTTACATCAGCGTCTAAACCGGCCACATTGAAGTATTGCTTTGGAATACCAATGCGTAGACCTTTCACTGCCGTACCGTTTAGGTTAGCAACGTAATCATCCACTTCTTTGTTGATCGAAGTCGAGTCTTTGGCATCATGACCTGCGATGACATTCATCAAATAAGCACAGTCTTCCGCAGAACGTGCCATTGGACCGCCTTGGTCGAGAGATGATGCATACGCAATCATACCGAAGCGAGATACACGACCATAGGTTGGTTTTAAGCCTGTTAAGCCGCAGAATGAAGCAGGTTGACGAATTGAGCCACCTGTATCGGTACCTGTTGCGATTGGCGCAAGATCAGCCGCGACAGCTGCTGCAGAACCACCTGATGAACCACCCGGAACATGATCCAGTGCCCAAGGGTTAGAGGTTGCACCGACATAAGAGTTTTCAGAGGTTGAACCCATGGCGAATTCATCCATGTTCACTTTACCTAAAGTCACGAGACCCGCAGCTTTGGCTTTTGCAACAACCGTTGCATCATAAGGTGAAATGAAGTTATCCAGCATTTTTGAACCCGCAGTGGTTTTAATGCCTTGGGTACAAAAAATATCTTTGTGGGCAAGTGGAATACCTGCCAGCGCGTGTGCATTGCCTGCTTTCAGTGCTGCATCGGCTGCATTCGCTTCAGCAAGAGCCTGTTCTGCGGTAACCGTCACATAACTTTTTACTTTCGGGTCAATTTGGGCAATACGCTTTAAATAATGTTCAGTCAATTCGCGTGATGAAAATTGGGCTTGTTTTAAGCCTTCAGAGAGTTCACGGATTGATAAGCGATGTAAATCTGTCATATGAAAAATTTCTTTACATTCTAAATATAAAATATTGACTAATCGAATAAAACTTATTCAATTACGCGAGGTACGAGGTATAAACCTGCTTCTGTAGCAGGTGCGACCGCTTGATATTCATCACGATGGTTGCTTTCAGTCACAACGTCAGCGCGTAAGGGTTGCGGGTTGTCAAATGGGCTCTTTAAAGGCTCAACATCATCGGTATTAATGCCTTTCAAGCTTTCCATCATGCCAAGGATTTTATTCAAACTTTGAGCATATTCAGCAGATTGCGTGTCATTGAGAGATAAACGTGCAAGGTGTGCAATTTGCGAGACCGTTTGCGCATTTAAGTCAGTTGTCTGCTGAGCATCTGATGATGTAGACATAACTTTACCTAATTCAGTATTAAAAAATTTCAAAATATCGTGCGTTATAATAAGCGATTGACTTGTTCAAATCATCACATTTAGTTAAAGTTGCCACCTTGTATTCACACAAAGTTTAATTGAGAACGCCCCCGTGATTCTAAAACGACTAATTGGCTTGTTTTCGCCGGATTTAGCCATTGATTTAGGTACTGCAAATACACTTATTTATGCACCAGGCCGTGGCATTATATTAAATGAACCAACTGTTGTGGCAATTCGCCATAGTGGTTCACAAAAAATTGTTGCCGCTGTAGGTATTGATGCTAAACAAATGTTAGGCCGTACACCAGCGAATATTTCAGCAATTCGTCCGATGAAAGACGGTGTGATTGCTGATTTTGAAGTCACTGAGACCATGTTGAATCAGTTCATTGGCAAAGTGCATGAAAAGCGTTTATTCCCGCCAGCACCGCGTGTCGTGGTCTGTGTACCTTGTAAATCGACATTGGTTGAGCGTCGTGCGATTCGCGAAGCTGTATTTAATGCAGGTGCGCGTGATGTACGTTTAATCGAAGAGCCAATGGCTGCTGCAATTGGTGCGGGTATGCCTGTTGAGCAAGCATGTGGTTCGATGGTGGTCGATGTTGGTGGTGGTACCACTGAAATTGCAATCATTTCATTACAGGGTTGCGTCTACGCTGATTCATTACGTATCGGTGGTGATGTATTTGATGAGCAAATCATCAATTATGTGCGTAAAGCACACGGTTGTGTGATCGGGGAAACGACAGCCGAAGTCATTAAAAAAGAAGTGGGTATGGCTGTTGCTGATGGCAAGACCCTAGAGATCGAAGTTCGCGGTCGCAACTTGGCTGAGGGCGTACCTCGCGCGATTACGGTGACTTCTGATGAAATTACGCAGGCCATTTCTGATCCGTTACAAAGCATTGTGAGTGCTGTTAAATCTGCACTAGAACAAACGCCACCTGAATTGTCTTCGGATATTGCAGAGCGCGGTATTGTGCTGACAGGTGGTGGTGCATTATTGCGTAACCTAGATAAATTGCTTGCGCAAGAAACAGGTTTGCCTGTAATTGTTGCAGATGATCCTTTAACTTGTGTCACTCGTGGCGGCGGTAAAGTATTAGAGTTCTTTGACAATCCAAACCACGACATGCTTTTCGTTGGTTAAATCATAAGGACTAGGCGGTGCAACCGAATCTTTTTTCAAGACAACCGCCATCTTTTCGCTCATTTGTTATTGCGGTGATTACATGTTTGGTGGTGCTTTTCTTTGATTGGCGCATGCCTTATGTAATTCAACCTGCAAGGGATGTCTTGTACGCCGCGTATAATCCAATTTATGCGCTGGCAAGCTATCCTGTACTGTCGCGAGAATGGCTTAACCAACAAACCAAATCTGAAGCGCAATTGCGTCGTGAAAACACCGCAATGCAAGCTGAACTGCTACAAGCACAAGTCCGCCTCCAAAAACTTTCAGAACTCTCTGCGGAAAATAACCGTTTAAGAGGGCTTTTGGATACGCCATTGATTATTGATGGACGTATGCAAATTGCGGAAGTGATTGGAACGGATGCAGACCCATTACGCCATATTATTATCATTAACCGTGGTTCAGTGGATCATTTAAGTGCGGGACAAACTGTTCTAGACGATAAAGGGATTATGGGGCAGATTATTAATGTCTATCCACATAGTGCCCGTATCATGCTGTTGTCTGATAAAGAGCATTCATTGTCTGTGCGTTTAGAGCGTACCGGAATGCGTGCGATTATTTCGGGTACTGGCGATTTGGGTCAACTCAAAATGGAATATGTGCCTACCAGTGCCAATATTCAGGTTGGTGACAAAGTCTTTAGTTCAGGTTTAGGCGAACATTTCCCAGCAGGTTATTTAGTGGGAACTGTGTCTAAAGTCAGTCGTCATACTTCAGGTGAGTTTGCTGAAATTGATGTTACTCCAGCAGCTCAACTTGCCAGTGGTCATCATGTTGTGGTGCTGTTCTCTGAATCCTTAGCGCAGGAGCAACCTTATGCCGATCGCTAAGCTCAATTATGAGAAACGCAAAGATCCGCTATGGATGATTATTCTATCCATCGTGATTGGTTCTGTATTGATGGTTTATCCAATGGCCTATGAGGCCTCGGGTTGGCGACCATCCATCATGCTAATGATTATGCTGTTCTGGATTCTCTATCAGCCTGTTTGGTGTGGTGTCTGGTTTGCTTTTGGCATGGGCCTGTTTGCCGACCTGCTGCTCGATGCACCGTTTGGCTTAAATGCACTCAGTTTTGTTGTAATCAGTTTCGGTATTCGCTATTTAATCCGTGAGCGCCGTATTCTCACTTTTGGGAATTCGTGGGTGATTGCGGTGATTGCGATTGTTGCACATATTACTTTTTTGTGGATTAGCCAGACCATTGCAGGTACACATTTTTCGATTGCGCGCCATTGGCAACCGGTTGTGACAAGTGTACTGGCATGGCCATTGGTTTATTATTGCTTACATAAATGGCGCATATAATTCTCGCATCAAGCTCGCCTCGTCGGCAGGAGCTACTACAGCAGTTGGGTTTGGACTTTGAAATCTATCGTCCAGATGTCGATGAGGCGGTGCATGAGGGTGAGACTGTTGAGCATTATGTTGAACGCTTGGCGCGCGAGAAGGCACAAGTCGTTTTAAATAAATATACTGACGCAATTGTGATTGCGGCAGATACCAGTTTAAGTTTTGCTGGGCAGATCATTGGTAAGCCAGAGTCAAAGCAACACGCTTTCTCCATCTGGTCGACGCTTTCTGGGCAATGGCATGATGTCTATTCCGGAATTTGTGTTGCAAGTTCTGCTCAGATTTTGAGTCGTGTGGTGAGAACGCAAGTTGAGTTACAGCAACTCAGTCATGCGGAAATGGAAAAATATTGGGCAACGGGCGAACCGATTGGTAAAGCAGGTGCTTATGCGATACAGGGAATTGCAGCACAATATATTCCACAAATTCGAGGCAGTTATAGCAATGTCGTGGGTTTGCCTTTGCATGAGATCGCACAGTTATTAGAAAGCGTTAAAGCCTAAGTATTTCAATACAGGGAACGACACTTTCGGGTATAAGAATTTTTATAAAATTTTGAGTTTGTTATGGCAGAAGAGTTGCTGATTAACGTCACGCCGATGGAATGTCGTGTGGCATTGATTGAAAATGGTACGGTCAATGAATTATTCGTTGAGCGAACTGTAAAACGTGGGTTAGTAGGTAATATCTACAAAGGTAAAGTGGTTCGTGTGCTACCAGGTATGCAAGCAGCCTTTGTTGATATTGGTTTGTCTCGAACCGCTTTTTTGCATATTAACGATATGGTTTGGTCGCGTTCGCAACCGACACCAAACGTTTTTGAGCTGTTACACCCGGGACAGATGCTCACTGTCCAAGTCATGAAAGATATGTTGGGGACCAAAGGTGCTCGTCTAAGTACTGATCTTTCTATCCCGTCGCGTTATCTGGTGTTGATGCCATATGGTAATCATATTGGTGTGTCGCAGCGAATTGAGTCTGAAGAAGAGCGAGACCGCCTACGTAGCATCATTGAACATATTCAGGCAGAACATAATTTGCCGGGTAGCGTCATTGTTCGTACTGCGGCAGAAGGCGTCGATGAAGCTGCGATTGCACAAGATATGTGTTATCTCAGCAAACTTTGGGAATTTATTCAGCGCAAACAAAAAGAAGCGGCAACGGCTGAACTGATCTTTGAAGAATTGCCTTTACCGCAACGTATCATCAGAGATTTAGCCAGTGATGAAACGGCGAAGATCTATGTCGATTCACGCGAGATTCATGGCAAGCTCAGTGAATTTGTCGATGAGTTTGTTCCGACGATTCAAAATCGCTTAATTCATTATCCTGGCGAAAAGCCACTTTTCGATTTGTATAACGTCGAAGAAGATATTCAAAAAGCGTTGCAAACCCGTGTCGCACTCAAGTCTGGCGGCTATCTGATGATTGATCAGACCGAAGCGATGACCACGATTGATGTCAATACCGGCTCATATGTTGGTGGGCGCAGCTTAGAAGACACGGTATTTAAAACCAATATGGAAGCGACTCAAGTGATCGCAAGACAACTGCGTCTGCGTAATTTGGGGGGGATTCTGATTATTGATTTTATCGACATGCAGGAAGCTGAGCATCGTGAAGAAGTAATGCGTCAGTTTGAACGAATGCTGGAACGTGATCATGCGAAAACTAAAATTACCCAAGTTTCGGAGCTGGGCTTAGTTGAAATGACACGTAAACGCACGCGTGAATCATTGGAACATTTGCTTTGTGAATCATGTCCAACCTGCCAAGGGCGGGGCTATGTGAAGACAGCAGAGACAGTATGTTACGAAATATTTCGAGAGATCATGCGTTATGCGCGTGCATTTGATTCCAAGGGTGGCTTTACTGTCGTTGCGCATCCAGCTGTGATAGATCGGCTATTAACAGCAGAAGCCCCAGCTGTCGCGGATTTAGAACATTTTGTGAATCGTGTGATCAAATTCCAAGTGGAAAATCTATATACGCAAGAGCAATACGATATCATTTTGACCTAAAGTTGTAACAAGATTTCGCTTAAGCCTTGTTACAACTGAAATTTTACTTTCTATCACGAATTTTAAATACTAGAACCATAAAATGAGCCATAGGTACTTTTGGGTCCCTTAGCAAATAATATGAGGTATATAACGATGAATGTGAGTGAAAGATTAGTGAACCACGGTTTCAAGCATGTTTTAGACAGCAACCCTGTAAATACATGTTATATGGTAGACAGCCAAGGTAAAGAAGTTCAGATTACTACGGCGATGATTCGTTCAGCCTGCCATCAACTGCTACAACGTTGCCGCACAATCAAAAAATAAGGGGCTACTGAAAGCCCCTTAATTTTTTCTCAATCCTTAATTCGCCACTTTCTGTGGTAAATCTTGAATCGCTTGCTCAAAGCGTTGAATTTCTTCTTCTAAATGGGTCAGTAAATTTTGCATTTTTGGCAAAGCATTACGACATGCAATCAAACCCACTTCCAGTTTATCTAAATAACTGGTCATGGTGATATTCAAAGCCTGTCCATCCATCACAATCGATGCAGGGTAGAGCGCATCTAACTTTGCACCATTCCAATATAAAGGTTCACGCGGACCTGGTACGTTTGAGATGACAAGGTTAAAGGCTTGACGCTTAGGTAACATGCCTGATGCAATATTCAAACCGGCTGGACCATACACAACTGCACTATAATTCAAAATCTCATTGGCAGTCATACGGCTAAAACGCTGTTTCGAGTTCTGTACGCTACGGCGAATAACTTCTAAACGCTCAATTGGATCTTCAATATGGGTCGCAAGATTGGCCAAAATCATGGTAATACGATTGCTGACATCAGAATCGTCGGTACGCAGTGATGCTGGAACCATCGCAATTAAAGGTTTCTTTGGCAAGCTGTTATGGCTGATCAGGTATTCACGTAAAGCACCTGAACATACCGCTAGAATCACGTCATTGAGCGTTACACCCAAAGATTTGGCAATACGACGGAAACGACCGAGTTCAAAGGATTGTGCGGCAAAACGACGTGAAGAACTCACGCGTTGGTTCAGAATAGAAGGTGGTGCTTGAAAGGTTGAGACATAATCTGGATTTTTGCCCATCTCTTTAAAAATGGTTTGCGACAGCTCTTGCATGACTTTAGGGGCAACTTCAAGCTGAGATTTAATCCCTTCCATCACACCTTTGATTTTGCTGACAGTCGGCGGCTTTGGTGCTTTGAGGCGTTTGGTTCGTTTACCTTCTACACACCAAAGTGGTACTACATGCTTTTCATTTGGATCTTGCGAAAGTGATTTTTCAATCAGACGCATACCTGCGACGCCGTCCACCATGGCATGGTGAATTTTGAAATACATGGCAAAACGGTTGCCTTCAATGCCTTCAATAATGTCGCAGGTCCAAAGAGGCTTAGCGCGATCAATCAAGGAGCTATGCTGCTGTGAAATATAAACCAGTAATTCACGGATACGCCCAGGATTTGGCAGCGCAATATGGCGGAAGTGGTGATCCAGATCAAATTCGCTGTCTTCACCCCAGAACAAACCATTCAGTTGATTGTTAAATGGTGGGACAGGAATACTTTTTGATTGGCGAATTTCATTGACGAGATCGTGCACAAACGTGGGTGATGCATTCTCTGGAAGCTCGAATAAAAACAATCCGCCTACATGCATAGGCTGCTGCCTTTTCTCTAGCGAGAGAAAGATAAAATCAATGGGGTGTAGTGGGCGCATAGCAGATCTAGCCTCTCATCGCATTTTTTCTAAGATACTCTCGAAGAGCTCTTATTAGAATTATTGGAACCGTTCTGCGCAGTATATACTGTTTGTTCTGGTTAAAATATGACTTTAGACAGGCGAGTCAGGAAAAATAAAACCACTGACGAATCAGTGGTTTTAATATACCAAATATGTAATTGATTATTTTTTTAGGTTGCCTGCGTGCAAACCACATTCTTTATGCGTGGCCTCTTCCCACCACCAACGACCTTCGCGTTCATGTTGATTTGGCAGCACCGCACGTGTACATGGTTCGCAACCAATTGAAGTAAAACCGCGTTCGTGCAATGGGTTATATGGAATTTCCATCATGCGGATATAACTCCAGACATCGGCACTGCTCCAATTTGCAAGCGGGTTATATTTGATCAATTGCTTGCCTTCACCCGAAAAACCAGCATCAGCTTGAACCACAGGTACCTCGCTACGGGTTGGACTTTGATCCTTGCGTTGGCCAGTAATCCATCCATCTAATGTTGCCAGTTTCTTGCGTAGAGGTTGTACTTTACGGATTCCACAACATTCCTGATGTCCATCTTCAAAAAAGCTAAACAAGCCTTTTTCAGTCACGAATTGCTGAACTGCAGCAGACTCAGGGAAGCAAATTTCAATATCGATCTTATAGTGCTTACGAACAGTTTCAATGAATTGGTAAGTCTCTGCATGTAAACGTCCCGTATCCAAACTAAAAACACGGAAGGGCTTGCCAAGACGAGAAGCAATATCAATTAAAACAACATCTTCTGCGCCTGAAAATGAAATTGCGATTTCACCTTGCTGGCTTAACGCAAGTGCTAAAATTTCTCGTGGCGATTTATCTGCATATTCAGCAGCGAGCGCATCTACAAGGTCAATAGTCGGAATAACAGTCATGGATGTTCCTGGCGATAGGCTTGGGCACAATTGTAAATCAATCGAAGCAAAGCAGTGTGCTTGTCATTGATTTTAATCTTGCAGAATAAAATGATTTTATTCAACAACAGCGCAAAAATTGAATAATCTTAGTGCTATGATACAGCAATTTTTAACCAACATTGGAAGCATTCATGGAAATCGTATGCCTAGATCTTGAAGGGGTGTTAGTTCCAGAAATCTGGATTAACTTTGCAAAAAAAACAGGGATTAAAGAACTCGAAGCAACTACACGTGACATTCCAGATTACGATGTACTGATGACACAACGTTTGAATATCTTAAAACAACATGGCTTGGGATTGAATGATATTCAAGCTGTGATTGCTGATATGGGACCATTTGAAGGCGCGAAAGAATTTGTTGAATGGGTACGTACTCATTTCCAATTGATTATTTTATCTGATACTTTTTATGAGTTTGCGCATCCACTCATGAAGCAATTGGGATGGCCAACGATTTTCTGTCATAAGCTTGAAACTGATGAAAATGGCATGATTACTGCGTATAAATTACGTCAACCTGATCAAAAGCGTCAGGCGGTAAAAGCATTACATGGTTTGAATTTCCGTGTCATTGCAGCAGGTGATTCTTATAACGATACCACGATGCTGGGTGAAGCTGATCATGGTTTCTTATTTGATGCACCAGCCAATGTGATTGCAGAATTTCCACAGTTCCCACCATTGCATGGTTATGAGGCATTAAAACAGGCGATTCGTTCGGTATCGCAACGTGATATTCCTGAATAATGAATTCTCTCCAGCTTTCTTTTAAGTATGTTGGAGAAAATTAAAAGATAAAAGGCGCCTAAATAGCGCCTTTTATCTTGGGTCGATAGTTAGAATTTATAACCAATCTTTAAACCATAAGCGATGGCATCATTATTTTCAAATTCAGCCACATAACCTGGTGTGTTGAATTGTGAACCTGATTGAGCTTTGGCATCGCCGAGCCAGAAGTATTTCACGCCACCCGCAATAAAGGTTGCAGGCGTAGGACTATATTGAACACCGATACCAACATTCCAATAACCTTCAGTTGGACCCAGTGTGGTCACAGGATTACCTGCACCAGAGTCCCAACCCACAGATACATTTCCTGCCCATTGATCATTCAGTTTACGACCAACACCTGCGGTAATTGAGTATTGATCTTCAGTATATGCAACCAGATCAAAACCGTCTTTTTTACCTGTTGAAGCAACGATTGGAGGTAATGTTGAAGCAGCACCAAATTTATATGGACGAATGGCAAAATCTTTCCAGTTCACCCAGCGTAAATTCGCAAATGCAATCGTGTTTTCCATAATCCCTGTTTGGAAATCAAGGTTAACCGATTGAGGGGTGGTGATTTCAGTTGTGCCTGTTGAATGATTGATTTTATTTAAAATCGCATCAAAACCAGCATTGCCAGTCATTCCTGCAATGCCATGAGTTTCATAAGCATTCATTTCATGCTTGATTTTGGCACGGTAAGTTAAAGAGGTCTTGAGTGCAATTTCAGGAATTTGATAAGCAACCCCTGCTAACCAGCCAACTGCTTCATCACGGCCTGTTTTAAAATCATAACCACTATAGGCACTATAGCTTTGACCACGTAATAACACGGTGCTGTCTAAGGTTTGATAAACTGCACCCGCATAAAGGTTCCAGTTTTGTGTTGGTTGATAACCGAATAACAAGTTTAAGTTTTCAGTATCGACAGTAACTGATGTACCACCTTTAAAAGGTAAAGGGCGGCTTTCGATAAAGTTACTTTTGCCTGTATATTCTGCATTTGCACCATAAGGCTGGTCATAGATCAAACCAATCGAGAATTTATCCGTTGCTTGAATTTTTAGGGCAGCATTTGGCGAGTAATAATGATTCGCCATATTCCCTGTATTGTTTTGAGATGTGTCCTTACCTGATACATTGGGATCAAGAACAGTAAGACCTGCTTCAAAATAGTTATTTGGCTGTAAAAATGCTGCAATTGATTGACCTGAGCGATCCAGTGCTGCGGCAAATGTTGTCGTTGTTGGAACTAAGCTAAGTAGAAGAGCCGTTTGAATAGCATTCAGCTTCATTAATATGTTCTCTCAAATCACTTTGTAACAGAATGGCGCGAAAAGTATCATAATTTTTATGCGCTTAAATATTTTACAAATGTCAATAAATGAACTGATAAAGTCACGAAAAATGCTTGAGCATTCATGTTTTCTATTGATGCATCTAAACGTACAAGAGGGTGTGTGTTTATTGATCTATTAATTTGATTTTGTTGATTAAAACATAATAAAAAAGGTCATCCTAAGATGACCTTCTCTTTTCTAAAAATTGATTAGAATTTATAACCAATTTTTAAGCCATATGCGAGCGCATTGTTGTCTTCAAACTTCGCAACATAATCATTGCTACCTGCTTGAGCACCAGTTTGTGCCTTAGCATCACCTAACCAGAAGTATTTTACACCACCAGCGATGAATGTAGCAGGGGTTGGGCTATATTGAACACCAACACCAACATTCCAGTAGCCTTCTGTTGGGCCTAAAGTTGTTACAGGGTTACCTGCGCCAGAATCCCAACCCACAGAAACGTTACCAGCCCACTGTTCACTCAGTTTACGACCAACACCAGCGTTTACAGACCATTGGTCATCTGAATATTCAACTAGGTTAAAACCATTTGCTTTACCTGGTACTAGACCTGCACCACCTAATACTTTAGATAACTCGCCAAATTTATATGGTTGAATAGAGAAGTCTTTCCAGTTCACCCAACGAACGTTTGCAAATGCAACAGTGTTCGCCATGATACCAGTCTGGAAATCTAAGTTAACAGATTGAGGAGTCGTAATTTTTGTTTTCTTATCAGCATTTAATCCTGCAAGTTTAGTTGGATCAACACCTAAACCTGTAAGTACGTTTGTTAAACCAGGAAAAGCTAATAAAGATAAATCTTCTTTGATGTTCACATCGTGATCGATTTCTGAACGGTAAGTTAAAGAAGCTTTTAACGCAATTTCAGGAATTTGGTATGCAGCGCCTGCTAACCAACCCACACCAGTTGTTTCTTTAATATTTGCATCATAACCATTGTAAACGCTGTAAGCTTCACCACGAAGGCTAACATTACCTTTTACAGTCTGAAGCACTGGACCCGCATAGAAATTCAGGTTTTTATTTGGTTGGAATCCAAAAACCATAGAAAGGTTTTGAGTGTCAACTTCAACTTGTGTGCTATTTGAACCTGTGCTTGAGCCAAGGTAGCCTTTTGCTGCATTTAACGCTGCTTGAGTTTGTTGTAGTTTTTGAAGACCAGCACCTACGGCAGCATTACCACCTAGTGCAACTCGTTGTAATGCACCTAAAATTTCTTGTTGAGTAGGATTTGTTGGGTCTTTTGCAACTTGTTGAAGAGCTGGTCCGAATGAAGAACCAGCAGCTTGAACTAACTGACCAACAGATTTGGTTGATAAATCGTTTAGAGATTTTTGATTTAAAACACCGTCAGTTGGGCTAGAAACGAATACATTGTTACCAGTATATTTTGCATCAGCACCAAATGGTTGATCATAAATAAGACCAAAAGAAATGTTGTCAGTCAGTTGCAGTTTTAATGCTGCGCTAGGGAAATAATAATCATCACCCATATCGCCAATTTTACGAGTGGTCGATGATGTACCAGCTTCCTGACCTTTAACTGTTGGGTCTAGAACCGAAAGACCAGCTTCAAAATAGTTACCCGGCTGTAAAAATGCAGACATAGATTGACCTGAACGGTCTAACGCTGCTGCAAAAACTCCAGTTGCAGGTAGCGTTGCTAAGATCATGGCAGTGCTAAGATGTTTTAATTTCATTGTAATCTTTCCTTGAACTTCAAGATTCTTAAGTGTTAAGAAGCTATGATCTGACAACAAAAAAGTTATCTATCGTGATTGGCTATAACTTCATGTAACAAAAATACCATAATTAAAATAAGAGTAAATGTTCTAAATGAACTAAGCAGTACGCTGGATTAGATGAAAATGGATAAAAATAAATCTTAAAAAATTTATATACATATGTGTTTTTATTTGTAAAATAATGATAAATATAAATTATTATTTTAAAATAGTAATCGTTATTTTTTGCATTTTTCCCAAAAAAGTTTTTTATTTGGTCAAAGATTTTTTGTAAAAAATGAGATTTATTTCTCCATATTTTCTTTTTAGGTAAAAATTTCAGCGCATTAGAACATCGTTGAATAATTTTACGCAGAATTTACGTCTACTGGTTTTTTCAATATAGAGAATTTACGTCCTTCATTTCCATACTAACGCTAACCTATTTTTAAATGGCATATGCTATGTGGGAATTTATCTCTGTATTTGTCCTTTCATTACTGCTGGCTTATCCGCTCGGTGCTTATCTTGCAGATGTGATGCAAGCAAAGCCAATGAAAAGTGACGCGTTGTTTAAATGGATTGAACAACCCATTTATGCTGTGTTGGGTGTTAAGCGTAGTGGAATGAATTGGCGGCAATATTTAACGGCATTTGTGCTCAGTAATATTTTACTGCTCGCTGCAAGTGTCACTATTTTAATGACTCAAGCATGGTTACCACTCAACCCTGATCATATTCCAAATATGAATTGGGATCTGGCTTTACATACCAGCATTTCATTTCTGACCAATACCAACCAACAACACTATTCAGGACAGGCTCAACTGTCTTATCTATCGCAAATGACAGTCATTGTTGGATTGCAATATTTATCGCCAATTATTGGGCTGGCTTTGTTGGTGGCAATGTTGCGAGCTTTATTTTTGCAATCAGGTCGAGAAGAAGGCTCGGATAAAAAAAATTGGAATACGATTAATTTAGGTAATTACTGGATGGATATCGTCCGACCATTATTTCGATTCTTTATTCCATTAGGTCTTATTTTTTCTTTGCTACTCACTTTTCAAGGCGTGCCTGCAACACTATCTGCCGGTCCAACCGCACAGGTCTTGGATCAAAGCACAGAAGTAAAAAACCAACATATTCCATTGGGTCCTGTTGCGCCGATGGTGGCGATTAAACAATTGGGGAGCAATGGTGGTGGCTGGTATGGTCCAAATAGTAGTGTGCCTTTAGAAAATCCAACGCCGTTATCCAATGTGATCGAGATGATCGCGATTTTACTGATTCCATTGTCTGTGGTGTTTATGGTGGGACGCTTTATCCAACGTAAGAAATTGATGTGGATGATTTTTGGCACCATGTTACTGATGTCATTGGCTTCAACCTCATTAACGTTGTGGGCTGAAAAATCTTCGTTGATTCCAAACACGGCATTGATGGAAGGTAAGGAAGTCCGCTTTGGTACAGAGGCATCGGCGCTGTGGGCAAGTTTGACCACCCAAGTGAATAACGGTTCAGTCAATATGATGCATGATTCTGCCTCACCACTGACGGGATTGGTTGAACTGTGCAATATGCTGATTAATGCCATTTGGGGTGGTATCGGCTGTGGTCTATTACAGTTCTTTATTTACCTGTTCTTGGCTGTATTTATTGCAGGCTTGATGACGGGACGTACCCCTGAATTGTTTGGCCGAAAAGTTGAAGTGACTGAAATTAAGTTATTGGCTTTGGTCATTTTACTGCAACCCGTGGTGATTCTTGGCTTAACAGCCATCGCCATTGCATTTCCATCGATTACAGGGAATTCAAATCCAGCATTTCACGGCATCAGCCAAGTGTTTTATGAGTATGTCTCTGCTTATGCCAACAATGGTTCTGGTTTTGAAGGTTTAGGCGATAACACTCTGTGGTGGAATCTGAGTGCCAGTGTCGCTTTATTGGCAGGCCGTTATAGCGTATTGATCATTCCAGTCTTGATTACAGTCAGTTTGGCAACTAAGCCTCAAGCAGCCGAAAGCAAAGGTTCTTTACATATTGAGTCACCGACCTTTGCACTGACCTTAATCGGAATCGTGTTGATTCTCACCTTATTGCAATTCATGCCAGTGTTGGTGATTGGGCCAATTGCTGATTATTTATCTGTGCTATCTGTGAAAGTTTAAGCGTGGAGCGACAACAATGAAACATTCAAATGCGACACAACAAATGGATATTTTGAATAAAGAAATTATTCAGCAAACTTTTCATAAACTGTTGCCACAGTATGCTTTTAAAAACCCAGTGATGGCCTGTGTCTGGGTGGGAACAATCTTAACGATTATTGCAACCTTGATGGGCAGTACCAGCTTCGGTTTTGGTTTGGTACTGAGCTTGATTCTATTGGTGACGGTCTTATTCGCCAATTATGCAGAAGCGGTTGCAGAAGCCAAAGGCCGCGGACAAGCCGCATCATTGCGTCAAGCGCGTGAAAACTTAACTGCAAATCGTATTCTAGATTTAAATGCAATACCGAATACCATTTCTGCCAATCTACTTAAAAAAGATGATTTGGTGATTGTCAAAGCGGGTGAAATTGTTCCTGCGGATGGTGAGATTATTCAAGGCTTTGCCACGATCAATGAGTCGGCAGTCACAGGTGAGTCTGCGCCTGTATTGCGTGAAGCCAATACCGACCGTTCAGGTGTGATTGGTGGAACTAAGGTGCTATCTGATGAAATTATTATTCGGGTCAGTAATGAAGCGGGTCATAGCTTCTTGGACCGTATGATTGCATTGGTTGAAGGTGCCAACCGCCAAAAAACACCGAATGAAGTTGCACTCAGTATTTTACTTAATATCATGACCATTACTTTTATTGTAGTAGTCGCAACATTACCTTTTATTGGTTCAATGGTGGGGATCAAAATCAGTATGGTTTTGTTGATTGCACTGTTGGTATGTTTGATTCCAACCACGATTGGTGGCTTGCTGCCTGCGATTGGGATCGCTGGGATGAACCGCGCTTTAAAAGCCAACGTCTTAGCCAAATCAGGTAAAGCAGTTGAAGTTGCGGGTGATATTGATGTGTTGCTGTTGGATAAAACTGGCACGATTACCTATGGTGACCGCCAAGCGACTGCTTTTTATCCATTGGCTGGTGTAACGCCAAGTGAATTGCGTCAAGCCGCGATGTTGACTTCTTTTGCTGATCCAACCCCTGAAGGGAAATCGGTGGTGAGTTTGGGTAAAGAAATGGGTGAGAGCATCCGTGAACCTCAAGATGCCGAATTCATCCAGTTTAGTGCATCGACACGATTGTCTGGTGTGGACTTGGTCACAGGGCAAAAGATTCGTAAAGGCGCAGTGGATGCCATTCTTAAATTCACCCATCAAGATATTAAGGATAACGTTGAGCTTAAAACTCGTGTCGAACAAGTGGCATCAAAAGGTGCAACACCACTCGTAGTGGCTTCGAATCACAGCATTTTAGGGGTGATTGAACTTTCGGATGTGATTAAGCAAGGGATTAAAGAACGTTTTGCGCTGTTACGTGAGATGGGTATCAAAACCATTATGGTCACGGGGGATAATCCGCTGACTGCAGCGGCTATCGCGGCTGAGGCTGGGGTGGATGATTATATTGCTGAAGCAAGACCTGAAGATAAATTGGCTTGTATCCGTAAAGAACAAGCTGCGGGTAAATTGGTGGCAATGGTCGGTGACGGAACCAATGATGCGCCAGCTTTGGCTCAAGCAGATATTGGTTTAGCCATGAATTCAGGCACCCAAGCCGCCAAGGAAGCAGGCAACATGGTGGACTTGGACTCCGATCCAACCAAATTGCTGGATGTGGTGGAAATTGGGAAGCAGCAATTGATTACCCGCGGTGCATTAACCACCTTTTCTCTGGCAAATGACGTGTCTAAGTACTTTGTCATCTTACCTGCATTGTTTGCAGTGGCAATTCCACAACTTGGTGTACTCAATATTCTGCAACTCAGCAGTCCAAGCAGTGCAGTAATTTCAGCATTGATCTTTAATGCACTGATTATTCCGATGCTGATTCCATTGGCATTAAGAGGTGTGCAATTCAAGCCCGCCAGTGCATTGCAATTGTTACGCCGTAATATGCTGATTTACGGTGTAGGTGGCGTGATCTTTCCGTTTATTGCGATCAAATTAATTGACCTTGTTGTGTCATTGTGGATTTAGGAGTGAGAGATGAATACTTTATTGAATCATGAGCAATTGAATAAACAGGATCTACCATTATCCAATTCAGTGCATGCAATTTTACGTCCAAGTCTTGGTTTGATTGTGGTCGGATTTGTGATCGCTGGGGTCTTATATTCTACTGCGAGTGTATCGATTGCTCAGTTGATTTTTCCGAAGCAGGCCAATGGCAGCTTAATCGAACTTGATGGCAGAATTGTTGGTTCAAGTTTGGTGGGGCAAAATTTTGTTGGTGAACAATATTTCCATGGCCGCCCTAGTGCGGTAAGTTACAATGTTGATGGGATGGCAGGCAGTAATTTAGCGGTCTCTAATCCTGATTTACAAAAACAAATTAGGGAAAGAACTGTGCAATTTGCCCAGCATAATCATATTTCAGAGCAACACGTACCGAACGATATGGTCACAGCATCAGGCAGTGGGATTGACCCCGATATTTCACCTGAGAGTGCATTGTTACAGGTGAAGCGAGTGGCTGAGCAACGTCATTTAGCAGAGCAACAATTGCGAGATTTGGTGCAACAACAGATTCAGCCTGCACAGCTTGGTTTATATGGGCAAGCACGAGTCAATGTACTGCAGTTGAATCTAGCCTTAGACCAATTGTCATCTACACCTCGTTAGTAGAGTCCACTTATGCAGATCGACCGTAATCACAAAGCAGATGCATGGCTGGCACATAGCCAGCGTGAACAGTCTGGACGTTTGACCATTTTCTTGGGTGCAGCACCGGGGGTTGGTAAAACCTATGCCATGCTGACTCGAGCACATGAATTGATGCAGCAAGGGCAACATGTGGTGGTTGGGGTGGTCGAAACCCACGGTCGATCTGATACCGAGCGCTTGATTCAAGGCCTCAATGTGATTCCAAGAAAGGCAGTGGAGTATCAAGGCCGTATTTTGGAAGAGATGGATCTTGATCAAATCCTCAAATTAAAGCCTGAAATCGTGTTGGTGGATGAACTCGCACATCGTAATGTACCCAATAGCCGACATGAGTTTCGCTGGCAGGATGTCAATGAACTGTTAGATGCAGGTATTGATGTCTATAGCACCTTAAATATTCAACATTTGGAAAGCCTGAATGATGTGGTTTATCAGATCACTGGTATTCGGGTCAGTGAAACGGTTCCAGATGCGTTATTAAAACGCTTGAAAGATATCCGTCTGGTCGACCTTCCTGTTCCTGAGTTATTGGAGCGAATGAATCACGGCAAGATTTATTTAGCCGATGTTGCACCATATGCACTGCAAGGTTTTTTTAAGCCTGCACATTTAACTGCTTTACGTGATCTGGCAATTCAAACCGTTGCAGGGCAAGTTGAAATTGATTATCGAGAAAAGTTTGTTGCGCAAGGGCAGATTATCCCGATTCAAAATCATGTGATGTTGGCGATTGATGGATCAGAATTTTCTGAAGATCTGGTACGGCGGGCACATCGTATTGCAGAAAGACGCAATGCAATCTGGAGTGTGATCTCGATCCAAAAGAGCCAGAAAACCACAACCCAGACATTAGCCGTGACCAAAGCATTTAATTTGGCACGTAAGCTAGGTGCCGATACCTATTTGTTACATAGTAATTATATTGCATCGACCATTTTACAAGCAGCTTATGATTATGGTGCGTCCAATATTTTACTCGGTAAAAGCCCTAAAAAATCACTCTGGCAGCGTCTATTTTCAGACCATATTGCTGACCAACTTTTAGAAAAACAGCATCCATTTGAGATCACTTTTGTTCAACCTTTAAAAGCTAAAAACAATAATAATGAGGCGAAGCCACAGACAGACAGGGTTTATTCTTCTTGGTTAGAACAAGGCTTGGCATTTAACCCACGAGAGATGATCGAAAGTATTTTGATTGTACTACTGGGATTAATTGCGGCAACTGTGAGTGATCATTTTATTGGTTATAGTGAACTGGCTTTAATCTTTGTGGTCACCGTACTTATCGTGGCGATGCGAGCAAGGATGTTCATCACCATTATCAGTGTCGTGATTTGCTTCTTACTGTATAACTATTTCTTTATTGAACCGAGATTTACCCTCAGAATTAGTGCTGAGCGTGGGGTGATGACCATCATCATCTTTATAATTTCAGCATTATTGGTTGGCCGTTTAGCCAATCAATTACGCGCTCAGGTATTGAGCTTACGTGCAGCAAATTCAGTTTCTTTGCAGTTACAAGAGTTGGAGCGGAAATTATCCAGTTGCGTTGATATTGAACAAGTCTTAAATGTCGCTAAGCAGCATTTAGAAAGCTCTTTAAATGCAATTGTTTGGCTTCGGATTGGAACACAAGAGTTAGGTGATCACTCTTTATTCAATGAAAAAGATCAGATTGCAGCAAATTGGACTCAGAAAAATGCCAAACCTTGTGGACGTTTTACCAATACATTAACGCAATCCGAATGGTGGTTTAATCCGCTTAATCTGGTCGGTAGGTTTGGGGTAATTGCGATTCGCTTTCATCAAAATTCAGAAAACATTAATTTTGAACAACAACGCCTTGCCGAATTGATGATTGATGATATTGCTCAAACTGCTTCTCGTGTACAGTTGTCCTTACAGTTGGAAAACTCCCGCGTAGTTGCTGAAACTGAAAAGTTGCGCTCTGCATTATTGTCGTCAGTCTCGCATGACCTACGCTCACCCTTGGCGGCAATGATCGGTTCTGCTGATAGTCTGAAATACTATGGCGAGCAAATGTCCGAGGAGGACCGACACGAATTGTTAGATACCATTCATGTTG
The DNA here is from genome assembly GCF_022808535.1 of Acinetobacter sp. NIPH1876. Classification (NCBI taxonomy): domain Bacteria; kingdom Pseudomonadati; phylum Pseudomonadota; class Gammaproteobacteria; order Moraxellales; family Moraxellaceae; genus Acinetobacter; species Acinetobacter sp. NIPH1876. The sequence goes on from NZ_JALGBR010000003.1 coordinate 177,729, forward strand.
AAGGTGAACGGTTGGATCGTTATATTCAAAATCTACTGGATATGACCCGACTTGGCCATCAAGGTTTGAGTCTCAGTCGCGACTGGATTGGGGTGGAAGAACTGATTGGTTCTGCGACACAGCGACTGAAACGCTATCAACCCAAGGTCAATATTGATGTCACAATGACAGATGACTTGCCGCAATTGCATGTGCATCCTGCGTTGATTGAGCAAGCGATATTTAACGTGCTAGAAAATGCAGCCAAGTTTTCACCTGATGATATCCCGATTGAAGTACATATTCAGCAGGATGACGGTTATCTTCAAATTGATATTATCGACCAAGGTGTTGGCATTCCTGAAGAGGAGAGAGAGCAAATCTTTGATATGTTCTATACCATGCAACGTGGAGATCGGGGCAAAACAGGAACGGGCTTAGGCCTCGCCATTGTCAAAGCCATTATCGGTGCACATATGGGCAGTATTGAAGCTTTGGCTGGTACATATGGTCAGGGCACCTTAATTAGAATACGATTACCACTGCATCAGGATTAAAATTAGCATCTATGCCACAAACATTAAATTCTCAAGCATCTATTCTGATTATTGATGATGAGCCACAGATTCGTAAGTTTTTGGATATCGCCTTACGTGCACAGGGTTATCAGGTACATGTGGCTGAAAATGGTATGAAAGGACTAGAGGTTTTGGCGACGCGTGGTGCTGATTTGTTGATTCTGGATCTGGGCCTACCAGATATGGATGGGCAGGCGGTATTGCTTGAGTTGCGACAATGGTCAGATATTCCTGTGATTGTCTTGTCGGCTCGTCCAGATGAAAATCAAAAAATTAAACTGTTAGATGCAGGCGCGAATGACTATGTCACCAAGCCATTTAGCATTCAGGAGCTCTGTGCGCGTATTCGGGTGATGTTCCGCAATAAGCCACAACAGGCAGAACACAATCTGATGTTTAATGATGGACAGCTCTGGGTTGACGTGGCTGAACATGCAGCCAAACTGGCAGGCGAGGACATTACTTTAACCAAAAAAGAATTTCAGTTGCTGACTTTATTGATTCGTCATCAGGGTAAGATTGTCACACAAAAACAAATCATGACCGAGCTATGGGGCATTACTCATGAAGAGGATACCCATTATCTTCGTATCTTGGTGAAAAAGCTTAGAACCAAAATCGGTGATTCTGCTGTGACGCCCAAGTATATTTTTACTATTGCGGGTGTAGGGTTACGTTTTTGCGAATAATCTGGATTAAGTTGAGCTAATTGGTTGGATTATAAAATTATTTATGATGATTTAAAGGTGGAGCTTGAATTGTAAAATGTTAGATAGTTCACAGTTTTTAAGCTATAATTTTCACGTTTTTTAATCTTTATTTTGATCGAGCGACAATGAAAAAATTATTAGCGGTTACAGTATTCAGTGCTTTCGGCTTAATGGCCTGCTCAACAACAGAAACATCCAAATCAATTCAAAGTCCTCAAGTGACAGCAGCAGTACAACAGATTAAATATAACGGGGTAAAAGTACCTGTTTCGATTGGTAAGTTTGATAACCGTTCAAGTTATATGAGAGGTATCTTCTCTGATAATGTTGACCGTCTTGGTGGGCAGGCGAAAACTATTTTAGAAACGCATTTACAGCAAACGGGTTATTTCTCGGTTCTAAATCGTGATAATTTGTCTGAACTTAAACAAGAAGTGGGATTTAGCAACAGCACTCAAAGCATTAAAGGTGCACGTTATGTGATCACTGGTGATGTGTCTGAATTTGGTCGCAAAGAAGTGGGTGATCAGCAATTATTTGGGATTTTAGGGCGCGGTAAACAGCAAATTGCTTATGCCAAAGTGAACTTGAATATTGTGGATGTAAAAACCTCAGAGATTATACATTCAGTACAAGGCGCGGGTGAGTATGCATTGAGTGCGCGTGAAGTACTCGGTTTTGGTTCTACAGCCTCTTATGACTCAACCTTGAATGGTAAGGTGCTTGACTTAGCGGTACGCGAAGCGGTCAACAATTTGGTGACTGATATTCAAAATAATCGTTGGACTGCGCAATAAGGCTGGACCGCTGTAAAATGAAAAAAATTCTGTTCAGCAGTCTGATGACGATCGGCTTGGTTGGCTGCACTGCGGGGCCTCAACCTTTATATAGTTGGGGCTCTTATACACAACAGACCTATCTGATGTATAACCAGCCAGAAAAAGCCACACCCAGTGCACAAATCATTAAGTTAGAAGCGGAAATTGAAAAAGCCAAAGCGAAAAATCTGGCCGTTCCGCCAGGCTTATATGCACATCTAGGATTGTTATCTTTACAAGTGAATAATGCGCAAAAAGCAGTTGAATATTTTCAATTGGAACGACAAGTTTATCCTGAATCTACGGTATTGATGGATCGGTTGTTGCAGAAGATGGGTGCCAATGGGGGAATTGCAAAGCCATGATCAAGGCATTTTTAGTTTCAAACCTTGTGCTTGCAGGCTTACTGGTTACAGGCTGTGCATCATCTCCAGTAGCGAATAAGGATATGACGGCGTATAAACAGCATATGCCAAAATCTATTTTGGTATTACCGCCTGTCAATGATTCCCCAGATGTAAAGGCAACCTATAGTTATTGGCCGACAGTCGTTATGCCTGTTGCTGAAGCAGGCTATTACGTCTTTCCAATTGCTGTGGTCGACACAATGTTTAAAGAGAACGGTGTGACCAATGGTCATGACGCACAAAGCATTTCGACACAGAAATTGCAGGAAATCTTTGGTGCTGATGCGGCTTTGTATATTCGAATTAAAGAATATGGTTCTCAGTATCAAGTCATTCAAAGTGTTGCAACGGTGAGTGTGGAAGCAAAACTGGTCGATTTAAACACCAATGAGACGCTTTGGTCGGGTGAAAAGAAAGCCGTGCAATCCAGCAATAGTGGCAACAATGACTTACTCACTGCACTGGTCGGGGCATTGGTTGAACAAATTGCGGGGAGCTTAAATGATCGTGCTTATCCCTTGGCAACGATTGTTAATACTCAACTCTTTACCCCGACACAGCATAACCCTGGTTTGGGCTTACTCTATGGACCTCGTTCACCGAAATACCAACAAGATGGCGTAGTGAAGTAATTCATGTTTCATCTGAAGAATAAAAAAGCCTCTTGATGAGGCTTTTTTATTCTCGAATCTTATTTAATATTTGGATCACCTTGTTTCAAGAAGAAACGTAAGGCGAGTTTCTGTACCCAAGTCCCATAAGGTGGATAGAACAACTGTGTTGGGAAGAAGCGATGACGCGCAAAAACAGTTTTTGCATGGGAAAGCTCACGGAAACCTTCTTCGCCATGATATGTGCCCATGCCCGAGTTACCAATACCACCAAATGGTGCATCGTGATTGACCACATGCCAGCCCCAATCATTCAAGGTTACACCGCCTGAATGAGTCTGCTTTAAGACATAATCACGTTCATTGGCATCATGGGTGAAGAGATATAAGGCCAATGGTCGTTCACCCGCTTGAATATAATCAATTGCCTCATCCACGGTATCGTAAGCAACCACAGGTAAAACTGGGCCAAATAGTTCTTCTTTAAGAATCCGCATCTCTGGAGTGCAATTCAGGACGATATGTACAGGCATACGACGTGCATCTTTGTCACGATCATATTCGCCACAGGCAATGATTTGAGCGCCTTTGGCTTTGGCATCATCTAAGATATCAAGCAAACGTTTTAGATGGCGATCATTCACAATCGAGGTGTAGTTGGAGTTTTGGCTAATATTTTTGCCATACATCGCAGTGAAATTCGCTTGGCATTCTGCAACGAATTGATCCACTTTTTCTTTTGGCACCAGTGCATAGTCGGGCGCAACGCAGATCTGACCACAGTTGGTGGCTTTACCATGTAAAACACGTTTTGCTGCATCAGCAAGCGGATAGTTGCGGCTGACTAATGCTGGGGATTTACCACCAAGTTCTAAGGTGACTGGGGTTAAATTATCTGCTGCCGCACGCATCACCACCCGACCAATCGCAGGCGAGCCAGTAAATACAATATGGTTGAAGGGCAGCGAGGTAAATTGTGCTGGATCAAGGATCTCTTCACCAAAAACAGCTACTTCATCTTCACTGAAAATTTCAGCCAGCATCCTTTTTACTACGGCATTGGTTGATGGAGTCACTTCAGGTAACTTGATCATCACCCGATTGCCCGCTGCAATTGCGGCAATTAAAGGACCTAAGGCTAAGTAAACAGGGAAGTTCCAAGGAACAATGACACCGACTACACCTTTAGGCTGGTATTGCACACGTAGGCGATTGGATAAAAATAGCAGCTCAGTGCTACGTTTACTTGGTCGCATCCAACGGCGGACATGACGAATGGCATGTTCTGCTTCAAGTACTGAACCGAGTAAATCAAGCAGTTTTGATTCATCTACCGAGCGTGAACTAAAGTCGGTATTAATTGCAGTCGCAATCACATCTTGATAACGGATAATTTGTTTTTTTATTTGCAATAATTTGGTACGACGAGCATCGAGATCTGGGTAGGGCTGAGCATCAAAAGCAGCACGTTGCTGATTAAAAACCGAATACATATGCTCGGTTGCAGGATCACTGAAGGCTTGTGAAGTTGAAAGTGTCATTGTTGCTCCTTTCATGCTTATTAGTAGAATAGACTTTATGATTGATGAGATTTGTAGTCGATGTTAAATTGAGACAACAAAAGGTAATTTAGTGCCATTATGCATCATCACTCAAGGGATGAGGTGAAAAAATGCGTAAACAGGAGTTGAGCTCAACATTGGTCGAAGCACGTTATGATCAAAATCAATTGGCTCAAGGTACGCCGATTTTAGGTCTAACCAGTCTGCTAGAAGCCATGCAACAGCAAGGTTATCGTTTGGATGAGGTTTTAGCAGGCACAGGCATTTCTCAAGATGCGCTGAATAGTGCAGCCTCTCATATTTCCCCCTATCAAAAATTACAACTGTTTCAAACCATTCAGCGTTTATCTAAAGATCCGCTGATTGGCATGCGGGCTGGGCAAAAACAGCGGCTATCGGATTTTGGCGTTTATGGTTATGCGCTGTCTTCCTCTCGTAATTTCCAACAAGCCGTAGAGTTTGGTATTCGCCATATCAAACTCGCGGCACCCGTCCTTAAGAAAAGCTTTTCAATTCAAAAGCAAGTTGCCATTTTTGAAGGCCATGAAATTATTGCGCTGGGTCAATTATTGCCTTTGGTGTGTGAATTTTGGTTTAGTTCGATGCAAACCTTGATTGAATGTGTTTTGGAAGCACCCTTTCAAGCGAAAAAATTATTACTGCCTTATCCCGCCCCAGCGTATGCGGCAGAGTATGAAAAAGTCTTTCGCTGTCCAGTCGAGTTTGATGCTGATGTGATGCAATGGCATTTTGATCTTGATTGGCTTGATAAACCGTGTCCGAATGCCAATCCGATTACTGCAGATATGTGCCAATCTTTTTGTGAGCGCATGTTAGCTACAGATGACAATGAACAAGAACCTGAATTAGTTCGTAGCATTCGACTCATTTTATTAGATGCAGTGGGAAGCTTTCCAACGGCACAACAGATGGCGGACCAATTGCATTTATCCAAGCGGACTTTGTATCGCCGTTTAGCCGATGTGGATATCAGTTATCAAGAGATTTTAGACAGTACCAGAAGGCGGCTTGCGGATGAGTATTTGGCAACTAGCCTGAGCATTGATGAAATTGCTGAGCGTTTAGGGTTTTCTGATACCTCAAATTTTAGAAAAGCCTATCGTAATTGGGTGGGGATTTCACCAAATGAGTATAGAGTGCATAAGAATGCGGAAATTGAGTTTAAATAATTATGTTTATTCTCAAAATATGAATTTTTTAATTTATTTTTAATATCTCTCATTAATAATACTTGTTATTATTCTGGAATAAGTTTGAACGGGTATTTAGTCCGCTTTTATTTTAATTTAAATAGTAGAATTATAAATAAATGAGATTTGTTTTAATTATCATTTAATGAAATGTATTATTTTTTAATCAAAAAATGCACCATAATAATGCATTAATATTTTAGCTAAATGGTACTTTGTTTATTTACTATTCAGGTGTTTTGATCGGGTGGTCTAATTTTTTTTGGAAAAATATATTAATAATTAAAGTTTTATAATAAAAGTATATTTGTATACTTTTAAGGTATTTTTCATGTGAATGGATGCGTTCACTATATAATTAAATTAAATGAATTAGCTAAAGTTAAATCGCATAGAATCTGTGCTGGATTAGGGTAGGTCTACCCATTAAAAAAACTTATTATGCTAAGGATTGCATTCAATGCTGACTTTTTTAGGTATCAGCATGATCATGTGCTTTATGTATTTGATCATGTCAAAACGTCTCAGTGCATTAGTTGCATTAATTTTAATCCCATTCATATTCGCTATTATCGCTTGGGGCTTAGGTTTTTATTTTGACAGCTTAAGTCATATTCAATTGGCCGAACTTGGCAATACCATGTTAGAGGGTATTAAAAAGCTCGCACCAACAGGCGTCATGCTTCTTTTCGCTATTTTATATTTTGCCTTAATGATTGATTCGGGGTTATTTGACCCTTCGGTAAGATGGATTTTAAAGAAAGTAAAAGGTGATCCATTAAAAATCACTTTGGGTACCGTTTTTCTCACCTTATTGGTCTCTTTGGATGGTGATGGTTCAACCACATATATGATTTGTGTGGCAGCAATGATGCCGCTTTATAAACGAGTCGGTATGAATCCACTGATCATGACCTGCTTGATGTTGCTTTGTAGTGGTGTGATGAATTTGACGCCATGGGGTGGACCAACAGCCCGTGCTGCAAGTGCATTACAAGTTGATGCCAGTGAAGTGTTCATTCCAATGATCCCATCAATGATTGTGGCGGCTGCTTGGTTATTCTTCTTGGCTTATATGTATGGCATGTATGAACGCAAACGTTTAGGCGTGATTGAACTGGTCGATATTAGCCATGCAGATGATATTTCGATTTCAAAAGATCCAGAAGCACAACGTCCACATTTACGTTGGTTTAACGGTATTTTGACCTTAGTCTTGATGGCGTCTTTGGTAAAAGGGATTTTACCGATGTCGATCTTATTTATGCTGGGTTTCTGTATTGCATTGGTGGTGAACTATCCGTGTGTCAACATGCAGAAAAAGCGTATTGCCATGCATGCAGACAGTGTCTTAGCAGTAGTGGGGGTAATCTTTGCTGCGGGTGTTTTTACAGGGATTTTATCGGGCACAGGTATGGTCGAGGCCATGTCTAAAGGTTTCGTTGCGGTGATTCCACCGAGCCTAGGACCTTATCTAGCGCCAATTACGGGTGTCTTGAGTATGCCTTTAACCTTCTTTATGTCTAATGATGCCTTTTATTTTGGTGTTCTACCGATTTTGGCAGAAGCAGCGTCGCACTATGGCATTGCACCAGTTGAAATCGCACGTGCATCGATTATTGGACAACCGATCCATTTATTATCACCATTGGTTCCTTCAACCTACTTACTCTGTGGTTTGGCTGCGGTAGAAATGGGTGATCATCAGAGATTCACTTTGAAATGGGCATTTATTACTTGCTGCGTGTTAATGGGCAGTGCCTTAATATTTGGTGTATTTCCATTTTATAATATGTAAATCAAATTGTTATAATGCTTTTATATTCATGAGAATATAAAAGCATACTTATTTACGCATTCCCACTTAATTCTAAATTTTGCTTGAAACACAGCGAAATAGAGATTTTTTACACTTTTTTTAGATGGTTAGGAACATAACAATGAAGATGAAAATTGCACTCGCGACAATGATGAGTATTGCGACCTGTTCTGCATTTGCAGCACCAAAATTTTATGGAGAGATTGATGCCAGTATTGATTATCTACCAGAAAAAAATGCAAATTCGGCAGATCATGATGTTTGGAAAGTAAATAGTAATAGTTCATTTGTTGGAATTAAAGGTGAAGAAAAATTAACCGAAAATTTGAGTGCGGTTTATTTAGCAGAATGGGCATTTTATGCGGATGGCGACAAAACTGATTGGTCGCAACGTAATCGTTTTGTCGGATTAAAAGATGATCGTTTTGGTACAGTCAAAATTGGTAAACATAATACACCGTTAAAAGATTTATCCAGTCCTGTAGATAGTTTTAATAACTATATCAGTAATAAAGCGGATATCACCGGCATTATGACAGGTGAGAATCGTGTCAATAATGTGGTGGTCTATGATTCACCTGAAATTGCCTTGAATGGTGGTAACTTAGAAGCCAGTGTTTTACTTGCAACAGGTGAGAGTAGAGGCATTGAAGATGATAAACGTGGTGGTGTGAATGCTGCGGGTCGTGGTCTAGGTGATGCATGGTCGGCATCGCTGAGCTATAGTCATCCTGTATTTTTGGTTGGTGTTGGCTATGACAAAGCCATTCCAAGTGATTTCTTGGGGCATGGTTTATTAAATGCAGCTGAGACTGAAACGCAAGTGGATGAAGTGTTCGCTGCTGCGAATACCGTGCGTGTGATTGGTCGTTTAACACCAATTGAAGGCCTAGCACTGAAAACGCTATACCAAACCTCGAAGGTCGCTGATAAAAAGGGGAATGATGACGCTGCAATCAACATTGATGATTCACAAGGCTGGCTCATCGGTGCGGAATACAAGTTACCAAATCAGTCAAAATGGACAGTGAAAGCACAATATAGCCAAAACAGTACCAGCTTTAAAAGCAATGAGGCGGATTTCGATGCCAAGCAATTATTGCTTGGTACAGACTATTCATTTAACAAACAAGTGAAAGTCTATGGCTATGCTGGATACTCAACATTCGAGCAAGCACGTGCTAAAGACAAGCAACCGATTGCGGGGACTGGTCTAGAATTTAAGTTCTAAATTTCAGTGAATTAACATCAATAAATAGGATAAATTTGTCCTATTTATTGGTGATTTTATTTGAAGTGTTTTTCTCGTTGATAAAGCAAAGCTTGACTTAATTCCTTTTAGAATATGTGAATAATAAAATATAAAAATTATTAATAATTTCTTCATTATTCTCCTGTATATTGAGCGCATTGATCTTCATGGATAGTGTGGATAGAAAAGGAAATGATTTTTAAAGATTTAAATATCTCTTTGTTTAATAGTATAAATTCTTTTGCAAAGGAGCATGCCGCGCTAGACAAGGCCGCAATTTTTTTGGCGGAGGATTTAAATACGGTACTGATCAGTTTTCTGGTATTTTTATTGGTCATCCAATGGAAAACATATCATCTTTTATTTGCCAAAACTTTAGTGATTGTGCTGTTTTCTTTACTTTTAAGCGACATTATTGAATTCTTTTATCATCATCCTCGCCCATTTCAAATTGACTTAGGTCATAAGTTAATTGGCCATGGTTCAACTTCATCTTTCCCAAGTCAGCATACGATAACGGTTGTGATTATTGGCTTTTCTTATTGGATGGCGGGCTTTAAAAAGATTGGTTTGATCGGATTATTGTGTAGTGTAGTTGTCGGTCTATCGAGAGTTTTTGTCGGTGTTCATTTTCCCTTTGATGTGATTGGTTCTTTTGTGATTGGTTTTATGCTGGTGGTATCAGTCAATTATGCACTGAAAGAATTGGCAATTAGAATTAGACGTATAAAGCCAGTTCAATTGATGGATTGATATCTGGCCTAAATTAATTTATAAAAAACGGAGCATTGCTCCGTTTTTTATTGTCCGAGTTATAAGAAATTTATTCGATTACCCCAAGAGTTTACGCACTGTTTACGTTACTTCTAACCAAGCTTTAACTAAGCTAAATCTATCTATATAACTTGAGCTTTCAGCTATGAGTGCTGTACTTGTTGAGATCAATCATCCATCTGCGCTTAAAAAGTATATTCAAACGGCAATCTGCAACAATGAGATTGATGGCCTTACGCTAAAAAAACGATTTATAGAAGAAGTTGAAACTTATTTAAAACATTATCCACAGACACAACACGTCGATATTTATTTATGTGACTTAAATGGACATTTACGCGGTAAACGTATAGATGTTAGTTGCCTCAAAAATCTGAGTAAAGGTTGTTATTTCCCATTGTCGATTTATGCCATGAGTCTGGATGGCAAAGTGATTGAGGAGACAGGACTCGGTAAGTATATTGGAGAGCCTGATCATTTATGTGAACCTGTTTTAGGCACATTGAAACCACATGCGCTTGAGCCCGAAACAACAGCTCAGCTATTGCTCAGTATGAAGGATGATCATCAGCAAGATTGCGTATTTGAACCTCGCAATATGTTGAAAAAAATCCTCTCTCAACTTCATGATAAAAGTTACTTTCCCTGTATCGCTGCCGAAGTCGAGTTCTATCTACAGCCTTTAAGTGAGGCTGATGAGGTTGAAGAATCGGTAAGCCAATGCTTTGATATTAATACCTCCGATCATTACCAAAATATTCTGAATGAGATCGAAGCAGTCGCAAAACGACAGCGTATTCAAATTATAGGAATCGTTTCTGAATCCTCTTCAGGTCAGTATGAGATTAATCTGCAACATACAACGGATCTATTGAGCTTATGTGATCAGATTATGTTGCTGAAAAGAAGCATCAAGCAGATTGCGAATAAGCATGGACTGCGTGCAAACTTCCTTGCCAAGCCTGATATGCATAAGGCGGGGAGTGGTATGCACTTCCATATGAGTCTTTTAGATCAACATCAGCAGAATCTTTTTAGTTCGGCACAAGAGAATATCTCTGATAATTTATTAAAAGCCGTGAGTGGATTACTGTTATTGATGCCTGATTCGATGGCGATTTTAGCGCCCAATCTGAACTCTTTTAGACGCTTTAAATTTGGCAATCATGTGCCACTTGAAGCCAATTGGGGGCTGAATAATCGGAATGTGGCGATTCGAATTCCATGTTCAGATCAAGAAAATCAGAGACTGGAATACCGCGTGGCAGGAGCTGATTGTAATCCTTATTTGGCTGTCGCTATAATTTTGATAGGTACATTGCATGGTCTAACACAGGGATTAGATATTCCAAAGCAAGCGCATCAGTTAAAACTGAAAAGTGAGCATGTATTCTTGCCGACTGAGCAAATGCAAGCATTGCAATTATTCCAAGCCAATTCGGTTTTAATCGAATACTTAGGAAAGGACTTTGCCACGCTTTGGTGTACGCTAAAGCAGGCTGAATATCAAAGTGTCTATAGCCAGATTACAGCGATCGAAAAGAGTTGGGATATTTAGCCGCTCGATGTGCTGTTGCAATATAACAAAAATGCTAATGGGTTATGCGCTCAGCGGGACTCGAACCCACGTCGGTCGCTTAGGAGGCAACTGCTCTATCCAGTTAAGCTATAAGCGCATAATTTTATGATTATAAACAAAAAAGTGATTGCAGAAGCAATCACTTTTTAATGAAACCGATCAGCTGTTAACTTTCAGTTTTACGATTTAAAAACTTATAGAAAATAAACATTAATACGATCCAGATCGGAATCATCAGTACAGATTCTTTGAAGCCTTGTTGCCACATGATGTAAAGCACCACAGCAATAAAACCTAATACCAAATAGTTACTAAATGGAGACCACAAAGCAGGATAAGAGGTTTTAATTTGAGCTTTTTTGATATGACTTCTATATTTCAAATGGGTCAAACTGATCATTGCCCAGTTTAAAACTAAAGCACCAACAACCACATACATCAAATGTCCAAGCGCATCTTCAGGCACAAAGTAGTTGAGTAATACGCAACCAAAGATTAGGAACGCTGAAAGGAGAACTGCTGGAACAGGGACGCCTTGCTTATTGGTTTTGGTAAATACTTTTGGTGCATTACCTTGTTGAGCCAAACCAAACACCATACGGCTATTGGCATACATACCACTGTTATATACGGATAATGCTGCGGTCAGGATAATAAAGTTAAGTAAATGCGCTGCCCAACCAATCCCCATTTGACTGAAAATCATCACGAATGGACTTTTATCTAAGCCACCTAAGTCCAATTGGTTCCAAGGCACAAGTGATAAGAGAATAGCAAGCGAACCCACATAGAACACTAAAATACGAATCACCACTTGGTTAATCGCTTTAGGAATGGTGGTCTTTGGATCTTTGGCTTCTGCTGCGGCCATACCAATCAGTTCAATGCCCCCGAAGGCAAACATCAAGAAAGCCAGCATATAGAACAAGCCATCGAAGCCATGCGGGAAAAAGCCGCCATGTGACCATAGATTGCTAAATGAGGCTGTTGAGTTTGCATCCGCAGTAAAGAGTAAGAACAAACCAAACAAGATCATGGCAACGACAGCAGTCACCTTGATGATGGCTAACCAGAACTCTGATTCACCATAGAATTTAACATTGGTTAGGTTCACTGCCGTAATCACGACAAAGAAGAACAATACAGACTGCCAAGCGGGGATTTGTGGCCACCAGTAATTAATGTATTTACCTACTGCCGTTAGCTCAGTCATTGCGACAAGGATATACAGTACCCAATAATTCCAGCCAGTGATAAAACCTGGAAATTTACCCCAATACTTATAAGCAAAATGGCTAAATGAACCTGCAACAGGTTCTTCAACAATCATTTCACCTAAATGACGCATGATTAGAAAAACAATCAAGCCGCCAATCGCATACCCCAAAATAATAGATGGCCCAGCAGACTGGATAATTTGCGCAGAACCTAAAAATAAGCCCGTACCAATCGCTCCACCCATCGCAATGAGTTGGATATGGCGGTTTTTTAGTCCACGCTGAAGTTGAGAAGAATCGTTGTTCAAAGGACTGAGCTCGACGAGGAATTAACTGGATTATTCTAATAGATTCAAAGATTTTCGCCTAGTAAAAGTACAGCGATGCTATGACTGGAAAGTTGTTTTTAAAAGTTATTTAAAATCTTATATTTATATGAATATTAAAATGAAATATGCTGCAATTTTATACAGTTGGAGAATCCCCTTGTTTTTCCCGACGGATGGAATGGTATTTTTGCCATTGTGAAAGTCTTGAAATCTACTCACTATAATGCACAGATTTTACACATTATGACCAATCCCAAAACCATTGGTCGTATGGTATTTTTAATAGCAGTGCAGTACCTTTAGATTCAAAATTGATCTGCACCAAGAATATGATAAAAGGAAGACATTGACATGAGCTCAGTACCGCAAATAAAAGTCCCAGCAACCTATATGCGTGGGGGGACAAGTAAAGGTGTGTTTTTCAAACTGGATGATTTACCTGAAGCGGCACAAATAGCGGGCAAGGCACGTGATCAACTTCTTCTCCGTGTGATTGGTAGTCCAGACCCTTATGGCAAACAGATTGATGGCATGGGTGGGGCGACCTCAAGCACCAGTAAAACGGTAATTTTGGCAAAAAGTTCTGAGTCAGAACACGACGTTGATTATCTATTTGGTCAAGTATCAATTGATCAGCCGTTTGTCGACTGGAGTGGTAACTGTGGCAACCTAACCGCAGCAGTGGGTTCCTTTGCCATTTCAAATGGTTTGGTCGATGCAGCGCGTATTCCTGAAAATGGGATTTGTACGGTACGGATCTGGCAGAATAATATTCAAAAAACCATTATTGCACATGTTCCTGTGACCAATGGTCAAGTTCAGGAAACAGGTGATTTTGAACTGGACGGTGTGACTTTCCCCGCAGCTGAAGTTCAGATTGAATTTTTAGACCCGGCGGATGATGGCGAAGAAGGCGGCGATATGTTCCCGACAGGAAACGTTGTGGATCAACTGGTTGTTCCTGAAATTGGCACATTCCAAGCCACATTTATCAATGCAGGTATTCCGACCATTTTCCTCAATGCAGAAGATATTGGTTATCAAGGTACAGAATTACAAGATCAGATTAATGGTGATGCTGCAGCTTTAGCACGTTTTGAGAAAATTCGTGCTTATGGCGCAGTACATATGGGTTTGATTAAAGATATTTCAGAAGCAGCTGCGCGTCAGCATACGCCTAAAATTGCTTTTGTATCACAACCAAAGAGCTATACCTCATCAAGTGGTAAACCTGTCGAGACCAGTGATGTGGACTTATTGGTACGTGCTTTGTCGATGGGCAAATTACATCATGCCATGATGGGAACGGCAGCAGTTGCGATTGGTACGGCAGCCGCTATCCCAGGAACCTTAGTGAATTTGGCTGCTGGTGGCGGTGAGCGTGAAGCCGTTCGTTTCGGTCATCCATCTGGGACTTTACGTGTGGGTGCTCAAGCTGAATTGATTGATGGTAAGTGGTCTGTTAAAAAAGCCATTATGAGTCGCAGTGCGCGTGTGTTGATGGAAGGCTGGGTTCGTGTACCAGGGGATACCTTCTAGTTTATTTTCTTTTTGAGTTTTATAGGTAAGGCCTTCATTTGAAGGCCTTATTATTTTAGGTCTATTAAAAATACAAACACAATTTCATGAGATAAATAATGTTATGATGTGGCAATTCTGACAAGTCTTGTCATTTTACTCTTCCATTCAGATTTCCTGAGGCAACAACTGTGTCATCTATCTCTCAAGTTAATGCGGATGTTCTAAAACAAGCTCAACAACGTATTCAACAAGATTTATTGACAGCATTGGCTGCATTTTCAATTCCAGAACCTTTAAAAGCAGCCGTTCATCATACCGTGATGTTAGGTGGTAAGCGGGTTCGTCCTGCACTCTGTTATGCAGCAGCGTCATTACAGCCGAATCACAACTTTGCAGCAGCACGCCGTGCCGCAGTTGCGGTTGAATTGATACACTGTTATTCGTTGGCACATGATGATTTACCATGCATGGACAATGATTTACTACGTCGTGGACAACCAACCTGTCATGTTGCATTTGGTGAAGATACGGCCTTATTGGCGGGTGATATTTTGCAGTCGATGGCATTTGAGATTTTGGGCAGCCGTTTGTTTGATGAGCAGGGCCAAGGAACTGAAGCTGCCATTGTCTTAAAACAAGTGCAAATCTTGGCAACAGCAAGTTCAAGGATGGTTTGTGGCCAGGTATTGGATTTACAGGCTGAAGGGGAAGGAAAACAAGTTGATCAAGCTGAATTGGAAAATATTCACCGTAATAAAACAGGGGCTTTGATTCAAGCAGCAATTATGATGGGTGCGGTGACCATTTTTAATGGGACTGATCAGGCAATTCCTAAATTACGCCAATTTGGGCAAACGATTGGTTTAGCCTTCCAAGTACAAGATGATATTCTAGATGTGACGGCAAGCACTGAGACTTTAGGCAAGACTGCGGGTAAAGATGAGCAAGTTCAGAAATCAACTTATCCATCGTTGATGGGCTTAGCACAAGCACAGGCTTATGCACAAACTTTACATGATCAGGCTTTTGAAGCCTTGGCTTATTTTGGTGCTGATGCCAAAGAGCTGGTCGAGATTTCGCAGTTTTTACTGGCACGGAAAAGTTAATCTTCCGTCATCTTTGATCAATTATTGAGTGTTATAAAAGACCATCCTTGTATGGTCTTTATTTTTGGAGTCGGTATACACCTTAATGCAATCAACAGCATAGATTTAAGCAGTTTATAAATCATTGTTTTAATATAAAAGTGAATCTAAGATAAATAGATGATCCATAGAAATAACAACAGAGCATCGCTTTATGAATGACGATCAATTAGAAAAATGTGCGCTTGAATATGGACAACAACTGGCTTTTTCCATCCAATCACAACCTTTTGGTCCAGACTGTGAGGTCTTTAAGGTCTTTGATAAGGTATTTATGTTGATTGGTGCTTATTCTGGCAAGTTGCTGGTGACGATTAAATGCAAGCCTGAGAAAAGTTTGGAATATCAGGAGCTGTATCCTTCAATTTCCGCAGGTTATCACATGAATAAGAAACACTGGATTTCGATTGCAAGTCGTCCAGAGATCACCGCAGATTTGCTGCAAGACCTGATTAAAGATTCTTATGATTTAGTGGTGGGAAAACTCCCACTTAAAGATCGAAAGCGAATTCAGAATGTATAAAAAATAAAGCAGCGATAACGCTGCTTTATTTTGATTGGAAACAGGACTTAGTGTTTGCCCATAATTCCACGAATGGCATTGAGTACATCCGCTGGAAGGACCACAGTTTTTGCATTGCTAGATTTAGAAAGATCTTGCATCGCTTTCACATATTGCTCACCGAGTAAGTAAGCAACAGGGATTTCTTTATCACCGACAGCTGTCGTGACCATTTCAATCGCACGTTGTGAAGATTCTGCAAGAACAACCTGTGCCTCTGCATCACGACGCGAAGCTTCCAAACGACCATCCGCTTCTAGAATCGCAGCCTGTTTTTCACCATCTGCTTTAGTCACCGTCGCACGACGTTGACGCTCAGCCGCCGCTTGAGCTTCCATCGCAGCTTGCATGGTGTGAGATGGCTGAATATCTTGGATTTCAACCGTTTTCAGGGTAATGCCCCAATCTGAAATATCATCAGAAATGGCTGCTTTTAACTTCGCTTTGATATGATCACGTGAAGAAAGCGCATCATCCAAATCCATTTCACCAACGATTGAACGGAGTGAAGTTTGAACAAGGTTTTGAATGGCCCAAGTATAGTTTTCAATCCCATACACCGCTTTTTCTGGTGTTGTCAGGTTGATATAAGCTACGGCATTCATCACCAGTACAGCATTGTCTCGGGTAATGACTTCTTGTGAAGGAATATCTAAAACAATATCTTTCGTGGTAATTTTATAAGCAACTTCGTCTACATATGGAATCACGAAATTGAGACCAGGATTCAACGTGGTATGGTATTTACCTAAACGTTGAACAATCCATTTATAACCTTGGGGAACAATACGAACCCCTTTAAAGATGGTTATAGCAATAAAAGCTAAAAAAGCTAAAACAACAATAGTACCGACAGACATTGAAAACCCTCTTTTGTGTTTATGACGTGCTATGCGGTTGAACGACTAAATCATTACCCAAAATATCAACGACTCGAACGCGATCGCCGACTTGTACAGGTACAGTACAACGGCAATTCCATTCATCAGAACCTAAAACAGGCATCGAGAAGCGTACAATAATTTGTCCATGTTCAAGACCAGTCTGGATCACCATACCGACTTGACCAATGGTTGCTTCACGAGGAAGTCCTGCTTTGGTTTTATCAATTGAGAGAGGTTTGATAAATTTGAACCAAAGAATCGTGCATAAAATAGATAAAACTCCCCAAGTAATGACTTGGGTGGTAAAGCCCATCATCGGGAAAAGCCACAGTAAAATACAGACCATGACTGCTGCTATGCCAAACCATAATGCAGCAAAAGCAGGCAAAATTAACTCTGAAAGAATGAGTAAAATCCCTAATACAAACCAGTGCCAAGGTTCAACTACAAATTCCATAGATTTGCTCGCATCATTAAACGGAGTGGAGGTGAAAAAATATTCACCTTTAGCACTCTAGCAGATCATTATCTTTATGAATATACAAAGATTGTTTTTTTGGAATTTGGGGCTGATGGTCACAAGGAATCTTGCTTGGATTGCAAGTCGTTATGCAGATCAACAGCCCTTGAGGAGGATTTTTAGAATTTAGACTTTGGCGCAGGCTTAAGGGCAGCAGGGGAGTTTTTAAACGTCGTAATCGCATTTCGAATCGCAGTGATCTTGGCTTGAGCCGCTTTTTCACCTTCTAAAATTGCTTCATTACTGGATTTTAGGTCTAATGCGCCTAAATGGCCCACTTTAGGCTGAATCACGACGGTGGCTTGATTCAACTCTTCATTAATACTTTGCTGTCCCATGATATTAATGGTTTGATCGAGTAAGCCCCACATACTTAAAGGTTTGCCTCCTACTGGACGTGCAGAAATATCTACGGCAATCACAATATCAGCCCCCATATCTTTGGCTGTTTTAACAGGAATTGGACTGACTAAGCCACCATCTACATATTTGGTATTGCCAATCACCGCAGGCACAAACACGTTTGGAATACTACAAGAAGCTCGTACAGCTTGACCTGCATTGCCTTTAATAAACTCTGCTTTTTTTCCATTATCTAAGCGCGTTGCGACCGCAGCAAAACGAATTGGGAATTGCTCAATTGGTTTATTGCCCACTTGCGTATTTACATAGTTTTGTAGTTTTTGGCCGAGGATAATACCTTGACTATTCAAAGTTAAATCGCGTAAATCAGATTCTTGCAGTTTTAACGCCAGATTCTGCATTTGATAAGGGGTTTGTCCACTGGCATAAATACTGCCCACGAAACTCCCTGCACTGGTGCCCGTCACGATTTTGGCTTTAATGCCATGTGACTCTAACACCTTGATCACGCCAATATGGGCAAAGCCTTTGGCACCGCCACCACCCAACGCGAGTGCAATGACAGGTTCACGTGCTTTAATCGCCGTAGTTTGAGGTGTTTTCTTTGCTGTTTGATCACAACCAAATAAAGCGAGACTTAGAACAGCCAAGCAAGACAGTCGAGCAATTTTCATATCAGGTGCAGATAAAATGTACAAAAAGATGGGCACATCAGAGCAGATTTGCCCTTAACTTTCTAGTTTTTTTTCACAAGTTTTTGTAAGGGTTCTGCCAGCCAATCTGGGTTCTTGGGCGAGAAGTGTCCGACATAACGTTGCATGATGTGCTCTAAGTCTTGTTGATAGTGACCTGTTGGGGTAAAAGCGCCTAAGCAGTAAATGGTTTTATGGTCGTAATCAAAAGCAAACATTACGATGGGAATCCCGGCAGCATGGGCAATATGATAGAAACCACTTTTCATTTTCTCTGCTTTTTTACGTGTTCCTTCAGGCGCCATCCCAATCCAGATTTTATCGTGTTGATGAATCGTGGCAACAACTTGTTCTGTCAAACCATGAGCACTATCACGATGAACAGGAATGAGTCCTGCCCAGTTTAAAAGTGGCTTCAAAGCTGGTTTAAATAAAGTATCTTTACCTAAAACCGTAATTTTTAAGCCCAAGCCACCTATAGCGAGAAAGCCATACCAACCGTCAATGTTGGAAGTATGTGGCGAGATAATGGCAACAGCTTTAGGTAGATTGGGAATTTCACCAACAACCGTCCAGCCTTGGCCGAGAAAAAGTTTTTTACACAATGCACGACTATAAGCTGTACCACGTTGTGGAACCAGCGGAGGTAAATCTGGAAAATGCTGTGGCATAAATCACGATATGTAATGACAACTACAATTATGTTAAACACTCATGACAGCGCCTGCATTGGCAAAAAATAAGATTTTATTGCCTTACAGATGAAAGGATTGGATACTTGATCGACTTTATTGTAGTGCGATGGAAAACGCGGAATGCCTAATCTTCGACAGATTTACATTTTATTGTTTTCTTTGTATTGGGCACAGGGCTTGCCTGTTGGCTTTATGACGCATGCATTGCCTGTGATTTTAAGGGCACAAGGGGTGTCACTGGCGCATATTGGTGGTTTCGGCTTATTGATGTTGCCTTGGTCGATTAAGATTTTTTGGGCTGCTTATGTGGATCGGTTTGCCTTATTGGGATTCGGGCACTACCGTAGCTGGATCATTCCGACGCAACTTTGCAGCGTTGTTATTCTGATTATTCTCTCATTTTTCCCTATTGATGCCTTGGATCAACCGAGTTATCTACTGATTTTCTTTGGCTTACTCTTGTTGATGAATTTAACAGGGGCAACCCAAGATATTGCCACAGATGGCTTGGCTGTCAATTTACTCAAAAGTGATCAGCAGCATTGGGGCAATACCTTCCAAGTGATCGGATCACGTTTAGGTTTTATTGTCGGGGGCGGAGCTGTACTTTGGTGTTTGGATTGGCTGGATTGGCAAAGCACATTTCTGGCTTTGGCAGGTTTGGTTTTTTTAAACACATTGCCTGTTTTATTTTATTCCGAGCCGCAACATGAAAGCAAAGACACACTCAATAAAGCGAATGTTCAATCCTTTACTCAGGCAATTAAAGCTTATTTAAATTATTTCCAGTCTTCTCCAGAATTAAAAGCATGGCTGTTGGTACTGATCAGTTTTAAAGTGGCTGATGGTCTAGCAGGACCTTTATTGAAACCATTGATGGTGGATATGGGGCTGAATTTCACTCAGATAGGGGTGTTTATTACCATGTTTGGAGCGGTTGCGGCATTATTGGGAGCGGCTGTCGCTGGGCTATTATTAAAATATTTCTCTAGAACAAGTTGTTTAATCGTATTCTCATTTTTGAAAATTATAAGTTTGGGGGCGTATGCCATTCTCGGCTATGCCTATGAATCTCGTTATCAAATTGCTCCACTTTGGTTGTATGTGGTAAATGCAGTTGAAGATGCCTGTTCTGCAATGCTGCTGGTCGCGATGCTGACACTGGTCATGCAATATAGCCGTAAACAATTTGCAGGAACGGACTTTACCTTTCAGGTATCGATCATGGCAACGGTCAGTGGTTTATTGTATTTATTCAGTGGTGTGGTGGGCGATTGGCTGGGCTATGCAGATTATTTACTGGTGATCTGCATCATTTCAATGCTGTGTTTGAGTCCGATCTTTTATTGGAAAAATAAAGCAAGATAAAGGTCACTTTTTATTACAATTTTTGTGTTTAAACGATGTATGTTGAAACAAATAATCTGGGTATATGACTCAGCTTATATAGGAATGGAATGATTTTCGTCGGATTTTATCATTTTATGAATATAGAGATTTCTGTGAATAAAAATAAAGAAATATTTCGATAATTAATTGATATAGATATTAAATTTAGAGTGTATATTGTCGTAAATAAGTCAATTAAAATGAATAACTGAATGTATAAAAATTAAACTTTAGTCGAAATTGGAATAAATTAATAAGATTTTAATCGTTTTGTCATATAAAGTTAATGTGTAGGATTTGTTACAAATTTAACCAGGATGTAAACAATGAAAATCAAAATTGTAACAGCAGCAGTGCTTAGTTTACTTGCAACAACCACTTTTGCTGCACCAACATTTTATGGCGAGATTGATGCCAGTGTTGATTATTTACCAGAAAAAAATGCAACGAAGTCAAACAAAGACGTTTGGGAAATCAGCTCAAACAGTTCATTCCTTGGACTTAAAGGTGATGAAAAGCTAACTGAGCGTTTAAGCGCAGTTTATGCAATTGAATGGGGCTTTAGCGCTGATGGCGATAGCAATGATTGGGTACAGCGTAATCGTTTTGTCGGTTTGAAAGATGCGCAATTGGGTACTTTGAAAATTGGTAAGCATGATACGCCTGTAAAACAATTATCGAGCGTTGTAGATACTTTTAACAACTATGTTGCCAACAAGGCTGATATCACAGGTATTTTCACAGGTGAAAACCGTATTGATAATGCAGTGATTTATGAATCACCAGCAGTGAAATTACTCGATGGTGCATTTAAATTTAATGCGTTACTTGCAACAGGTGAGTCTTCTGGTATTAAAGCAACCAGTGGCGGCGCAAAAGTTGCTGGTCGTGGTTTAGGTGATGCATGGTCAGCATCTGTAACTTATGAAAATCCATTGGTGGTAGCTGGTCTTGGTTATGACAAAGCGATTCCAAGCACCTTCCTTGGTCGTGGTTTCTTAAATGCTGCTGAGCCTGCAATTGCTGGTGGTGGCTTGTTTGCAGCGGCAAATACGGTACGTGCAATTGGTAAAGTCACGCCGCTTGAAGGCTTGGCACTTAAAGCACTGTATCAGACTTCAGAAGTAGAAGCTGTGTCTGGTAATGCGCCAGGTTCAGAAAATATTGATGACACACAAGGTTGGTTGTTAGGCGCGGAATATAATATCCCTCAAGCGAAGAACTGGACGGTGAAAGGTCAATATAGCCAGAATGATACGAGCTTTAAAACCAATACTGCTGACTTTAAAGCAAAACAAATTATCGCTGGTGCAGATTATGCATTTAACAAACAAGTTAAGACTTATGGTTATGCAGGTTATCTAACGCTTGAGCAAGCAAGTAAAAAGGATAAACAACCTGTTGCAGGCTTAGGTTTAGAGTTCAAATTCTAATCTGCTTTTATTTAAAAAAATGCCCTTTAAGTTTGCTTAAAGGGCATTTTTGTTTATATTGTTTTTTCTTTAAATAGAATTATTTATTTTCATAAAACTCTAGGCTACAAGGATCGGGAATTGCTTCGCCAAGGATTTATAAAAATAGGACCTTATTCATACTTTAATTACTCCAATTCTTAATTAACTCAATTTTTAACCTGTCATTTTGTTGGGTTGCTATTGTTTTGTTTAAGTCATTTTTAAGTTTTTATTCTTATCTTAAAAAAAGCTAAGAAATTTATTTTTAGATTGTGATGCTTATGTTGCTAAAAAGACTCAAAACCAAGACCATTTCATTACTTACCTTCAATGTGTTACTCGCAGTTTGGTTAGGGGTTTTTCTGAATTTTGCATTTTATGAAAAGATGCAGACACTGACCCCTTATACAGGTTTTAAAGCAGGACTATTTGCTTTAGCCTCAGTCGGTGTGGTAACTGCATTCTATACTTTTCTTTTTCAAGTTTTGAATTGGAAATGGACCGCAAAACCAATTGCAATCGCCTTAGTTTTTATTGGTGGTTTTGCCTCTTATGCGGTTAATACTCTAGGGGTCTGGATCACTTCAGACCAAATTCAAAACCTGATGCAAACGGATATCGCTGAAGCAAAAGATACCTGGTCTTGGCATTTGCTGGTTTGGATCATTGGTATGGTGATTGTGCCGATTATTGTGATTTTGCTGATTAAATTAAAACCTGAACCTGTTATTCGACAAATTTGGAAAAAGGTGCTGGCTTCACTTGTTTCTTTAGCTATGGTTGGTGGTTTACTATTTGTCTTTTATGTCGATTTTGCTGCAATCTTTCGTGAAAACCGCGATTTAAAAGGCATGATTTCTCCTCAAAATATGATTGCTTCATTTGTATCGTATTATAAAAAGAAAGCTCCTAAGGAAAATCTTCCTCTGGTGACTTATGGCGAAGATGCTCAAGCAACGCAATCATCAACAACTATACCCAAACTGATGGTATTGGTGGTGGGTGAAACGGCACGTGCAGAAAATTTTTCTTTAAATGGTTATGCAAAAGATACTAATCCCAAACTCGCCAAACAGGATATTTTAAATTTCTCTCAGGTGAGTTCGTGTGGTACAGCAACGGCAGTTTCAGTACCTTGTATGTTCTCTGGTATGCCAAGAGAAGATTACGATGAACGTCTTGCGAGTCATCGAGAAGGTCTACTGGATATTGCAAAACGAGCGGGTTACCAAGTGACTTGGATTGATAATAATTCGGGTTGTAAAGGGACTTGTGACCGTGTTGAGCAATTCAAAATCCCTGAGCCAATTCAACAGAAATGGTGTAAGGATGGCGAATGTCTGGATGACATTTTGATTGATAGTCTGAAAGCTTATATTGAAACAATCCCGAAAGATGATACCCGTCCACATTTAGTGGTATTGCATCAAATGGGCAGCCATGGACCAGCCTATTATAAGCGGGTACCTGCTGAATACCGTGTATTTAAACCAACCTGTGATACCAATGCGATTCAGGGCTGTACTCAAGAAGCACTCGTGAATAGCTATGATAATACTTTGCTTTATACCGATTATGTTTTAGATTCATTGATTGAAACATTAAAAAATACAACGAAATATCAAACAGGTTTGTGGTATTTGTCTGATCATGGTGAATCAACAGGTGAGAGTGGGATGTATTTGCATGGTGCACCTTATGCGATTGCGCCGACGCAACAAACCCATGTACCGATGGTGATGTGGTTCTCTCAGGTATGGCAACAACAAGCAGCGAAGCAAGTCAAATGTTTGGCACAACAAAGTAAAAATAAGCTGAGCCAAGATAACTTGTTCCCAACCATGCTGAGTTTGCTTGATATCAAAACCAAGGTAATTAATGCTAAAAATGACATGTTGCAGACATGTCCTAACCCATAAGGTGTAATGAAATCATGACTAAGATCTTGATGATAGAAGATGATTTTATGATTGCAGAGTCAACATTGACTTTATTGCGATATCATCAGTTTGAGGTGGAGTGGGTCAATAACGGGGTCGATGGACTAGCTTTGTTAACCAAACAGTCTTTTGATTTAATCTTGTTGGATTTAGGGCTACCTTTGATGGATGGGATGCAAATTCTCAGACAGATTCGTCAACGTAGTTCAATACCTGTGTTGATTATTTCTGCACGAGATCAGTTACAAAATCGTGTGGATGGTCTCAATCAAGGCGCAGATGATTATTTGATCAAGCCGTATGAGTTCGATGAATTGCTTGCACGAATCAATGCGTTATTACGTCGTGGCAGTGTAGAAACAGCACAGTTGAAAAGTCAGTCACAATTGTTAAAAAGTGGTGAGTTGACTCTCGATGTTGAACAGCACTTGGCGACATTTAAAGGACAACAGATTGAACTGTCTAATCGGGAATGGGCCATTCTGATCCCGATGGTTTCTCATCCAAACAAAATTTTCTCGAAAGCTAATTTGGAAGACAAACTGTATGATTTTGACAGTGAAGTGACCAGTAATACCATTGAAGTCTATGTACACCATTTACGAGCCAAACTTGGAAAAGACTTTATTCGAACCATTCGTGGTCTAGGTTATCGTTTGGGGCAAGCTTAAACTTATGAAAAAAACTCAGCATTATTCACTCAAGAAAAGACTGATTTGGGGAACCTCTATTTTCAGTATTGTGCTGGGTTGTTTCTTGATTTTAGCCGCATATAAAATTTCATTACATGAAGTCGATGAAATTTTAGATACCCAAATGCAATACATGGCGGAACGTTCCAGCTCTCAGCCAGTAACGCCAACGGCAAGTCGGGTGGAGTTGCACAGAACCTACCATGAAGAGGATTTGTTGATTGATATTTGGGCCTATAAAGATCAAAGTCATTTATGGCATCAGACCCATCTCTTGCTCCCGCCTGTGAAACAAGCTGGTTTTTATACCCAAAACACACCGCAAGGAAAGTGGCGTGTGTATGTGATTCCATTAAAAGACTATCAGATTCAAGTCAGTCAGCAAGAAGAGGTACGCCATGCGTTTGCGTGGGAGTTGGCCGGGAGTATGTTTGTCCCTTATCTGCTCTTATTGCCGATTGCGATTTTGGTGTTAGCATTTATTATCAGTTTGAGCTTAAAACCCTTAGATGATTTTAAAACGGAATTGACCCAACGTGATTCGGATGGTTTATCACCGATAGATGTGAAAGATTATCCACAAGAACTGTTACCTACCATTGAAGAAATGAATCGTTTATTTGAGCGTATTCAGCATGCTCAAACTGAGCAAAAGCAATTTATTGCCGATGCCGCGCATGAACTTAGAACACCTGTGACTGCACTGAATTTGCAAACCCGAATTTTGATCAGTCAGTTTCCAGAACATGAGGCTTTGCAAAATCTGAGTAAAGGCTTAGCCCGTATTCAACATTTAGTCACCCAGCTTTTAGCATTGGCTAAGCAGGATGTTGCACTCAGCCTGATTGAACCCAATACTAATTTCAGATTGAACGATGTTGCACTCAACTGTGTTGAGCAATTGGTGAATTTAGCCATGCAAAAGGAGATTGATTTAGGCTTTGAGCGCAATGATCCTATTGAAATGCAGAGTCTTGAATCAACGGTACATTCGATTATTTTTAACCTGATTGACAATGCAATTAAATATACCCCGAATCAAGGCATTATTAATATTTCAGTCTATAGCGATACCGATGATTTTGCCTATATTCAAATCGAAGATAGTGGTAATGGAATTGATCCTGAACAATACGACAAAGTACTAAAACGTTTTTATCGTGTCCACCATCACTTAGAAGTGGGTAGTGGGCTTGGACTTTCAATTGTAGATAAAGCCACCCAACGTTTAGGTGGGGTTTTGACTTTATCTCGGAGTATTGAATTAGGCGGTTTGAGCGTATTGGTCAGATTACCAAAGAAACTTGCGCATCATGAACCGCATTGAATATAACGAGGGCTTAATTTGACTGAGTATTGGCTTCAGATTGCTGTTTCAGATCGCGCAGAAATAACACACATTTCTGGATACGTTTACCATCATTGCCGACTTTGCTGACATTCAAGCGTAATACCCAGTTTAAACGTTTACCGACCTTACAAATATCTTTATAGACTTGAGGTTCATCCAGTAAAGCTTGATAAAGCAGTTGGCTGGCTGGCTCGAGTCGTTCAAATTCAAAATGATAGGCTGTCGAGAAGATAAACAGTAACCAGTCACGAACAAAACAATCATGCAGGCTGAGCACATCTCGCGGATCTGTTTCAAAATCAATAAAAGTAAACTGATTTTGTTCATCGACCAGAATGTTCCGCGCAAAGGCTTCACTTAAATAACCCTCATTCGCATGCAACTGGCGAATGGCTTGAATGGCTTGATGAAATAAGTCAAATTGTTGTTCAGGATGGTCTTTAAGGCTTGCAATTTTTTGGTCTAGTTGGCTGACATAGCTTTGACGTTGTGAGCCGACATCTTCGAGCAGAATGCCTTTTTTTGAGAGCGCCAATACATTCGGTGTTGAAATCCCTAATGCTTTGAGCTGCTGAATACGTTTGAATTCACATTGGATTGCAACTGATCCCCCTTGGTTGGGAACTGGGGTAATGGAGCCGAGATTAAATATTTTTGCTAGCCATTTCAGAGGCGTATATAACCACAAACCATGACGTTCAGATGCTTTTTTAAGCCATACTTTACGTGAATCTAGTTCATAAGACTGAATAGAGTCGGATTGCGTTGCTAAAGTGGATTCCAAAAAAGATTGATAGTCAGACATACGGCAGCAAAAATAATCCTAATGTGAGCGTCAAACATACTCGTTGTTTGAGTACGGGCGTTCACTTTACCACATCAATTGTCGATAACGGTATAGAATTACGATTTGTAATGGCTTGGTGGCGTTTATAAGTGAACGCATACAACACAAGGTTCACAGCAACGCAAACCCATGCAGTCCACAAATTATGACTCAAAAAATGGGCGCCGCGCATCATCTGAGCCCAACCCATCGCAAAGCCAATGATCATTGCTGCCATGAGATAAAACCAAGCACGTTGTGTTTGATGTAGACGATAGACAAAATAGCCTGTGACCAATGCAAAACCTGTACTGGCATGTCCACCTGGAAAGCAGTGTCCAGCAGTTGCAGAGAAATCCCAGATAAAGCCTGTTGGCGTTTCATGGGTCATATACCATGGACAGGCGTGATAAGAATGGGCTTTGAGTAGTCCTACGATACCTGTACAGAGCATGCTGACCCAAAACATATAACCATATTGCCAACGTTGTGGTTTCAGCTTTTCGACTTTAAAAGAGGCGCACCACAAAAAGAAAAAAACCACATAAACAAGCGTTAAAAGTTGTTTGACGTAAGTATGGTTAAGTTTATCGAGAAACCAATCATTTTTATAAGGGAAGCCACCATGTTGACTGACCCAAGGTTGAATCAGTTGCATGTCAATGGTTCCACCGACTGGAAACACGAACAACAAGATGAAAAAGCTGACCAATAATAGAAAGCTCATCAATGCGAAGAAAGGTGTTTTCAAAATCATGGAACGTATTATTAAAATCAGATGACAATTGTGTTATTTAATGTGAATAAGCTTAATTGGCTCTTAAATTATCATAAAAAAATGGTAGTGGAGGGGAGTTAAAAATAAGTGTAAGTTTATTTCTTAAGTATTTGAAAATATTTATTTTATTTTTTTAAGTATATTTTATGATTTTTCCTTGTTCCATTTCAGCACAAAGCAGCCATTTGGCTGCTTTATGCTGAAACCAAGAACTGATTAGTGCAGGATTTTATTCAGGAATTGCTGTGCACGTTCACCACGTGGCGCCCCAAAGAATTCATCTTTAGAACAGTCTTCTACGATTTTACCTTGGTCCATGAAAATAATGCGATTGGCGACCTGACGGGCAAAGCCCATTTCATGCGTCACACACATCATGGTCATGCCTTCTTTGGCCAATCCCACCATCACATCGAGAACTTCATTGATCATTTCAGGGTCAAGCGCAGAAGTTGGCTCATCAAAT
The DNA here is from genome assembly GCF_022808535.1 of Acinetobacter sp. NIPH1876. Classification (NCBI taxonomy): domain Bacteria; kingdom Pseudomonadati; phylum Pseudomonadota; class Gammaproteobacteria; order Moraxellales; family Moraxellaceae; genus Acinetobacter; species Acinetobacter sp. NIPH1876. The sequence continues at coordinate 205,853 of NZ_JALGBR010000003.1, forward strand.
AGCATTGCGATTGGGTCCATACTGAGGGCACGCGCAATCGCAACTCGTTGTTGTTGCCCTCCTGAAAGCTGAGCAGGGTATTTATTGGCATGGGCACTGAGCCCAACCCGATCCAGATAGGCGAGTCCTTTTTTATTGGCTTCCGCTTCTGAACGGCCAAGCACTTTGATCTGTGCAATGGTCAGATTTTCGGTAATGCTGAGATGAGGAAATAATTCAAAGTGCTGGAACACCATACCGACACGGCTGCGTAGTTTAGTCATATCGGTTTTGGGTTCGTGAACGGGCACGCCATCGACAAAGATTTTACCTTGCTGAAAGGGTTCAAGCCCATTCACGGTTTTAATCAAGGTTGATTTTCCTGAACCTGATGGGCCACAGACCACCACCACTTCACCTTGGCAGATTTGGGTACTGCATTCGGTTAGGACCTGAAATTGATCGTACCATTTACTGACATTCTGGAGGTCGATCATTACTTTATTGTCGCTCATACACTTAACCTCCTTTGTAAACGTTTCACTGCGAATGTTGCTAAAGCACTAATCGTGAAGTACATCAGCCCTGCAAATAAAATATATTGGGTGAGTAGAGACATTAAATCGCCACGAACATAATTTGTTCTGAAAAAATCGAGTAAGCCAATGGCATAGACCATGGTGGAATCCTGAAACAGGATGATGGTCTGTTGAAGCAGTAAGGGTGTCATTTTTCTGAATGCCTGTGGCAGAATAATCAGACGCATGGATTGGCCATAGCTCATGCCCAATGCAGAAGCAGCGGCAGCTTGACCTTTGGGAATGGACTGAATTCCTGCACGGACAATTTCAGAAAAATAAGCGGCTTCAAACAGCATGAAGGCCACGATACTTGAAACCAAAGCGGTATCAATGGTCAGATATTGTCCTGTAATTGCGGTATAAAAAAATGGCACGGCAAAGTAGAACCACATCAGCACCAGTAACAGCGGAATGGAACGGAACAGATCCACATAAGCCTGTGCAATCCAATTTAAAATTTTGATTGATGACAGGCGCATCAGGGCCACGAGAGTACCAATCGCAATACCGCCAATGGTCGCAATCACCACGACTTTTAAGGTAATGCTGAATCCATACCACAGCGCAGGTCCAGACTGCTGTAAGTCACTGAGAAAAGAGGTTAGCCATTCCATACTACTTTCCTCCTGATATTAAACCAGGAATACGCAGACGCTTTTCCAACAGGTTCATGCTAAAAATAAGACAGATGTTAATCAGAATAAAAATCAGCGTGACATAGGTATAAATTTCGATGGTATTCTGAGTGTATTCACTGATGGTTTTCATCTGCGAAATAATTTCTGCAACACCGACTAAAGAGGCGACCGAGGTGTTTTTGACACAGTTGGTCAACTCTGAACTTAGCGGCGGTAAAATGGTGCGAAATGACTGCGGTAGAATGACATAGCGATACAGTTGCGCCGTGGAAAAGCCCATAGCATAGCCTGCATTGATTTGTCCCTTGGGCAGGGCTTCAATCCCAGTTCGGACTTGCTCACATACCCGCGCAGCAGTGAACAGACCCAGCCCGATACTGGCCGAAATCAGGGCAGTGGTATTGGCTCCTAGATCATTCATCCACCAGTTTTTAATCGGGGCGGGCAGAAAGTTGGGAACCACATAAAACCAGATAAATAATTGAACCAGTAAAGGTACATTTCTAAACAGGGTAACGTAGGTGGTACCGATGGCTCTGGCGGTTTTATTGGGGAGCGTGCGCATAATGCCGAGGATACTGCCCAGCAGCAGGGCAATAGTCCATGCGACCACAGCAATCACAACCAGCCAGCCCAGACCTGTGATGATCCAGTTCAGGTAGGTGGTATCTCCGATACCTGTTGATTGCCATAAAACTCCCCAGTTCCAGCTATAATTCATAACAACTCCTGAGTAGAGTCGGGACAACATCCACTGTTTCCCGATCTCACACTACTATGCTTGCGATAAGGGGAGCGAATTATTGATCGCGATCATGTGGATTGCTGATTAAGGCTTTGAGCTGATCCGACATGGCAAAATTCAAATTAATATTCTTTGGTGGAATCGGTTGCTGGAACCATTTTTCATACATCTTGTTGATTTCACCAGAGGCATAAGTTGTCTTGATGGCATCATCAACCACCTGTTTAAAACCAGTATCTCCTTTTCGCAGCATACAACCATAGATTTCATGAATTGGCGCAGTACCAACGATGTCCCATTGATTCGGATCTTTGGCTTTAGATTTTTCACCTGCGAGCAGAATATCATCCATCATAAATGCCACAGCACGGCCATTTTGCAGCATCAGGAAGGATTCAGCATGGTCTTTGGCGGAAATGATTTCGCCAATGCCAAGTTCTTGCTGGTGTTGACGAATATAGCGTTCAGATGTGGTTCCTGCTGTGGTGACCAGTTTTTTGCCTTTTAAATCGGCAAAGTCTTTAATCCCCGAATTTTTAGCAGTCAGCAGTCGAGAGCCCACTTCAAAGAAACCGACAGAGAAATCAACTTGCTGTTGTCGTTCTTTATTATTGGTGGTTGAGCCACATTCCAGATCGACAGTTCCATTCGAGACCAGTGGAATACGGTTCTGACTGGTCACTAAGTTGTAGCGAATCTTTAGGTCTGGCATATTCAGCTTCTGCTTTACGGCCTCAACCACTTTAAGTTGCAGATCATGCGCATAACCGACTGGTTGGTTTGGGGTCGATGCAATATAAGAAAAGGGAATGGATGAATCTCGATAACCCAGCACTATCGTGCCAGAGCTTTTGATTTTGTTTAATGTTCCCGAAGTGGAGGCACCAGCTTCAGTCGCTTTGTCGCCAGCGGCCGGCGCTTTGTTGTCACTACAAGCACTGAGTCCGAATACCAATGTGCCTGCACAAAGCAGAGAGGTCATGGTGCGTTTATAAATCATGTACAAAACTCCTTTTGTATCGTTATGATCGCATGCGTCATTGTTGCGGTTTAACCGTTCATTGTTATGAAAAATAATGTGTTCTTTTTGATGTATTAAAAAACATTATTTTTCATCTTAATAGAGTTCAATGCGCATGCTCAAGCGATATTCTTTACGGTTTTGTTAATCGTAATGGTGGATGAATAGCGTAATTTAAAAGCTGTAAATTACAGTAAAAATTGCAAGAAATATAAAGCATGATATGTGCCATGATCGCTTGGATTCACTAGGACAGAGTCGGTTGCACAACTGCTTTATCCTAGTACTAAAACCGCTATGTATAGGCAAGGTTGATTGGAATAGCATGATCAAATACGAAAACGAAAAGTCAGCTCGTTTTTAGTCGAGATAAAAAAAGCGACGTTTCCGTCGCTTAAAAGGGTTTAAAAAATTAGAACATTGATTCTTCCGAATTGGCTGAAATTTTATGGATTGAAAGATCCGCACCACGATACTCATCTTCTTGTGACAGGCGAATACCCATAGTGGCTTTTAATAGACCATAGACAATAAAACCACCGACTAAGGCAATGATAATGCCAAGACCCGTACCAATGATTTGCGAGATGATGGAGACCCCCCCTAAGCCACCTAAAGCTTGTTGGCCAAAGATGCCCGCTGCAATTCCACCCAATGCACCACATACACCGTGTAAAGGCCATACCCCAAGTACATCATCAATTTTAAGTTTGTTTTGGGTATAGGTGAACAGGTAAACAAATAGTGCACCCGCCGTGCCACCAATTATTAACGCACCAATTGGGTGCACAATGTCGGAACCTGCACAGATTGCGACTAAGCCAGCCAATGGACCATTGTGTAAGAAACCAGGGTCATTACGGCCCATAAAGTTGGCTGCTAAAGTACCACCGACCATTGCCATGAGAGAATTGATTGCAACCAGACCTGAAATCGCTTCAACCCGTTGTGCACTCATCACGTTAAAGCCAAACCAGCCCACGATCAGAATCCATGAACCTAAAGCAAGGAATGGAATCGATGACGGTGGATGAGCACTGACACGACCATCATTTTTATAACGACCATGACGAGCACCGAGTAAAATCACCGCAGCAAGGGCAATCCAACCGCCCATGGCATGCACCACAACGGAGCCTGCAAAGTCATGGAAACTTGCACCAAAAGAGTTCTCTAACCACTTTTGCAGGCCATAATTACCATTCCAGATCATGCCTTCGAAGAACGGATAGATGAGTGCCACCAAAATCAATGTTGCAATGGCTTGAGCACGCATTTTGGCACGTTCTGCAATACCGCCCGAAATAATCGCAGGAATTGCAGCAGCAAAGGTCAGTAAGAAGAAACAACGCATCAGGTTATAGCCATGATCGGCTGCTAAGGTACTGCCAGCGTGGAAAAAGTTTTGACCATATGCAATCCAATAGCCTACAAAGAAATAGGCAATTGCTGAAATGGCAAAATCGGTGAGGATTTTACTCAATGCATTGACTTGGTTTTTATGGCGTACCGTGCCTAATTCCAAGAATGCAAAGCCAGCGTGCATTGCTAATACCAGTACTGTCCCGAGCAGTAAAAAAAATAGATCTACGTTTTGCATAGTGGCGCTCAAAAAAAGTGCTAAATTTTATTTTGGTGCAAATATTTGATTCGTTTTTTGCACCAAAATAGATTTAGTAAATCTAAAAACTCAAGCTATATCGCAACAGCTCAATTTGATGAAATATCTAATGCAAAAAACGCACCAATTTAGAAAATAAATTGTAATTTTGGTGAAAAGTGGTGCAATTTGCTTAAAAATAGCACAGTTCTGGGCACTTAGAATGAAAGTAGTGGGGGATTTGAATGAAAATCGGAAGCGGGTTTTTACTGTGTTCAAGAACAGCTCACGCCACTTTTTATATTCATGATGTTCAATATAAAAAGTAGCGCTGTGCAATTGTTGTTGGTCTTACATGACTGGTGGGCTATAGCTGAGGGTGCGTCCTAAAATCCACAATAAGAACAGCACTAACGGAAGATGGAACACCAATTGAGTCACGGTAAAACCAATCACGTCTTTGGCCTTGAGTTTTAAAATTCCCAACATCGGCAGCATAAAGAAGGGATTGATCAGATTTGGCAATGCTTCTGCCGCATTATAAATCTGCACCGACCAACCTAAATGCACCTGCAAATCATTGGCAGCCTGCATCACATATGGCGCTTCAATAATCCATTTACCACCGCCTGAGGGAACAAAGAAACCGAGTACCGCAGAGTAGATGCCCATCACAATCGCAAAGGTCTCTTTGGAGGCAATCGAGACAAAGAATTCAGCAATATAGTGCGACAGGGATAAATCCTGACTATTCAGCGCTTGGGTCATAATAAAGGCGATACTGCCATAGAGTGGGAACTGGATTAAAATTCCTGACACAGCAGGCACGGCCTGACTCACCGCATTGAGAAAATTACGTGGAGTACGGTGTAGTGCAAGCCCCAGCATCAAAAACACAAAGTTATAAGTATTGAGACTGGAAATGGCGACGATTGGATTGGTTTTAGAAAACTCGATAAACATCCAGATCAAGCCTAATGCCACCACAATAATGGTCAAAAGCGGTGAGTTCTCCAACCAATCCCCAGGTCGGGTCGATTTGACTTCGGTCTTTTCCTCTTCTTCAAAGTTGAGCTCAAAATCCTGCATGGTTTTGACATTGTCACCTTTCGGTGCAGACCAATAGGCAATCGCAATTGAGACAATCACCAAGATTAAAGTCATTAACATGGATTGCCACAGGAAGATGGTTTCGGTAAATGGAATCACACCGGTTAAGTTATAGATCGACTCAGGTAGACTGGCTTTATTCGCCTGTAACTGGGCTGCAGAAGAACTGATACCCAGTGCCCAAGTTGCGCCCATACCAATAATTGCAGCAGCGGCGGCAGCACGATAGTCCATCTGTAGTTCTTTACGCTTTGCCAGCGCAATCACCAATAACGCCGTTAGAATAGTACTGACTGCCCAATTGACCAAAGAAATCAATAAACTGACCGTGGCCACCAACACAATGGCACTGCGTCCCGAATGGGGGATACGCGCCATCTTCTGAATCAGTTTTTTCACAGGTGCAGAAACCGAAACCACATAGCCAACAATAATCAGCATGGTCATTTGCAGAGTGAAAGGGATTAAACTCCAAAAACCATTCCCAAAGGAGCTGGCGACATCTTGTACCGATGCACCGATACTGATTGCAGCCAAGGAAACGATAATCACACCGAGCAGGGCAAAGATATAAGAGTCAGGAAACCATTTTTCCGACCAGTTACTAATCCGCAGGGCAAACCGTTCTAACAAGGCAGGTTGTTTATTCATGTTTAGCATCCATTTTTAATTTTGTTGTATCTGATTCATTTGTCCTAAATGAATGTGCTGCTCCCGAAAACAGCGAAAAGTGATGCCATTACAGCATCACTTCAACGAGAAAAATAAAAAGGGGGGGAGAGTTAAGCTTTGGCTTCAATCAACAGCTCAACACCTGTAGCATCTAGAATTTGTTGTTCAGTGACATCCGGTGCTAACTCCACCAGTTTGATGCCTTCTGCGACAACATCTAAAACGCCCAAGTCGGTAATAATACGATGCACGACTTTTTGACCTGTCAGCGGTAAGCTACACTGCTTAACGATTTTAGCAGTCCCATCTTTGGCATTGTGTTCCATCAGCACCACCACACGTTGAACGCCTGCAACCAAGTCCATCGCGCCGCCCATGCCTTTGACTTTTTTGCCCGGAATCATCCAGTTGGCGAGGTCACCTTGTTCAGAGACTTCCATAGCACCCAGAATGGCGATATTGACGTGGCCGCCACGAATCATGGCAAAGGATTCACTGCTTGAGAAAAATGCCGCACCTGCACGAGCGGTGACAGTTTGTTTGCCTGCATTGATTAGATCAGGGTCGAGTTGCTGTTCGGTTGGAAATTCACCAATGCCGAGTAGACCATTTTCCGATTGCAACCACACATCCATATCCTCTGGGATGTAGTTGGCAACCAATGTTGGCAGGCCAATACCAAGATTGACGTAGAAACCATCTTGTAATTCTTGCGCGGCACGTTGTGCCATTTGTTCACGTGTCCATGCCATGATTATGCGTCCTGTGCTTTTAGGGTTTTTTGTTCGATACGTTTTTCTGGTGTGGCATTCAGCACCACACGATTGACGTAAATGCCCGCTAAATGAATTTCATCTGGATCAAGTTCGCCGATCTCAACAATTTGCTCTACTTCAGCAATGGTGACTTTTCCAGCCATTGCACATTCAGGGTTAAAGTTTTGTGCAGTTTTACGGAACACCAGATTGCCAGCTTTATCCGCTTTGTAGGCTTTAACCAGTGCCACATCTGCGGTCAGTGAGGGTTCAAGGATGTAAGTACGACCATTAAATTCACGTTGTTCCTTACCTTCAGCCACCAAAGTGCCAGCACCTGTTGCGGTATAAAAGGCAGGAATGCCTGCACCACCTGCACGTAATTTTTCGGCTAGTGTGCCTTGAGGTGTGAGTTCAACTTCCAGCTCGCCATTCAAATACTGACGTTCAAATTCTTTATTTTCGCCCACATAAGACGAGATCATTTTTTTAATTTGTCGGGTTTTGAGCAAGACACCCAAGCCAAAATCATCAATACCTGCATTATTGGAGATACAAGTGAGGCCTGTTACACCGGTTTCTTTCAGTGCTTGAATCAAGGCTTCAGGAATACCACATAGGCCAAAACCGCCAACCGCAAATGTTTGTTGATCTTGCACTACATCTTGCAGTGCCAGTGCAGCGGTTGAATAGACTTTATTCATTTTTTTTCACCTGTAAATTCCTTGGTTTCTAATAGTTTTAGCACTCAGGGATTATTTACAGAAGTTTAAATTTTTAAAGGATTAATGAGGGAAACTCATTAATACAATAAATTTCATCTATTTCACTCAAAACTGGCGTTATAACAGGGGAGTCTGTCTTGGTGTATCAGCCGAAAGGAATTAGCCAAAATCATGTTGTAGCAAGATCTCGATAAACTCGGCTGAGATATTGGAAAGCTCAAAGTCTTTTTTATAGACAATGCCAATCGCTTGCGGTAGTTTGCCATCCTCAATTTCGATTAAGACATTATGTTCCTTATCGATAAAATTTTGAAAATGGCGGGGTATGGCACTGACCCCCATATCCAATGCCACAAAGCTGGAGAGGGAACTGATTTGATGACATTCGACTTTTAAATCTAAAGTCAGATGATTTTTAAGACAGTTTTCTTCAATCAGATGTCGAACAATGGAGGGATGTTGCAAGGTGACAAAGGGATTAGCACACAGCTGTTTCCAACTAATCGAATCCGCGCTTGCCAAAGGATGAGTCTTTGGTAAGAGCGCAAGAAAATCTTCCTCAAATAAAGGCTTGAATTCCAGTTGATCATTACGCGGTGGTTCAAAGCAAATCCCAATTTCAAAAATGCCATCCTGAACATTTTCCAGTACTTTTTCATTGGGGATATCATGAATGGAAAAGCTGATATTGGGATGTTTGGCTAAAAAACTATGAATGACTTGCGGCAAAATCGCATGGGTGACAAAGGGCATCGAGGCAATGTTCAGGGTGCCGCGATTGAGTTTAAATCGTTGTTTGACGTCTTTTTCCATATCTTCCCAATTGGCCAGTAATTTCTTGGCATAGGGAATCAGTGATTTTCCTTCTTGTGTCAGTTCAACCCGACGAGTATTACGTTTAAATAGCTTGCCGCCCAGTTCTTCTTCCAGTGATTTGATACTTAGACTTAAAGCAGATTGACTGAGATGCAATTCAGCAGAGGCATTTGCATAATTCAGGGTACGAGTCAAAGCCAGAAATGCTTTGAGTTGCTTTAAAGTCATGGTGGACGACCTATGCGGAAAGTTTTTGATTTATATGCTGTAATTTATAAAAAAACAGCACATTGTGACTGGCATTTTTGTTAATTCGGTGGCGAGAGGCAAGCTGTTTATTTTTAAAAATTTGACATGCGATTATTGATTTATTTTATCTCAATATCGAAAAATGGATTTTAAAAAGAATAAGCTAAATATAATTTGATGAGATTGATGAGTATTTTTGAATAGTTAATTTGTTTTATTAATCAATTAAATTTTTTTGGTATTAATTTGTGTATTATATTGATTTTTAATGATAATTAAAATTATGTGTTTTGTTTTAATGGTCTTGTTTTTTGTGATTTTAATGCTATTTTAAAATACGTTTTAACATGCGTCATGGTTTTAGATTCAGTACTGCAATCGGCAGTATTTTGATTTTATTTATGGTTAGGATAACCACCACACAGTATAAAAAAAATAATTTGGTTGACCCTGACATATATTCTTTGGAATGGAGTAAAAGAATATGTGGGACTTATTTGTCATTCTGCTGTCTTTAGGCTTGCTGATGTACACGGCCTATCGCGGTTTTTCCGTGATTCTCATGGCGCCGTTATGTGCATTGCTGGCGGTTTTTCTGATTAACCCCGCCAACGTGCTGCCGTTTTATTCGGGCGTTTTCATGCCGAAAATGGTCAATTTCATTAAAGACTATTTCTTGGTGTTCTTGCTTGGCGCGATCTTTGGCAAAGTGGTAGAAATGTCCGGTATTGCCGAGTCGATTGCCCGCACCATTGTCAATTTAATTGGCGCAAAAAAAGCCATTTTAACTGTGGTTTTACTCGGTGCCATTCTGACTTATAGCGGTGTCAGTCTGTTTGTGGCGGTATTTGCGATTTATCCATTTGCCAATCAGTTGTTCCAACAAGCCAATATTCCAAAACGTTTGATTCCTGGCACCATTGCCCTAGGCGCATTTACATTCACCATGGATGCCTTACCGGGGACACCCCAAATTCAAAACGTGATTCCAACCACATTCTTTGGCACCAATATTTATGCAGCGCCGTTTTTGGGTGTCATTGGGGCGATTTTCGTCTTAAGTATGGGGCTACTGTATCTGGAATCACGTCGTAAAGCTGCGGCTCGTACAGGTGAAGGCTATGCAGGTTTTGCTGCTGAAGATGCAGTCACGCTAGCGACTGCCGATGTTGAACAATCTACGCAGCACAATGGTTCAGTACTACGTCAAGGCATGGCCTTTGTGCCGTTGATTCTGGTTGCAGTGATGAACCGTTATCTATCCACAGCCATCAAAGAATGGTATCCGAATGGTTTTGATTTTAATGCAATTGGTCTCGCCAACTACACTGTTGATGTGGCAAAAACAGGCGCAATCTGGGCCGTCGGCTTGGCCTTGATTGTCGGGATTATTGCTGCGATTTTATTTGATTATCAGCGCGTGGTAACCAACTTTAAAGAAGGTGTCAATGCCAGTATCAGTGGTTCATTATTGGCGGTGATGAATACCGCGTCGGAGTATGGTTTTGGTGCCATTATTGCGGCATTGCCGGGCTTTGCTCTGATTAGCCATGCACTCGGTACCACCTTTACCAATCCTTTGGTCAATGGTGCGGTGACCACGACCGTGTTGGCGGGGATTACAGGTTCGGCATCGGGCGGGATGAGTATTGCTTTGAGTGCGATGGCAGAAACCTATAACGCTGCTATTGTGGCGGCAGGCATTCCACCAGAAGTGATGCATCGTGTGGTGGCGATGGCATCGGGCGGTATGGACACGCTCCCACATAATGGCGCGGTAATTACCTTGCTTGCGGTCACAGGTTTAACTCATAAGCAATCCTATAAAGATATTTTTGCGGTCACTATTATTAAAACCTTAGCAGTATTTGTGGTGATTGCTGCATTTACATGGTTCGGTATTGTCTAAGTCGAATTTTAATTTCAGCTTGCCTATACTGACAGGTAAGCAATCAAGATAAACAAAAACAGGAGTAACGCAGTGACTCAACAACTTGAAGCTAAAGTGGCCTTTATTACGGGTTCAGCTAGTGGCATTGGTCTGGAAATTGCGAAAAGATTTGCTCAGGAAGGCGCGAAAGTGGTGATTTCTGATGTCAATGCAGAGAAATGTCAGCAAGCAGTGGAGCAGTTAAAACAACAAGGTTTTGAAGCCTTATCTGCGCCATGTGATGTGACTGATGAGCAAGCTTATAAAGCGGCGATTGATTTGACCACGCAAACGTTTGGGCGACTGGATATTCTGATCAATAATGCGGGTTTTCAGCATGTTGCAGCAATTGAAGACTTCTCAACTGATATTTATCAGAAACTGGTACAGGTGATGTTGACAGGTTCATTTATCGGAATTAAACATGCGTTTCCAATTATGAAAGCGCAAAAATATGGTCGTATTATCAATATGTCTTCGATCAATGGATTGATTGGTTTTGCAGGCAAGGCAGGATATAACAGTGCCAAGCATGGGGTGATTGGTTTAACTAAAGTGGCAGCTTTGGAATGTGCCCGTGATGGAATCACCGTGAATGCATTATGCCCAGGTTATGTGGATACACCGTTGGTGCGTGGGCAAATTGCGGACTTAGCCAAAACCCGTAATGTAAGTCTGGAAAGTGCTTTGGAAGATGTAATTTTGGCCATGGTGCCACAAAAGCGTTTACTCAGTGTTGAGGAAATTGCCGACTATGCGATTTTCCTTGCCAGCAGCAAAGGTGCAGGGATTACAGGTCAGGCGGTGGTGATGGATGGTGGTTATACCGCACAGTAATCCGTTTATGTGATTAAAAAAGCCGCTCAATTGAGCGGTTTTTTATGAAATGACAGTGATGAGTTAGCACAGCGCAATGCGTTTAATTTTTTCATCTGTTAAGAAAAACACAGATGTTGCACAGGTTTCTTCTAAAACATTGACAGAAATACCATCACCCTTGAACTTTAGATAATATTTTGGGTCAATTTGCTCATCAGCTAAGATATTTCCATCTTCATCAAAGCGATAATCTTCGTCTACGTAAATATCTGTTTTAGGGGCGACTTCAAAAGTTCCAAAAATATCGAGGTCATAATCTTTATCTGTATTTTCGTAATAATAAACTTTGTCGCTATTTGAGATACGGAATTCAAAGAGATATTTCATTCCTTTTTTATTTGGGTTTTTCAGCACTCGAAAAGTATCCAGATCTCCATCGCCATCAAAATCAATAAATAAAGGCTTTTTGAGATGGGTTGTATCGACTGAATAGCCTTTTGGTAGTGGAGTTGAATTATTGGCGAGATAATCGGATTCAGGTGTAGCAGGAATAAGCACAGGTTCTGAGACGGCTTGAGTCTGTTGAGCTGCCTTTTGTGTGGGGTGATCGCTTTCTGATGATGTTTTTGGTTTTTCATGACATCCAGCGAGCAAAATAAATGAGGTGAGCAATAGGACTTTATTCTTCATACAATTCGAGTATTTAAATGATGATGTATATAACGGATTTTAGCTTAAAAGTTGGGTTTGTCATTTTTAATGTTTAATTCAAATTGAGGAGTATGAGGACTTTCTTTAGTCACTCAATTTTTGAGTTAGAATGAATCAGCTTTTCATTCTAATACGACCTCATATGAACAATAAATTCATCAGTTTTTGTCTTTTATCAGTCTGTTTAACTCAGTTGAGCCAAGCCCAAGCAACGCCATTCAAGATCTATCAATCCGAGTCGTTGCATTGTGGTGAAGCGACTTTTCAAGTGATTTCATCCTGTTTTGATCCAGATGAAGGCGCGCTGAGAGGAAGTGGAGGCGTTATGCGTGAATCTTGTCAATCCAGTCATTTGCTGGTGAATTGGAAAGGACAGCAAAAGCGGATTGATTTTCCAATCGCAACCGCAGCACAAACGCAACAATTAAAAAGCAAAGGCTATACGTTGCAAAAAGTGATTCGCCAAGGGGATTGGTCACCACAAAGTTTGGCCTGTGGTCAGGTCAAAGGCATTTCAGGCTTTTTTGTGGTGGTGAATCAAGCAACCACCAATGATTTGAATCAAGAATACTTAGGTAAAGGGTCACTGAGCGAAGAGCCTGTGTTACTGAATTTGAATGGCAGCATGACCAGTGATGCACTTAGACAAAAAATCTATCCCTTGCTGAAACAAGATAAAGTTAAAATCACCAAAGTCGTTTCAGCCAATGCCTTATTTGGCGATGAGTAAAGCTTAGTTAATCGACGCGTTTGTCCAAACACGATATTGAAAGCGTTTGCTGACTTTGTTAGCTGATTATTGCTACACTTTTTAATTTTTAGGCGGAAGCATTATGTCCTTTGATCTCAAAGTCAGTTTAAAACAAAGGGCAGAACCTTCTGCACAGCAGAAAAAGCTGAATCGCCTGATTGATCAAATAGAACAGCAAAAAATCAGCCTTGCCACATGGCAAAATGCCCAAGCCGAGATTCAACAGCACACACGGCAAAAGCTGATGCCTGTGTATAGTGAATTGCATGAAGTCTTGTTTCAGCAGTTAGATCAGCTTTGGACGCTGTTACAGCAGCATGAGTTTTCCAAAGCGGATATGCAACAACTGGATGAAAAAATTGCTCAGCTTGCGCAAATGTTAAAGCGTTCCAAGATGTTGAGTGATGAACAGTTAAAGCTGGTCAAGCAGATTGATACTTTTTATCAGCAACATGCCCAGCAATCTCTTAAAAAGACTAAAAAAGTACAGTCAGCCAAGTTTGAATTTAATGAAAGTTCTGAGCAAAGCGAAGAATTAGAAGAAGATGACTTTGAACAATATGCGGCGGAGCAGCAACGGGCACGAGAACAAGCTAAACAACTTCGACAGCAGCAGAAACGAGAACAAGCTGAGCAGATGGCAGCGCAGTCGTTGAAAACCGTATATTTAAAAATTGCTGCAATGATTCATCCTGATCGTGAGCAAGACGAGTCCAAAAAAGAAGAAAAAACTGAGTTGTTCCAACAGGCAAGTCAGGCTTATGAACAGCAGGATTTGTTTTATTTGCTCAAACTTCAATTACAGCTAGAACAGGACAAAGGTGTAGGGTCAAAAGAGTTATCGGCAGAGCAAGTGAAGTTTTATAAATTGGCTTTGGATGCACAAAGTCAGCAGCTTGAAAGTCAAATTGAAGAGATTTTGGATTCTTTTCAGATAGCGAAGAAAGTCAAAGCTGAGCATGTGCATATTAGTGATGTGTATAAAGCCATAGATGCGGATTGTGCTGAGTTAAAGCAGCGGTTGAAGTGGGAAAAAGAGCGTTTAAAGCATATGAAAAAGCTGAGTGGGGTGGAGATGTTGTTGGGGCATGGGGTTTTATAAGCTTTTTTAAAAATACCTCTCCCTAGCCCTCTCCTGAAAGGAGAGGGAACTTTATTGCGTATCGAATAACTATCAAATTCACAAAGGACGCTCCCTCTCCCTAAGGGAGAGGGTTGGGGTGAGGGAAATTAAAAATAGGAGAAAAAATGAAACTAGACCCACAGTTATTAGAATTCGCTAAAACTATGCGAAGTAATGCGACTGACGCAGAAAACCTGATGTGGCAACTACTTCGTGCTAAAAGATTTATGAGCTTGAAATTTCGCAGACAGCATGTGATTTCACCGTATATTGTAGATTTTTACTGCCATGAACTGGGTTTGGTGATCGAACTAGATGGCAGCCAGCATGGCGCTGAAGATACGATTGAATATGATGCTGAACGAACTAAGTTTTTAGAGGCTTTGGATTTGAGAGTATTATGGTATTGAAATCATTAGATCTTGCAAAATGCTAATGTGGTTTTAGAAAGTCTTTAGTCGATTTGTTATGAAGTGTAATATGATCCGTAATGAAATTTGCTTCTTCTATTGATAGTAGGTTGTAATATTTTGATTAAAATGTTAGAAGTATTTTTATAAAATTAATAAGTTAGCAAAATATGAGTGATTGGAATAACTTCTTAAATGAATTAAAAGTAGCAGAAGATGAATTGGGAAATCCTACTGAAATTTGGTATAGAGGACAATTTGATTGCAGTTGGGGACTTCATCCAAGTTTATCGAGATGTGTTGATTGGGAAAGAAAAGAAAAAATACTTTTTGAGGAATTTAAACGTCTTTCTATAGGTGTTTTTCAAACAAGGGCAAATGATTGGGAAACCTTGTTTGATATGCAACATTATTGGATTCCAACTAGGTTGCTAGATTGGACTACAGTTTTAGGAGTGGCTTTAGCATTTATTCTACATTCCGATTTTTCTAATGATAGTGACAGTGCAATATATGTTTTAGATCCTTTAGCATTAAATCGCTTAAGTGGACGTGACGAAGTTATTGGTTTACCAGATGATCCTAATTTTGAGTATAAAAAAACTTATTGGGAAAATCGTCCTGTTAAAATTGAAAAACCATTAGCAATACAACCTAATTACATTAGTGATAGATTGAAAGCACAGGCTGGTAGATTCACCGTATTTGGGACTATGGAAGGTAGTTTTGAAAATACAGCAAAAGATTGCTTTAGAAAAATTATTTTGCCTGCTTCTGCGAAAGAAGAAGCTAGAATATTTCTGAAATGGGCAAATTTAAACGAATTTACTATTTATCCTGACATGGTTGGTATTGCTAACCATATTAAAACAAAGATTCTTTAGGTGTATTATGCAATTGGAAAAAAAAGATCGTTTAATATTAATTAATCAATATAAAATTTTGGCTAAATTAGATACTAATGATGCTAATTATTATAAAGAGTTAATTCAAATTCTAGAAAATGGCTATGAAATTTTTTATTCATTGTTAGATCAGTGGATAGATGATGAAATGCCAAAAGAGGAAAGCCGCTTTGTATTAGACATTTTAGATTTATATCGAGCAATAGAAGATTTGAAGCGAAGAACAAAAGATGAAGAGTTAATACAGCATAGTTATAGTATTTTTAAAGGGTTTGATGGTAATAATGAGTCAGAACATCTTGGATTTACCAGATTCTTAATTGAAATTCAGGGGAAATTTCAAGAACAGAAACAATATTATTATCAGAACGACCACTTAAATAGTCATTGCCCAATGCTTGATAAATACAGAAGAATGCTCGCTAAAGTTAATAAAGAGAATATTGTTATTTGGCAAATGAATACTGAACAGGCCTTAAGCATATTGAATGCATAAAATTATCAAAAAAATCCCCTCATTCGAGGGGATTTTTTACATCAAACTAGTACTTAAAGCGCAGCAATCTGCTCCATACTTTGCTTAATTTTCGCTAACTGATCAGCAAACTCAGCCAATTTCACTTTTTCACCTTCAACAACCGCTGCCGGTGCTTTCGCGACAAAACCTTCATTCGAAAGTTTATTGGCAATTTGGTCATGCTGCTTTTGAACCTTATCCAAGTCTTTCTGCAAACGACCCAATTCAGCTTTAGGATCAATCAAGCCCTTCATTGGTACAAATACCGATGCATGGCTAACAACGCTAGAACAAGAAAGCGGTGGTTCTTGCTCATTGCTTAAGAACTCAATGCTTTCAACTTTAGCGAGTGCTTTGAATAAAGCTTCGATACGGATGATTTGTTCACGCTCAGCATCAGAAATATTCTTGAGTAATACAGGCAATAAACGCGCATTACCTAAGCCCATTTCACCACGAATATTACGTACCGCACCAATCAAACCTTGTAACCACTGCATGTCTGCTTCAGCTTGATCATTCACTTTCGCTTGATCAGGAACAGGGTATTGTGCAGTCATAATCGTAGCACCGCCTTTGCCTAACATCGGCGCAAGCGTTTGCCAGATTTCTTCAGTCAAATACGGCATCAACGGATGTGCTAAACGTAAAGAGGCTTCCATCACCGCAAGTAATACACGGCGAACTTCCGCTTTACGCTCTTCAGATACATTGGCATCGTTTAGAACTGGTTTGGTTAATTCAACATACCAGTCACAGTATTCATTCCAGATAAAGTCATAGATCGCTTGTGCAGCAAGGTCTAAACGATAGGTAGCGAATGCTTGATGTACAGCAGCTTCTGCTTTTTGCAGACGGCTCATGATCCATTTTTCTGGAAGTTCCCACAGCTCTGGGCGCGCTTCTTGAGCAACCGTTTGACCTTCAACATTCATCAATACGAAACGGGTTGCGTTCCAGATTTTGTTGGCAAAGTTACGGTAGCCTTCAACACGTTTCATGTCGAACTTAATGTCACGACCTGTATTGGCAAGTGCACAGAACGTGAAGCGAACTGCGTCAGTACCGTAAGCTTGGATACCTTCTGGGAATTCTTTACGGGTTGATTTTTCAATCTTCGCTGCTTGTTTCGGGTTCATCAGACCTGTCGTACGTTTTTGTACCAAGGTCTCAAGGTCTACGCCATCAATCAAGTCCAGTGGGTCAAGTACGTTGCCCTTAGACTTCGACATTTTTTGACCTTCGCCGTCACGAACCAGACCATGAACATAGACCGTTTTAAACGGTACTTGTGGCGTACCATCTTCATTCTTCATGAAGTGCATCGTAAACATGATCATACGAGCAACCCAGAAGAAGATGATGTCAAAACCAGTCACCAATACATCAGTTGGGTGAAAAGTATTGAGAAAATAGTTTTCCGCATCTTTCTTGGCATCGCCAGTCCAACCTAAGGTTGAGAAGGTCCACAGCGCAGAAGAGAACCAAGTATCTAGTACGTCTTCATCTTGGTTTAACACAACATCAGCAGGGATGTTGTTTTTGGCACGAACTTCCGCTTCGTCACGACCCACATAGATGTTGCCTTCAGCGTCGTACCAAGCTGGGATACGGTGACCCCACCAAAGCTGACGAGAGATACACCAGTCTTGGATGTTGTTCATCCACGCCATGTACATGTTGCTGTACTGTTCAGGAACAAACTTGATACGGCCATCTTGAACCGCTTCAATTGCAGGTTGCGCCAATGGAGCAATTTTTACATACCATTGATCTGTTAATAATGGTTCAACGATCACACCTGAACGGTCACCGCGAGGTGGTTTAAGCGTATAAGGTTGGATTTGATCTAACCAGCCTTCAGCTTCTGCTTGTTCAACCAGTTTTTTACGCGCTGCAAAACGCTCTAAACCGATGTAGTCCGCAGGGGCAGGGATGGTTTTAGAAATTTGCTCACCCGCTTTGGCAATATATTCAAACTCAGCCAATACTTCTGCATTTTTATTGAAGATATTGATGATTGGTAATTCACAACGCTTACCAACTTCATAGTCGTTAAAGTCATGTGCAGGGGTGATTTTCACACAGCCTGTACCGAATTCTTTATCTACATATTCATCTTTAACGATTGGAACAGCACGACCTGTGATTGGCAGGATAATGTTCTGACCCACAAGGTGCGTATAGCGTTCATCATCAAGTGCCACAGCAACCGCAGTATCACCTAACAAGGTTTCAGGACGAGTGGTGGCGACAACGATGTGGTCTTTACCATCATGGGTACGAAGGTTTTTATCTTCAAAGAAGTATTTGAAGTGCCACAATGAACCTGCTTCTTCTTTATCCGATTCAACTTCTAAGTCTGATAGCGCCGTTTGTAGTTTTGGATCCCAGTTGACTAGGCGTTTACCACGGTAGATTAAGCCATCTTCATGCAGTTTTACGAAAACTTCTTTTACTGCATTGGATAAACCTTCATCCATCGTGAAGCGTTCGCGCGACCAGTCGACTGAAGAACCTAAACGACGAATCTGACGGGTGATGGTATCGCCTGATTGCTCTTTCCATTCCCAGATTTTTTCGATGAACTTTTCACGACCTAAGTCATGACGGCTGACACCTTGTGCACCTAGTTGACGCTCGACCACCATCTGCGTTGCAATCCCCGCATGGTCGGTTCCTGGCTGCCATAAGGTATTTTTACCCATCATACGATTGTAACGGGTCAGTGCATCCATGATGGCATTGTTAAAGCCATGTCCCATGTGCAAGCTACCGGTGACGTTCGGGGGTGGAATCATGATACAGAATGATTCACCTTGACCTGATGGTTTGAAATAACCTTGTTGTTCCCAGATTTGATACCATTTCTTTTCGATCTCGGTTGGATCGTAAGTGGTTGCAATATTTTGAGCAGATTGAGCGTCAGTCATAGTACAGAAGATTAAAATTGAATAAAAAATTAGATCTATTGTAGCAAAAAATCCTCGCTTCTGTAGGCATTTCAGCCGCGCCAAGTGTTAATGCGAAAAGCTGCTTAAATAATGTCTGAATTGCCATTTTTTGAGCTTTTATTGAGGATATGTTGAGTACAGCTTCATCATGTGGCTTTTATGCCTGATGATCGACAGCTCAATCAAGATAAAGTCTTTATAGACTTCATTTTTTTGAAAAAAGCCGATGAAAGGCGTTGGATTTTTATACAAATAGGATTAGATTTGTGTAATGCATCACATAACTTAAAAATATTGATGCTCAAAACAACAATATAAGAATGCAAAAAACTAAAAAAGGGATGCTTCTCATGAGTTATTCAATCCTGTTGAAAATTAATGACGTCACACATGGACAATTTGAAACCATCCGCCAACAGCTCAATGCTGGTACGCATGAGAGCCAATCCCGTATCTTGGGTGAGGTGTTATCCGAAATTGCGTGTGAGATTGTCGAGCAAGTGTTTTCGGTACTCTTGATTCAAAATCGTCAGCCGACGCAGCTCACCCAGAAAAATACTGCTGAATCTGAAAGGGTGATTCAACAGATCATTGGGGCGGTACGTAAATATATGCCGTGGTCGATTGCTTTATTTGGGAATGAACGTCTGTGTCCCTTTGCCAATTATTTTTCCAATATGATCAAGTATCACGATGAGCAGGTTTATGTATCTTATCCGATTGATCGACAATTGGTGCAGCAGGCACATCGTTTGGTCACGCAACTCAAGAATAATGAAATCAGTGATATGGTCGATGTGTTTCAAACCTTGATTCAAATCGTGGATTTGGGTGTGACCAGCTTGATCCGTGAACCGAAAAAATGTCTCAACTTTAATACTGTAGTGGATAAAACCTTAAATGGGGTGATCAATATGACTGCACATTTAAGTTATAAGCGTTTAGAGAAAATGGGTAATCAAGTGGATAGCAATGCAGCAACGGATTGTGTCAATCATTTTTTAGCATTTATGCATGTCGATACAGAATAGAGTGTGCTAAATTCGGCGTGTACAACGCCAAAAATGATAGAAAAATTGATCTGATAAAAGGGCTTGTTAAACAAGCTCTTTTTTATGCGATCCAAAAACTAGGGTTATTAGAATGAACACCGCCGTTTTTTTAAATATTCATGCGGATACTTATGCACGTTTTGCGCATATTCGGACACAGTTATTGCAAGGAAGTAAAGAAAGTCAGGCCAATGCTTTAGGCAGTGTATTGTCGGAAATGGCATGTGAAGTAATTGAACAAGTGTTTATGGTACTGCTACAAGAGAATCAGCAGTATTCACAAACCGGTGAATCTGAAAAAGTGATTCAGCAAATTTTGGAAGCAATTCGCAAATATATGCCATGGTCGATTTCATTTTTTGGCAATGACCGCTTAATCCCTTTGGTGGAATACCTCTCTAAAACCTTACAACTTGAAGATGAACAGGTATATATGACTTATCCTGTTGAGCAGCATTTGGCTCAGAAGGTCATCGTTTCTAGCCAAAAGTTGGCAGGCGGAGATCATCGAGAAATTTCAAATGCACTCAAACTTCTCACTGAAGTGATTGATGCTGGTGTGACCCATTTGATTCGTGAACCAAAGAAATGTCTCAAGTTTAATTTCGTGGTCGATAAAACCCTTAATGGGGTCATTAATATGACTACACATTTGGGTTATAAGCGTTTGGAAAAATTAGGCACGCAAATTGATCAGCAAGTCGCGGCAACATATGTAGATTACTTCCTGAAATTTATGCGTCATCAAGCATAGGTAGGACATGGACATGGCAAAACTCAAAACTCTCGAAAATAAAGTGGTCTGGATTACTGGCGCTTCATCTGGCTTAGGCAAAGCTTTAGCTCGTGAATGCGCATTGCAAGGTGCACAAGTGGTGCTGACCTCGCGTCGTTATGATGAACTGGAAGCGGTACGCGTTGGGTTACTCAAGCCCGAACAGCATCTTTCGATTGCCGCAGATATTACCGATGAAGCTCAAGTCCGCCATGCGCATGAACAGGTCTTGGCCTGTAAAGGACGTATTGACTGGCTGATCAATAATGCCGGTTTAAGTCAACGTGCTTTAATTCAAGACACCACCATGCAAACTGAACGTGCCATCATGGAAGTCGACTACTTTTCACAGGTCTTTTTTACTAAAACCGTGTTACCGACTTTTCTGCAACAAAAATCAGGTCGAGTAGTGTTCGTTTCCAGTGTCGCAGGTTTACTCGGTACGCAATATCGCGCGACCTATTCAGCAGCCAAAGCAGCCATTCATATGTGGGCCAACAGTTTGCGTGCTGAAGTTGCACCTGAAGGTGTTGACGTTTCGGTGGTTTTCCCAGGCTTTGTCAAAACCAATGTCTCTTTTAATGCCTTAAATGGTGAAGGCAAACCACAAGGTCATCAGGATGAAGCCATTGAAAATGGTTTAGATGCCGATGTATTTGCTGAGCGTGTGGTGGAGTCGTTGATGGCAGGCGAGCAATATATTGTAGTCGGTGGGAAAAAAGAACAATTAGGTGTGTTGGTTTCTCGATTGTCACCAAACTTGTTGTATAAGATGATTCGCAAAATGAAAGTGAAATGAGTGTGAATAATCGTAAGAAAGCTGTTTTTAATTGGAGCGGTGGTAAAGACTCTTCATTGGCACTGTATAAAGTCTTACAGCAAAATGAATTTGAGGTAGTTGCTTTATTAACCACGGTCAATGAAGAAACAGCGTTGTCATCTATGCATGCCATTCCACATGCATTGCTTGAAAAGCAGGCTGAAAGTATTGGTATTCCACTTTATCCTGTATTTCTACCAAAAAGTCTGCCTGTCTATGAGCAACGTATGCTCGATGCAGCCAATCATTTTAAGGCACAGGGTGTTGAGCACTTTATCTTTGGTGATATTTACCTGAGCGATGTACGCAAATATCGTGAAGACCGTTTGCATCCTTTAGGTATTGAAGTGGTTGAGCCGATATGGAATCTGAACTCGCTTGAAGTGATGCAGGATTTCTTGGATTCAGGCATTCAAACCAAAATCATCGTGACCGATGCCAGTAAATTGGATGAGTCGTTTATTGGACAGGATATCGATGCAGCTTTGCTTGAGCGGATGCCCAGCGATGTTGATGTTTGTGGTGAAAATGGCGAATACCATACCTTTGCTTATGCAGGCGGTTTATTCAAACATCCTGTTGAATTTGAAATTGCTGAAATTCGTCAGATGTCATACCAGTTTAAGTTAGAAGATGGGGAAGAGAAAACCTATCATTATTGGCAAGCGATCTTTGCCGAATCCTAAGCAAAAATCCTGTGCATGGCACAGGATTTTTTTATTGTGTATGGATGATTGCCGTACCATAAGCAAATACTTCAACCATTCCACCTTGCATACCCAATTCAGTGGTACTGAGTCGAACCCCCATAATATGGTTCGCACCCATGGCATGCGCTTCTTGCTTTAGGCGAACCACAGCTTCACGACGCGCCCGTTCCACCACACTTTCATAGCTGACCAAACGCCCACCAAAGAAGTTTCGAATGGTTGCCAGTACATACTTAAAATAATCGTGGGAGATCACCACATTGCTGCTGACCATTTGCCCATAGGCTGAGGTTTCTACAAAGCGATTGGTGTCAATACGGATATGGGAAAATTGCTTTTCTTTCTGATCCAGTTCACGTAAGTGTTTCTGCTCGATATGACGACCAAAACCCCAACCGACTGAAAATAGGATCAGAAACAGGACAATCTGAAAAATTAATCCATCCATAATTTTGCCTATGCGCCAAATGGATCAGGAAGTTTAGGCGCAACGGGTTGTACTACTACCGCTGTACCATAGACAAATAACTCTGATGCGCCTTGGGCAATATTTGAAGTTGAGAAACGAATACCGACAATGGCATTGGCACCTAAACCTTTGGCCTTATCAATCATACGTTGAGTGGCTTCCTGACGTGACTCTTCCAGCAATTCGGTATAACCCGTTAACTCACCACCCACAATATTCTTTAAACCTGCCATCAAATCACGACCAACATGTTTACTACGAACGGTGCTGCCATACACCACATCTAGCTGGCGTAAGATTTCATGGCCCGGTACAGACTCTAAACTGCTTAGTAACATCGTATTTTCTAAATCATCAATATATTCAGTTTGAAGATAAGAAATATTGGCAATGGTTGCAATAAAAAAGCTCACCGAAGTGAGCTTTTTTATGCGCAAAAGATGAAATTATTTTTTTGCGTAATGTTGTTCAGAGCTCGATGGCTGATGCGTTACCGTTTCACTGGATGAGGCTTTGAGACCACCGCCAAGTGTTTTGTAAAGTTCAACTTGGTTGTTGAGGTTTGCTTGTTGTAATAACAATAAACCTTGTTCTGCTGAATAAGCAGAACGTTGTGCATCCAATACGGTTAAATAGCTATCAATACCAGCACGGAAGCGGGCATTTGAAAGCTTGTATGTTGTATTAGTTGCATCAACCAAACGACGTTGAGCGGTTAAACGGTCACCAATGTTAGCACGTGTTGCCAAAGCATCATTTACTTCACGGAAAGCTGACTGTACTGACTTCTCATAGTTAGCAAGTGCAATTTTCTGATCAGTTTCAGAGATTTTGACATTGGCCTTACGAGTACCCCAGTCAAAAATTGGGATATTCAAGCTTGGACCAATTGACCATAACGCATTCCCTGATTTGAATAAGTCACTCAAATCAGTTGATGCATAACCAGCAGAACCAGTCAGGCTAATAGTTGGGAAGAGTTGGGCTTTAGCAGCACCAATATTCGCACCCGCAGCACTTAACTGGTATTCAGATGCTTTTACATCTGGACGGTTGTTGAGCAAGTCACTTGGTAAGCCAGCGCTAAACACGTTTTGTTGCGTGATACTCGCCACTTGTTGTTGAGGGAGCAAGTTCTGAGGAACTGGCTGACCAACAAGTAAGTTCAACAAGTTTTGAGCTTGAGCAACTTGAGTCTTGTAGTTCGCGACATCATTACGTGCCGTTTCAACTGAAATTTGTGCTTGGCGCACAGGGATTTCGCTATCAATACCTACATCGAAACGTTTCTTGTTCAAGTTAAACGAGTCTTGTTGAGCTTTTAGCGTTTGATCCGCAAGTTTCAATTGTGCATTCGCGTATGAGTAGTTTAACCATGCTTGAGTCACTTGGCTGATTAAACTGATCTGCGTTGCATCACGTGAGCTTTGTGTTGCGAGGTAGCTATCTAAAGCTGCATCTTTCAAGCTACGTACACGCCCCCAAAAATCTAACTCATAAGCAGTTAGACCCAAACCAACTTGATAAGTTGAATAAGGATTATTTGGGTCACGGGTAGGGGTCACTTGACGAACAGCACTACCACTTGCCCCAATTGTTGGCAATTGGTTGTTTTCCGAAATTTGGTATTGCTGTTGCGCTTTTTGAATGTTCAACGTAGCCGTACGTAAATCACGGTTATTGGCAAGTGCTAGATCAAGCACTTGCAGTAAACGTTGGTCAGCAAAGAAGTCTTTGTAACCTTGTTCCGCAATTGATTTTCCAGAAGCATTGCCATAAGACGCGAAGCTTTCAGGAACATCTGAACTCACAACAGGCTCTGGCCCGCGCATGCTTTGGCAGGCAGCCAAAGATAGCGCGAGTGCAGAGATTGCAATGCCACGACTGGAAATAGACCATACAGTTTGCATCACGATCAATGCTCCTGAGTATTTAAAGTTTTAGGTTTGTACTTAAAGATACTACGAATCCACACGAAGAATACAGGGATAAAGAAGATACCTAAAAGAGTTGAAGAAATTACACCACCAAGTACACCATAACCGACTGAGTGTTGGCTACCAGCGCCCGCACCGCTTGCCAAGGCTAATGGTAATACACCAAAACCAAATGCAAGTGTGGTCATGATAATTGGGCGTAAACGCATTTTTGCAGCATGTAATGTTGCTTCAAAGAGCTCTTCGCCTTGTTCCTGTAATTCTTTCGCAAATTCGACGATCAAGATCGCATTCTTCGCAGATAGACCAATTACGGCAACAATCGCAACCTGGAAGTAAATGTTAAAGGATAAGTTTGGATCACCTTTAATAATCATACCTAACCATGTCAATGTAAATGCACCGACGATACCTAAAGGTACAACCAGTAATACCGAAACAGGTACTGACCAGCTTTCATAGAGTGCAGCAAGACACAGGAATACGATTAATAATGAAAGAACCAACAGAGGAGCCGTTTGGCTACCAGAATCACGTTCTTCTAAAGATAAACCGGTCCATTCATAGTCGAAACCTGTTAAGCCCATAGAGGGTAACTTACCAATGATTTCTTCCATCGCTAACATTGCATCACCAGAGCTGACACCTGGTGCAGGAGTACCTTGAATGTTAACAGATGATACGCCGTTATAACGCTCTAGACGTGGTGAACCATAGGTCCATTCACCTTTGGCAAAGCCAGAGAAAGGAACCATTTCGCCTTTGTTGTTACGCACATACCACTTGTTCAAGTCTTCAGGCATCATGCGGGTATCCGCTTCACCTTGGACATAAACTTTCTTCACACGACCACGGTCAACGAAGTCATTGATATACGAACCACCCCAAGCCATGCTCATAGTGCTGTTAATATCAGCGATACTGACACCCATTGCACCTGCTTGCGCTTGATCAATGGTGATCTGGTACTGAGGTGTATCTTCTTGACCATTTGGACGTACACCTGCAAGACGTTTATCTTGAGATGCCATACCTAAAATTGCATTACGTGCAGCAATCAGCTTTTCATGTCCTTGACCGCTTGCATCTTTCAACTGAATATCGAAACCAGAAGCGACACCCAATTCAGGCATTGCTGGTAACTGCAATGGCATGATGTAAGACGCATCTTTCACAATCATGTTCAATGCCATACCACGTTGAATGATGGCACCAATCTGTGATTCTGGTGTGGTACGTTCGCTCCAGTCTTTCAATTTAATAAAGGCCAGACCCGCGTTTTGACCCACCCCTGTGAATGAGAAACCAGCAACTGTAAAGATCGACTCTACATTTTCTTTTTCCTTATTCAAGAAGTAGCCTGTCATGGTATCAATGACTTTATCGGTACGTTCTAAGCTCGCACTCGGCGGTAACTGAACCAATGTCATGACCACACCTTGGTCTTCTTCTGGTAAGAAAGAAGATGGCAATACTTTGTAGATACCAACCAATGCTGCGATCACAACAATATAAAGCACACCAGAGAATAACTTGTGGTGGGTCATACGATTGACGCCGCCTTGGTATTTCTCTGAAAGTTTTTCAAAGCTACGGTTAAACCAACGGAAGAAACGCGCGAAAATATTGTTGCTTTCCTGCTTGTTTGGATCGTGTTGTTTTAACAAGGTCGCACACAGGGCAGGGGTAAAGGTTAATGCTACAAGTAATGACAGGATCATCGCCGTAACCAGCGTGATCGAGAACTGACGATAAATAACACCAGTGGTTCCACTGAAGAATGCCATTGGTACGAATACCGCTGTTAATACACTGGTAATACCGACTAAGGCACCCGAAATCTGACTCATTGACTTTTCAGTCGCTGGAATCGGTTCGAGATGTTCTTCTTGCATCACCCGTTCAACGTTCTCCACCACAACGATGGCGTCATCCACCAATAGACCAATGGCAAGTACCATTGCGAACATGGTGAGTGTGTTGATCGAGAAGCCGAAGATATTAATCACGGCAAATGTACCGAGTACAACCACAGGTACAGCCAATGTTGGAATAATCGTTGCGCGCCAGTTCTGTAAGAACAAGAACATTACGATAAATACCAAAACGACTGCTTCAATCAGCGTATGAACAACACTCTCAATTGATAAACGAATAAATGGCGTTGTGTCATACGCAAGCTTGTCTTTTAAACCGCTTGGATAGTTATGACGTAACTCAGATAAACGCTTTTCAACTGCGGCAGCGGTATCCAGTGCATTGGCGCCAGTTGCAAGTTTGATTGCAACACCACCTGCAGGGCTACCATTAAATTTCGAGTCGAATTGGTAGTTATCAGAACCCAATTCCACACGTGCAACATCACCTAAACGAACTTGAGCACCACCTGACGTATTTTTCAGGAAGATGTTTTTAAACTGTTCAGGTGTTTGCAACATAGTTTGTGCATTTACGGTCGCGTTGAGTACTTGACCCGCTGTCGATGGCGCACCACCGAGCTGACCAACTGCAACTTGAGAGTTTTGTGCACGAATGGCTGTTGCAACATCATTTGGCGTTAGGTTGAAGCTCGTCAGCTTTGCTGGATCTAACCAGATACGCATTGCATATGAACCACCAAACACTTGAAGCTCACCCACACCTGCAACACGACTGAGTGGCTCAGAAATATTTGAGTTCACATAGTCTTTAATGTCAGATGCAGAAAGGCTGTTATCTGGTGAGTAAAAAGCAATAACTTGCAAGAAGCTTGCGCCAGACTTCGTTACCTTTACACCTTGACGTTGTACGTCAGCAGGTAAAAGTGCTGTTGCTGATTGCAGTTTGTTTTGAACTTGAACCTGCGCGATATCTGGGTCGATACCTTGTGCGAAGTTCAAATTAATTGATGCTTGACCATTACCCGCACTGTTCGATGAAATGTAACGTAAACCATCCAAACCATTCATTTGTTGTTCAATGATTTGGGTGACCGTATTTTCAACGGTTTGAGCAGAAGCCCCAGGATAAGTTGCAGAAATGGTTACCGTGGGGGGGGCAATTGTCGGATATTGTGCAACTGGCATTTTTGTCAGCGTGATAATACCCGCCAACATAATGACCAGTGCAATCACCCAAGCGAAAATTGGGCGATGGATAAAAAATTGAGCCATGCAATCTACCCCTTAAGCTTCTGAAGTTGCTTTTTGTTCAGCTTTTGGTGAATTGGCTTGCTTTTGTTGTTCAGCAGCTTTTGGTGCTGCATTTTGACCTTCAGCTGCTTTTGGTTGATAAGGTTTAGCAGACACTTCCTGTCCTTCTTTTACCTTGGCAACACCATCAACAACAACTTTATCACCAGCCTGTAAGCCTTCAGTTACAATCCAGTCTTGACCTTTGACACCCACAGTTTTAACTGGGCGTGTTTCGATCGCACCTTTTGCATTTACTACTAAAGCAATTGCTTGTCCTGTTGGTAAACGAGACACAGCTGCTTGAGGAATCAGATAGGCATTTGGCAAAACTCCTTGCGAAATTTTAGCCGTTGCATACATACCTGGTAATAACAAATGGTTTGGATTTGAGAAGACTGCACGTAAAGTCACAGTACCTGTATCCGGATTCACACTTGCATCAGAGAAAGCGAGTTGACCTTCCACTGGGTATTCAGAACCATCTTCCAGCGTGATTTTGACACGGGTATTGTTACTGTTATTCAAGCTGCCTTTGCTGAGTTGTTGGCGTAAACGCAATAATTCAGCACTCGATTGATTGATATCAACATAGATTGGATCTAGTTGTTGAATTGTCACCAATGGATCGGCTTGGTTTGCAGTCACCAATGCACCTGGTGTCACCGAAGAACGGCTAGATTGACCAGAAATTGGTGCGCGAACAGTTGAGTAGCCCAATGTAATTTCAGCATTTTTTAATGCAGCTTCAGATGCAGCGACATCAGCTTCAGCTAATTTTACTTGAGCATTGATATCATCATATTCTTGTTTAGAAACCGCATTGGTTCCCACAAGCTGACGATAACGGCCTTCTTTCACGCGTAATGCATTTAAGTTTGCTTGTTGACGCAATAACGTTGCACGAGCATTGTCTGCTGTTGCGCGGTTGGTATTTGCATCAATTTGATAAAGTGCTTGACCTGCTTGAACGTAGCTTCCTTCAGCAAATAATCGTTTTAAGATTACGCCACCTGTTTGAGGGCGTACTTCCGAAACTTGATATGCAGAGGTTCGTCCTGACAGTTCGACGTTTTGTTCAACGCTTTGTGGTTGCGCAACAATGACACCAACTTCTGGAGGTGGCATTTTTTGAGCAGCAGCAGCTTGCTGTGCATCTTTAGGATCTTTGCTACAACCAACAAGCGCAATGCTTGTTGCTAATGCGCAAGCAGTTAGGGCAGGAGCCCAAAGCTTAGCCGACATCATTATTCCACCTCAATTTAGATTTTTTATCTAAAAACAAATTGTTGCTGAAAGTGCTTTGATACAGCCCAAACCAAAGCAACGAAGTCCAAATCAACCCAATTCCCCAACCGGCAAGTACGTCAGTTGGGTAGTGAACCCCCGCATAGATTCTAGATATCCCCATGAAGATAAACCATAAAGTAGATACTAAAATGACACTGGTGCGATATTTATGTTGTTGACTCAACAACATAGCTAGACTCGCAAGGGTTGCAGCATAAAGGCTATGGGCACTTGGGAAGGATGCACCATAACTTTGAACCAAGTGATAAAACTCCATTGGTCTTGGCCGATCAATGCCCCATTTCAGAAGCCAACCAATCACAATGCTGCCACTGACACTTAAAGCGATAAACGTCACATTCTTATAATTTTTAATCCACGTTTGGTAAATACACAAAAATGTTGTTAAAAATAGTAAAAAAGGCATTCCACCGAGCCGAGAGAGCAGAACTGTCACATGATTAAGCGTAAATGAACGGTGTTCAAAAAAAGCTTGAACACTAAAAAGGTCTAAAGTTGATGCGTTGGAATTCATTAACCCAATCACACCGAGTCCTAAAAAAAAGCAACCAATACAAAGCAATAGGTATGGCATGCGCTACTCATTATTTGCTTAACCATTGTTCAGGGTTGTTGAGTGTTAGAAAGTGTACTCGCGAGTACACTTTTGGTCAAGTCTTGAAATTTTATGATAATTTCATTTTTGTGTTTTTTTAAGGTCTAGTAAAAAAACATAACAAAATTTGATGTATATCTCATTTTCAATTGACATCAGTATTTATTGAAAGAAGCTGTTTTTAACGTATTCGATTCATCATGAAAATCACAATATCTGCCATATAACATGATTCGACGAAAGTGAAATAACAAACCACTTATTCAAAATACATCATAAAATTCTTACATAGTTAGTAATATAGAAGCATTTTTTGATCTCTATCATTCAAATTGAGATACAGACTCACGTCATCGTATCTCCTTCGGGTAAAGGGGATACCATGGCTGAGAAGTGATCTATTGAACAATAGACGCTGGGAATACCAACCCATTTGAACTATTTTTGGTGGTTTGATTATACGTAAAAATAGTTCAAATGTTAGACTTGTACTTCGCTGTTTTTTCTGTACAAAGTTAGTGATGTGAAGATACGTTTTTGCTTTGCTCTTCAACTTCTACGGGTTGCTTAGGTGGCCAGAAAAAATCACTTGGTCGAGTTAAGAAATGCGTTGTCACTAACTTAGCTAAAGGTTTCCATTGTGCAAAACGAACACGACGTGCACGTAGAGCAACAATAATCGTCAAGGTAAAGCTGACAAATAAGTTGGTTAAGCCGATCAGCATCACACCTAAGAATGACACTAAAATTAAACCAATGTCAGGACCACCAATGGTCATTAAACCTTGGATAAAGTTGGCAGAAGCAAAGGCAATATGACGAATATCTAAAGGCAAGCCTAAGATAAATCCAATCGTTCCCATACTACCCAGCATGATCCCGAACAAGAAGTTACCCGCCAATGCGCCAAGATTGGTTTCAATATAGTTGGCAAATTTATCCAACCGTTGTTGTCCCATCCAGCGTTTTAAACGTCGATGCTGCTTTAAGCGTGGGCCAACTTTACGGTAAACCGCCAAGTTATCGAAATATCCCGCGATTAGGCCTGAGAAAAATAAACACACACCTGCAATTGCAGCATGTGGAACCGCCAATGAGGTAAAGGGGTTGAGACTATGTAGCAATGCGGCTGATTTGGCATGATTGAGCAGCGGTTCACCGAGATTGTATTGCCATAAAAAGGTAATCAGTGCCGCAGTTGGGATTGCAATCGAGATATTGCCTAGAATCGCAATGAACTGGGTTCGGATAATATTAATAATCAGTGCGGCCAGTTCGGCAATTTGTGCGGTCTTGCTGCCTTTTTGCTGCTGTACGGTTGACGCCAATGCTGCTGCAGTCATGGCAGGCTGTTTGGTCGCCACGGTAAAATGCAATACATGGATCAGCATAAAACCAAGCGCATAGTTCATACTATATAAAAAGGCATGACCAAACGGTGCGAGTACCAAGCGCGCTGTTAAAATTTTCAGCGTTGCCATGGTGGCAATGATTGCACCTGCACCCGCAGCTGCCTTGTACATACCAAAGAAGCCAGCTTTGTCGGTACTTACATAATGTTCGCCTGTTTTACTGGCGTTTTCAGTCACCTGTAAAGCAATCAATTCACTGGTTGAAGTCAGTAAATGACGAACACTTTTTTCATTATAATGAGCTTTGGTCAAATCGACGATCAGCTCACCCAATGCGGTATAACGTGCATCATTTTGACTGGCTAACAAGGTCAGCAGCAGTTCAATCCTATCAATCGCCTGTTCTAATAGTGACAATAAATAGGTCAGGCTGATACTAACCCCAATCCGTTTGGTGGCACGGCGAATTTTGAGTACCACTTCACGACACTGATCCAGCATCACAAAGGCTTGTGAAGCGTCTGGTGGCGGCAAAACAACAACCGCGTCTTGATCATCAATCTGCTTTTTATATTTCTCGATGAATTCTACGATTTCTCGGTTTTGAACTAGAAAAGGCGATTCATATTCGGTAATTTCGGGTTGCGCATTAATAAATTCAGGATATAAACCGATACCACTAATTCGATAGGACAATACCGTAATCGCTTTAATCAGCTCATTTTTTGAAACTTGCTTTTCTTTGGTATTGCTTTGGCTTTCACCTAATAGGTTGAATAGCCTAATCCAGTCCTGATTCTCAATCAGATCGAGCCATTCACTGTCATTTTCTTGGTGGAACACTTTTCCAATCAAAGTTTTCAGTTGTTGACCGTCTTCGACCAAAGGGAGGAAGTGTGCGCCTAGGCGCTGTCCCAACTGATTCCAGAAACCATCCAGCGATAAAATTCCGCTGTCAGCATATAAGCTTAACTGTTTATATTGGCTAATGAGCTTAAGTAAGAAATTTTGCAGCAGGATTGCTGAGGTTGGAGTCAGTAATAATATTTTGATCAGCGCATGAATACGTTGTTTGACTTCATCCGCATCATTTGAATTTTTGGGACGGATCCGATTGACCAGTTCAATCAGTAGTTGTTCGTCAAGAATAGCTTGAGGTTGGTCAAGCTGTTCCTGCATTTTTAGAAAAAGATCAGATAAGGTTAAATGCATAGGCGGTCAGAAAATTATTGTAGTCGATGTAAAGCCATTAAGGTCAAATTGATCAGTGCTTGGCGATATTCATTATCTGGCAGCGCTTTTAACGCTTCTAAAGCGGCATCCGTTTCCTGTTGGGCACGTTTTTGACAGTAATCTAGGCCACCCGAGTGATGAACAATTTCAATCACTTTATCTAAATGCTCAACACCACCCGTTGCAATACTGCGACGAATGATCTCGTGATCCTCGCCAGTTGAATGAGCTAATGCCGAAATTAACGGTAAAGTTGGTTTTCCTTCCATTAAATCATCGCCAATATTTTTACCTAATGTTTCAGCATCAGAGGTGTAATCTAAAATATCGTCGATAATCTGAAAGGCATTACCAAAATGACCTGCGAAGCGACGCAAAGGTTCACGGTATTCTTCTGCTCCCGCCAGAATAGCTGCACCTTCGGTGGCAAGTTCGAATAAACGAGAGGTTTTACCGTGGATAATTCTTAAATAGGTTTCTTCTGTGGTTTCTGGTTGGTGCTGCGATTGCAGTTGCAGTACTTCACCTTCTGCAATTTCACAGGTGCCTGTCGAAAAATCTTTTAATAAGGTCATATTGTTTAAGTCGACCAATAAATCAAAAGCTCGCGAGATTAGAAAGTCACCGACTAAAACTGCTGTTTGATTATTCCAAGTAGCATTTGCTGTAGGACGACCACGGCGCAAGTTCGATTCATCTACAACGTCATCATGAACTAAAGTTGCAGTGTGTAGCATTTCAATCACCGCAGCCAAATGCTGTGCCTGTTGCATATTGGCAAGTCCACAAGCACGCGCTGCCAATAAGCACATAATCGGGCGCATGCGTTTGCCGCCTGCTTCTACCACGTGTTTGCTGACACTCATGACGAGGCCCACTTTTGAACTAATTCCTTCATTAATCAGGCGATCCATCGCAGCAAAATCTGTCGCAACAGGGGAGAGAATGTCTTGCTTAAAATCGATAACCATATGAAGAAAAACCTCGTATAGGTGGGTAGTGTTGCCAAGTGTATCAATTAATCTGTGACTAAACAGTTATACAGACTGCGTAATCTGTCATTTAAAACACGATGATGAGCTCTTTGGTCTTAAATTAGACAGAAAAAAGGGAAGTTCCCACCAAGCGCCATTACTTTACTTATGGCACTGTAAAAACACAGTTTGTTATTGTCACAATTTGTTTTCAAAAATGTATTTCAAATTTTGATCAGAATCAATCAAAACAGTTCGCCATCAATCTAATTGATTTTGCTTAAAAATCCAAGCAAGTTATCGATATACATGTGTTTATGTAAAATCACTTGTCGTTTGATCAATTTTCACTTAAAATTTGTCCCCTTGTATAACCCCAGTGGCGTTCGTCTTAAGATCGGTATATCCCTTTATCGGCACGACGACACGGGCAAGTTGGAGTACATTATGTACGCAGTAATCCAAAGCGGTGGTAAACAGCACCGTGTTGTTGAGGGTGAAACCCTTAAAGTAGAATTATTGAAAGCTGAAACTGGCGCGACTATTACGTTTGATGACGTATTAATGGTTGTTAACGGTGACAACATTCAAATCGGTGCTCCAGTTGTTGCTGGCGCAAAAGTAACTGCAGAAGTAGTTGGCCATGGTCGTCACGACAAAATCCGCATCATCAAAATGCGTCGTCGTAAACACTACCGTAAGCAACAAGGTCACCGTCAATGGTTTACCGAGTTGAAAATTACTGGTATCGCAGGCTAACACGAGGAGTAAATAGACATGGCAACTAAAAAAGCCGGTGGATCGACGAAGAACGGTCGTGATTCGAATCCTAAGATGTTAGGTGTTAAAGTTTACGGTGGTCAAACTGTAACTGCTGGTAACATCATCGTTCGTCAACGTGGTACAGAGTTCCACGCTGGTGCAAATGTTGGTATGGGTCGTGACCATACTTTATTTGCTACTGCTGACGGCGTAGTAAAATTTGAAGTGAAGGGTCAATTTGGCCGTCGCTATGTAACTGTTGAAGCTTAAGTTTTAATAGTTCGAGAAAACCCGCTTTTAGCGGGTTTTTTTATATCTGCTGGATTTTAAGGTGGGGGATTTTATGGTTTTCCAAATTGCCCTGTTTTTAAATCCTCATAGGCCTGCAGAATTTCCTCATAACTGTTCATAACAAAAAAGCCATGCCCGTTGATCGGCTCTTGTAGTGGTGGGGCGGATAAAAATAGCAAATCGCAATTTTCTAAAGCGGTAATTGCTACATCATTGTCGAAACTAGACATGATTGCCAAAGCTTGTTTTTCTAAAATTTCTTCATCCGCTGAGAATTGAAGCTTTCCATTACGTAAATAAATTAAAGTCGTGTCGCCATGATTGGCAGACAGAGTGAGTTGTTGTCCTTTATTTAGGTGTACATCAAAGACATTCATTGGGCTATAAGTGTGGGCAACACCTTGAATATTCTGAAACTGTCCGGCAACGATCCTGACATAACCTGCATCATGTTCGAGTAAGATTTTTGGGATATTGTGATTCAGCAAGCTTTGATAATGTGGTGCAGACATTTTATCTTTGGCGGGTAGATTGACCCACAATTGCACCATTTCAAAGAATCCGCCTTGCTCACGAAATTCAGGACTGAAATGTTCAATATGTTGTATACCCGATGCAGCAGTCATCCATTGAACATCACCTTGGCTGATCACACCACCACTTCCTGTTGAGTCTTGATGTTGCAGTTCACCCGCAAAAACAAAGGTGACGGTTTCAAAACCACGATGCGGATGTTCATTGACACCTTTTTTAGTGCTTTTAGGTGGCAAACGCCCAGGTCCGATATGGTCTAAAAGCAAGAATGGGGAAGTGGTATTCCCTAGTTCCTGATAAGAAAAGACTGACAGGGCGGGATAAAAATCGCCAATCGCAAATCGAGTGTCATTACGGTGGATAAAGGCAAGGCTTTTCATGGATGATGCTTTTTAAATTATTGGTTTTAGGTTATCAAACTCTTATTTTTCGTCTAGAGCATTGTTGATGAATAATTTCTCTAATCTGGCATTGAAGTCCTTAGTTGGTGAATGGCCGAAAAGTTGAATTTCATCCTTACAATCTCTACATAAAGGTTGCAACTTCATACATAATGCAGAACTTTGCGACACGAATTACACAAAACCGTTGCTTTTCTTCATTTTTTTAATGATCAAAAACAGTAAGATGTCGTCATACCAGTAGAAATCTGATAGAAGGTTGTTTTTATGAATTTCGTAAAAAAAATGGCTTATGCTGCAACGTTAAGTGCAATGACACTTGCTCCTGTTGTGAGTAGTCAGGTATTCGCTGCACCTGTAGCTGCATCGGCTCAGCAAGCGACCACAAGTTTGGTTCAACAGTTATCTGGCTTGCAACGATTCACCGCAGATTTTGAACAAACCACAAAAGTGGTAAACAGTAATAAAGCAATACAAAAAAAAGGTTTAACTGCTCAACATATGAATCAAACCTTTAAAGGAAGCATGAAAGTTGAGCGTCCGGGGAAATTTTATTGGGAAACCACCAGTCCAGCCAAACAAACCATTGTGACCACAGGTAAAGTGGTGTGGATTTATGATCCGGACTTACAGCAAGCCGTACGTCAAAGCTTAGATGATCAAATTGCCAATACGCCTGCATTATTGTTATCGGGTAATACCAACCAGATCATGCAGTCTTATCGTGTGACTCAACCAGACCGTACCAAACTGTATTACACCTTGTATCCGAAACAGGAAGATGGCGCATTCCAAAGCTTAACGATTAGTTTTGGTGGCAATAAGGCACCGAATTTGATGGTATTACAAGACTCTTTGGGTCAAACCACTTATGTTCGTTTCAATAATATTAAAGTGAATCAGGCGATTCCAGCCTCAGTGTTTAATTTCACGCCACCTAAGGGTACCGATATTATTGATCAGTAATGCTTGAATAATATTATTTCTTAGTTGAACTCTAAGGTTGAAGCATAAGATCTAATCTGCAATGTTGCAGATTAGATCTTTATATACATTGATTTTATTTGATTTAGAAAAATCATAGCTGTTTAGAGCTAGTGTTTGAATATAGATTTTTAAGTTCCGAGCTAAGTCCGCATAATTTTTTAAATATGTAGGTATTGAAATGAGTACATATTGCTGTTCATTATCATCCCAATCGTAAACAAAGAGTCCTCGTTTTGAAATAGCAATGAAATCATCTGGACGAGGTAGATCAACTTTTAAATTTGCTTCACCAATCACTGGAAATTGCTCAATAACAATTTGTTCAATATTCTCTAACTCAAGCAGAGATGAGTTAAGAACAATAGTGGGGATTGGAGCCACGCCTGCTGTTACGAAGGCCGCCAAAGCACCATTTTGATCCATTGCAATCCAAATGCAGTCGATACCTTCAGGATATAAATTCATTTTGTCCTCCTAACTTATCTTTTTATAGTCTGATAGTTATACTGATTTTTTGAATTACGATACATTTCTTAATTTTATATTTCGGCAAGGCTTTGTATAGTGAAGAAAAACATCAGAGACTTGCATGACGATGAATACTTCACAATTATCAAAAATTATTCCACTTCTTCCCATCCTGACTGTCGTTGCACTTGTAGGTTGCCAACCTAAAAAAGATACTGCAGCGGCAACTGAAAAAGTCGATATTCCATTGATTCATGCAAAAGTGGTGGCGGTTAAAATTCCAAAGCAGAAAGTCTGTTTGGAGGATGGTTGTACCACTTATGATTTACAAACAGTTGAAACCAATCAGAAATGGATTGATGAGTATTTCATGAATCGTATGAAAAAAGCGGAGCCGAATGCATTTTCGAATATTGCTGATCAAAAAGTAAAAGTCCCTGCGGACGAACCATCGCAAAGTGAAAGCAGTACTTATGTACGCTTTATTGGGCAAAATTATAACTTAGTGACTTTTGCGATTCAGAGTTATTCTTACTCTGCAGGTGCAGCACATGGCATGTCACATCAAGAGTTTGTGAATTTTGATTTGAGCAATAAAAAACATATCACAGTCAGTGAATTGCTTAAACCTGATATGAATACTAAACTACGTGATGAGCTTTATGCATCTAATCAAAACTGGTTGGAAGACCACAGCATTAAAAAAGAGCAATTACAGGTCAGTGATAACTATTACTATGGGGTAAATGGCATTGTATTTGTTTATCCACTGTATGAATTGGCATCTTATGCAGAAGGTATGAGTGAGTTGACCTTGCCATACTACGCAGCCAAGCAGTTTGTAAGAGCAGAATACTTACCAAGCTTACCTAAAGATCCTAATTAGTGCATGTCAGCACCTACATCTTAGCTGTAGGTGCTGAGACTTTAATTGTCAATCGCTGTATTTTTTTAGGTTAAAGCCTTACACTATAGCCAGTTTTTTCTCTATTCATGATTGATTATGATCGACCCAAAATTACTCAGAAATAATATTGAAGCAGTCAATGCTGCTTTGGCAAAACGTGGTATTCAGCTAAATGTACAAGAGTGGGCTGATTTAGAAGCTCGCCGTAAAGATTTGCAATCCAAAGCTGAAAACCTACAAGCAGAGCGTAATGCTGGTGCCAAGCAAGTCGGTCAAATTAAAAAGTCGGGTGGAGATGCTTCTGAGATCATGGCGCGTATGGCGGCCATTGGTGATGAGATCAAAGCTGCAGAAGTGGCTTTGGCTGAATTACAAGCTGAGCTTGAGCAAAAGTCTCTCGCAATTCCAAACTTGCCAGATGAGTCTGTTCCTTTTGGTAAAGATGAAAGCGATAACCTTGAAATCTTGAAGTGGGGTACACCACGCCAATTTGATTTCGAAATCAAAGACCATACCGATCTTGGTGAAATGATGGGTGGTCTGGAATTTGAAACAGCGACTAAATTAACAGGTTCACGTTTCAGCGTATTGAAAGGACCTTTGGCGCGTTTACAACGTGCTTTAACTCAGTTCATGCTCGATACACACACGCTTAAAAATGGCTATACCGAAGCTTATGTACCGTATTTAGTCAATGCTGACAGCTTACGTGGTACAGGTCAGCTCCCTAAGTTTGAAGAAGATTTATTCAAGCTACAAGGTGAAAAAGAGTATTACCTGATTCCAACCGCTGAAGTGCCGGTGACTAACTTTGTCCGTGACGAAATTATTGATGCGGATCGTTTACCACTGAAATATTCTGCACACACCCCATGTTTCCGTAGCGAAGCGGGTTCTTATGGTCGTGATACCCGTGGTTTAATTCGTCAACATCAATTCGACAAAGTTGAAATGGTGCAAATCGTAAAACCAGAGCACTCTATGCAGGCACTTGAAGAATTGACTGCACACGCAGAGGGCATTTTGCAGGCATTGGGCTTACCGTACCGTAAGATTTTGCTCTGTGGTGGTGACATGGGTTTTGGTGCTGTCAAAACTTATGACCTAGAAGTATGGGTACCAAGCCAAGATACTTATCGTGAAATCTCAAGCTGCTCAAATGTGGGTGATTTCCAAGCACGCCGTATGAAAGCACGCTACCGTGTCGATCAGAAGAAGATCGAATTGGTGCATACCTTGAATGGTTCAGGTTTGGCAGTTGGTCGTACCTTGCTTGCCGTGATGGAAAACTATCAACGCGCTGATGGTTCAATCGAGATTCCAGAAGTTTTACGTCCATATATGGGCGGTGTTAGCTACATCGACTAAACTTTGCATCGAATTTGTGCATAGTTTTTGCTTTAGCTCAATCAGATTGAAAATATAGAGGCGTGACGTGGAAATTTTCCCAATCTCTTTAAAGTTGCAGCAGCAACGTTGTCTGATTGTGGGTGGTGGGCATATTGCCTACCGCAAAGCAAACCTGCTCGTCAAAGCTGGTGCAATTGTTGATGTGATTGCACCAGACATCCTTCCTGAATTACGTCAACTTGTTGAGCAATCGGCAGGGCAATATATTCAATCGCCTTTCTCTGAAAATGTTCTGGCAACAGCTTATCGCTTAGTGATTGCAGCAACAGACCAGCCTGACGTCAATAAAAGCGTATTTGAACAGTGCGAACAGCGTAATCTGCTAGTCAACAGTGTCGATGATATTCCACATTGTCGCTTTATGGTGCCTGCAATTATTGATCGTTCACCTTTGGTGATTTCAGTTGCTTCCAATGGTGCATCGCCTGTTTTATCCAGACAATTACGCACCCAAATCGAAACCATTGTGCCGCATGGCATGGGTAAATTGGCTGAGTTTTCAGGGCAATGGCGTAAGCAAGTGAAAGCCAAAATTGCCAATCCAGATGAACGTCGTATCTTCTGGGAAAACTTGTACGCCAGTCCGCTGAAAGAACAGGTTTTCAATGACAATATTGATGTAGCCAATAATTTGATTGACCAGGCTTTAACGGAATGGACCGCACCGAAAGGTGAGGTGTATTTGGTCGGGGCAGGTCCGGGTGATCCAGAACTGCTGACTTTAAAAGCCTTGCGGTTGATGCAGCAAGCCGATGTGGTGATTTATGACCGCTTGGTGTCTGCGCCCATTCTAGATTTGTGCCGCCGTGATGCTGAAAAGATTTATGTCGGTAAAGCGCGTTCTAATCATTCGGTTCCACAAGATGGCATCAATGCTTTATTGGTTGAATATGCACAGCAAGGTAAACGTGTTTGCCGTTTAAAAGGTGGCGATCCCTTTATCTTTGGACGTGGCGGAGAGGAAATTCAGGAATTGGTCGAAGCCAATGTGACGTTCCAAGTTGTTCCGGGTATTACCGCAGCTTCAGGTTGTTCTGCCTATGCAGGTATTCCACTGACGCACCGTGATTATGCGCAAAGTGTACGTTTCCTGACAGGTCATTTAAAAGAAGGCTCACCTGAATTACCTTGGAATGAACTGGTCTATGAAAACCAAACTTTGGTGTTATACATGGGCTTGGTCGGTTTGGAACGTATTTGTGAGCAATTGATTGCACATGGTCAGCGTCCAACTATGCCTGTGGCCTTAATTTCTAAAGGTACCACCCCTGATCAGAAAGTGGTTGTGGGTACATTGGCAGATATCGCGACCAAAGTATCTGAACATCAGATCGTAGCACCGACTTTAACCATTATTGGTGAAGTGGTGAGTCTACGTGAACAGTTAAAATGGCAATCCCTCCCAACCTCTCTTTAAAAAAGGGAGGATCCCCCTCTTTTTTAAAGAGGGGCTAGGGGAGATTTTAAAGTAGAGAAAATTTGTGATTCATGTCGTCCTATACGAGCCTGAGATTCCAGCGAATACAGGTAATATCATTCGTCTATGTGCCAATACAGGTGCGCAACTCCATTTGGTCAAACCTTTAGGCTTTGAGCTAGATGATAAAAAGTTGAAACGTGCAGGATTGGATTATCATGAATGGGCGAGAATGCAAATTTGGGACAATATCGAACTTTGTCTTGCGGACTTAAAAGCCAAAGGCGTGGAGCATGTTTTTCCACTCACCACCAAAGGCACAGCAACACCGCATACGGTTGATCTGAACCGTCCAGTTGCCTTGTTGATGGGACCTGAAACACGTGGTTTACCTGAACAGGTACGTCTCATGTTCCCGCAAGAACAGTGGATTCGTTTACCAATGGCTGAAAATTCAAGAAGTTTAAACCTCTCGAATGCGACGGCCGTGATTGTGTACGAAGCGTGGAGACAGCAAGGTTTTAAACAACTCTGATTTATCGTGCTTTAGATATCGCCATATGGACTTGCGACAACCAGCGTATAGCCATTCGGGTCTTTAAACCAAATTTCGCGATGATGCGCGTTCGGGTTATATTTCGGCCCTTCTAAAATTTCAACTTGATGAGT
Source organism: Acinetobacter sp. NIPH1876 (assembly GCF_022808535.1). Classification (NCBI taxonomy): domain Bacteria; kingdom Pseudomonadati; phylum Pseudomonadota; class Gammaproteobacteria; order Moraxellales; family Moraxellaceae; genus Acinetobacter; species Acinetobacter sp. NIPH1876. The sequence continues at coordinate 247,108 of NZ_JALGBR010000003.1, forward strand.
TTGTAGCTTTTTGACAATCTCATCAAATTGATTGCTTTCAAACCACAATAAAACCCCATTCCCGATCACTCGTTTCGGATCACCAATATGTGGATGATCATGCGCTTGCCATTGGTGCAGTTGCAGCACCATGCTTTGCTCAAACAGCAATTGTTCATATTCTCTGCCGCCATGTCCGCTTACTAAGCCCAGCACAGTTTGATACCACTGACTGGTTTTCTCGACATCTGCAACTGCAATTAAAGGTTGTGGGTACATACACACCTCACGGAATTATTCGAGTTCTTGTTCCTGTATCGTATCAAAACGTCGTTGAGCGTAAATCACCTGTTCAATATTACTTTCTGCCCAATCCTTGAGTTGATAGGCCATTTCTGCAACTTCTAAACCAAGTGTGGTGAGTGAATAATCCACCCGAATTGGAGCGGTATTCTGCACTTGGCGTTCGATAAAACCGTCTCGTTCCAGCATTTTTAGTTTCTGTGACAATACCTTAGGTGAGATGCCTTGAATGTTTTTTTTCAATAAATTGAAATGTTGGGTTTCTCGCGCAAGCACATTGATGATCAACAGCACCCATTTATCTGCAATTTTTTCAAAAAATAACCGAGCAGGGCAATGTTGTTGATAAATATCGTATTTTAATGCCTGATTCATAGCGATAACCCTCATTTTCTTAATCGAATCTTAGTAGTTACCAGTTGGTAACTAATTGACACCTAGTTTCTAAAATATATCATTAAATCGAACTTTTGAAAAATTTTGGATACTCTCATGACACAAATTGCAGTTGTTTACTTCTCGGGCTATGGCCATACCAAAGTGGTTGCTGAAACTTTTGCGGGTGCGATTGATGCCTCTCTGATTGAAATTGATCAGAATGGTGAGATTACAGAACAGGATTGGCAGACTTTAAATGAGGCTCAAGGTATTGTTTTTGGAGCGCCAACTTACATGGCGGCAGCCCCTTGGCAGTTTAAAAAGTTTGCCGATGCTTCTTCTAAAATCTGGTTTACCCGTGGTTGGCAAGATAAGGTGTTTGCGGGCTTTACCAATAGCGCGAGCCTGAATGGTGACAAGCAAGTGACCTTGATTCAGTTACAGACTTTGGCTTCTCAGCATGGCGGTATTTGGGTGAGCTTGGGATTATTGCCAGCCAATACCAAGGATGCAAAACGTGAAGATGTAAATAACCTAGGTGGCTCTGTAGGTTTGTTGGTTCAGTCACCATCAGATGCGAGCACTGATGAGATCCCAACAGGGGATTTGGAAACAGCGAAGCTTTATGCACAACGTGTGAAAGCAATTGTTGAAAAATTGCATGGTTGATTTTTGTGTTAATTAAAAGATCGAAGCTTTGACTATTACTTAAATAATTTTCTCATCAAAGACAAAAAACCGAGTTTATTATTAAACTCGGTTTTTAAATTGCAAAGGATTAATCAGGTTGAGAGAAGAGGATTATTCAAGCACGGGCCCCGCTTTAGGTGACCATTTTGTGAGTATGTCATTTATAGCAGTTTTGTTGTACTGATAGCTTAGACTGTGCTGTCCTTTCAGTGGAGCTTGATATTCCCCGCGAACAACTTGTCCTTGATATTCATACCATGCCAATTGCCCATCAATGATACCAAAGTAATCAGCCATCGCTTTTTTTGCCGTTTCATCACGTGTATTAAATACAATTCGTGCAGGGCTATCGCTAGTGGCATTAATCACCTGATAGTTGAGGACATAACTACTGGTCACTTTAGTTTCTGAATTTGTGGTGGTGAAATCTGCTTCATTAGCAGCACGTAAACGGATACTTGCTGTATTTCCACCATTGCGAAGCCATGCCTGTTTGCTCACAGCATCAGTTAACGAACTTGCAATACTAGAACATGGACTGATACTACTACATGTATAAATTGGCAATGGATCATTCTGTGTTGTAAACACAATATGTACTCGGAGAATACTATAGGCTGGCTGAATCACGTCACGAATCCAGCTATAAACTTTTGCTCCTGAGCTAAATTTTTCAGTATTCACAACATCAGGCCATTTTCTGCCATCACCAAAGCCACGATTGAGTCCCTGAGCAAGGTTTCTATTGCTAATATCTTGTTCTAAAAGGGTTAGGTATTGTATGCCCTGATCATCAACTAATTGTACTGTTTTAATTCCGGCAGAACCTACAGGTCCATTACTGGCTTTTTTACCGCCATTACTTTCAATCCATTGGTTTTTCTCTCGACTAAAAACCAATTGAGGCCATAGATCTTCTCGCCATCCGTTAAAACCAAAACCGCTAGTTGCGTAAGTATTCATACTTAAATTATTGGTACTACTTGCAAATTCTCTGTTATAACTCGATAACTGTACTGGATCATACATCACCCAATAGCTCATTGAATAACGGCTATTTTTCTGATCATTTAAAAATGCTAATGGTTCAGTAATATAGCTAAAGTTGGCTTGATCATCTGTTTTTGTTTGATCGGGAACTGGAGTCGGTGTAGGCGTTGGCGTTGGCGTTGGCGTTGGCGTTGGCGTTGGCGTTGGCGTTGGCGTTGGCGTTGGCGTTGGCGTTGGCGTTGGCGTTGGTGTGGGTGTAGGTTCAGACGAGCTTGAATCACCGCCACTACCAGAGTCAAACCAACAAGCACTGAGTGCTACAGAAAGCAGGGCAATACCGCTTCCTTTCACGATATTTTTCATTATTTTGATTCCCTCTGTTTTTGTGGTGTTTAAAAATCAATTTGATTTTTAACTTTCAAATATTGTTGGATTTTTTTTAATCATAATGCAGCTGGGAAAAGGAAATAAACAAAAGGCCTCATTAGGTTAATAAATTGGTTTTAAATGTTTTTTTACTCAGGGTGCTTTACATCTGAATCTTTTGATCACTTTGATTTTTTTGATTATATTTGCTGCGAACATATTGAAACTTAATCCATATTAATATGTGCTAAATAGAATGCTTTCATACATTATTTTTTAATAATTAATTTCTAAGATATTTATTTCTAATAAAGGAAAGAGCGATAAAAATAATTGTGAAAGCGATCTCATAAATACTTTAAATCACTTATCGGGGTTGTTATGGAAAATGTAGAATGGCAGGGGACACCTTCTCAAATCAGTAATCTTGCATACTTTGTTGTATGTGGTGTTTTATTCTTTTTGGTCATTCCTTTGCTATTGATCTTATGGCGTTGGCTGCAGACCAAATATACAAAATACGAGTTAACCTCTGAGCGTTTAATTATGTCCAAAGGGGTACTGAATAAAACTACCAATCAATTGGAACTCTATCGAGTCAGAGACTATCGACATGAGCAACCGTTTTTTCTACGCATTTTTGGATTAAGTAATATTGTGCTGATCAGTACCGACAAGACAGATAAAGTTTTAAACCTGATTGCCATTCGTGATGGTGGAGATTTAATTACTCAGATTAGATCAAATGTCGAAGGCTTAAGAAGATCAAAGTCGAGAATTATTTAAAGCTAAGCACATAAAAAAGGCGCATTCAGCGCCTTTTTTATTATCTCATCAGATTAATGTCTGTCATCAAATTCATTATGCTGTGGCGCATTGTATTTGAAGCCTTTAGTCTTATAAGCAAGATAACCGACACCGATTACTGCCCAAGCCAGACCAATCTGTAAAGCCAATTTGTCAATTTCTAACCACATCATAAACACGCTGGCAAAACCCAGTGTTGGGATAATGATGTAGCTGATAATGTCTTTTGGCGTCTTGTTCTTACCATCTCGCAATGCATAGCGAGAAATTACCGAGAAGTTAACAAAGCTAAATGCAGTTAATGCACCAAAGCTAATTAAGTTCACGATATGCTCAAGATCAAGGAAACCAGCAGACAACGCAACAACACCTACAATCAAGATGTTGTAAGTTGGGGTATGCAAGCGTGGGCTAATATGACCGAATAATTTCTTATTGATCACGCCATCACGACCCATCACATACATTAAACGCGATACACCTGCATGTGCCGAAATACCTGATGCCATCACTGCCACGACTGCAAAATATAAAACCATGGTCTTAAATGCAAGGCTACCAATCGCTGCAACCATCACGGGCTGAGATTCATCCAGTGGATTGAAGTAGGTACTCGGATTACTTGGGAAGTAAAGCTGAATAAAGTAGGTGCTGACAATGAAGATGATACCTGCAACCAAGGCTGTAGTGAAAATTGCACGTGGCAAAGTTTTCTCAGCATCTTTGGTTTCTTCTGCAAGTGAAGAAAGCGCATCAAAGCCTGTAAATGAGAAGCATAGCACCGTTGCACCTGCAATTAACGCCCCGACAGAGGTCATTTCATTCCAGAATGGCGCAAGTGACCATAACTCAGCTTTGTCTGGATTCAGTGTGCCATCGGCATAAACGCCTTGTGTGAGCAGGATATAGACCTGATACACAAAGTAGAAAATGACACCGAGCTGGATCACCACAATGGTACTGTTAAAACGCGCAACAAAACGTGCACCAAACAGGTTAATCACGGTCATGAGCACGGTTAAACCAATCACCCAAATCCAGTTGTTCACTTCTGGGAAGAGTGCTCTCAAATAAATATCAGCAAGAATGATATTCACCAGAGGAGAGAGCAAATAATCTAACCACGACGACCAACCCACCATAAAACCAACATTAGGGTGAATTGACTTTTGGGCATAGGTATATGCAGAACCAGAAGACGGATAACGACGAATCATGTGACCATAACTGATCGACGTTAAAAGAATTGCAACTAAGGCAAATATGTAGGAAGTCGGTACATGACCACCACTTCTTTCAGATACTAAACCAAACGTATCAAATAAAGTTAATGGTTGAATATAAGCCAAGCCAATAATGATGATGTGCCAAAGCACAAGATTCTTTTGCAGCTTCGCTGTTGGTTGAGTCCCAGATAAATTTGTCAACGGCGTTATCCTCATAATCGTTGATCAAAGATCAGCCATAGTGTTAAGGATCGTTTGAGACAAAAACGATCCCCCGTACAAAAAATGAAAGTGCGCCAATCTATCCTAAAACACTATAAATTGTCAGTACTTTTATGCTTTTTTTAGCAATTTTTTTGCCAATTGGGTAAAGAAATAGATGAATAAAGATTCACTTAAAATGAAAAAGCCCCGATACTCAATCAATATCGGGGCTTTTAAGCAGGAATACTTGATTTAACTCAATGTATTACCATGCTTTTTGTAAGATTGCACGAATGTCTTGCAAGTTTGCTTCTTTCGGGTTGTAAATGATAGAACCATCATTCAATGCCTTATCTGCAACTTCATCCAGTTGTGCTTCAGTGACTTTACCTGTTTCGCGTAACGTACGTGGCAGTTTGGTCAGGCTGAAAAGACGATCACGCATTGCTAAAATTGTGGCAATGGCTTTGTCTGCACGTAAGTTTGCAGGAGTTTGTGCATAAATATCGGCACCCGCAAGTGGTAGCAGTAATTCAGCAATCTTGTCGCCATTAATCTCTTTATTGTATTCCAGCACATATGGCAGGAATAAGTTCATGCATAAGCCGTGGGGCAGGTGTGCAACTGCACCAAGCGCATGACCCAATGAGTGAACTAAGCCCACCATTGAATTAGAGAAGGCAATCCCCGCCATAGTTGACGCTTGAGCGAGTTCTAAACGACCTTGCGCATCGCTTGGATTGTCTAAAACTTTGAACAGGTTTTCGCTGATCTTTTTAATCCCTGCGCTGGCATAGGCATCGCTAAGTGGGTTGGCAGCTAAACAGGTATAGGCTTCAACACAGTGTGTCAGTGCATCCATGCCTGTCATGGCAGTCAGATGCGGCGGCAAAGTCTGGGTCATGCGTGGATCAAGAATCGCGGCATGTGGCATCAAGTAATACGAAGCAAAAGCCAGTTTGACATTGCGTTGGGTATCCGAAACGACAGCAACCATGGTGGCTTCCGAACCTGTACCAGAGGTGGTTGGAATCACGAAGAATGGCTTAAGTGGTTTAGGTAGATTGTGCGCACCTGAATATTGCAATAAATCATCACCACCTTCAGACACCAAGATATTGGTTGCTTTAGAGGTGTCGATGACTGAGCCGCCACCAATCGCAATGATCGCATCACATTTCTGCTTGCGGTAAAGTTCTGCGGCTAAGCGAACCACTTCCAAGCTTGAATCGGGTGGGACATCATCAAAGATCGCACCAATCACTGCATCAGTGGTGCTGAATGCTGCTTCGATTGGGCTGAGTAGACCATTGGCACGTACGCCTTTATCGGTAATGATCATTGGGCGTTTTGCGCCAAGCGTTGCAAGTTCAAATGGGATATGCTCTAGGGCAGCGTTACCAGCAATGACTTTTACAGGACAGAAAAACTCGTAATAAGGCTTAGCCATGTTATGCGCTCCGTTTGAGATATGATTTTGCGACTTTAAGATAAATATTTTTTGCACCCGTGAATTTTTCTTTTAATGTTAATTCAGCAGGGTAGCGCTTGACTGCAAGTGAAGCGATTAGCTTAGGTAAAATCAAGGCTTCCATTTTGTTCAAGCAACGCACCAGACGGATGGCACTTGAAACATCACCATCGGCAATCATACGGTCATTGGCAAACGCTTGCGCGGTACTTTCTTGGAAAGAAAATACCAAAAAGGCGTGGGTTAAATGCTTGAAGGTAATGGTTAAATCAGGCTTGCCTTTGTAGTTGGACAATAGCTCTAATTGTTTTTCTTCGGTTACTCGAGCAACAAATGCAGGTCCATTGGGGAAAACATTCATTGAAAGGATAAAACCAACAGGAAACTTCGACACTTCCTGTTGTACTTCATCATCCACTTGGCTTGCCATCACGAGGCCACGACCCACAACATCCATCATGAGTTTGACGTAGGCAAATTGCAACGTGGGCTTCACTGCTTTGGTTGAAATCACTTGCGTATCCCTTGTTAAAATTATGCAAAAGCTAATTTAGAGTATTTACTCTAATTTATTTTATTAGAATTGAAAAGTAAATTATTCAGATTTGACTACAAGGTCATTAAAGAAATCGGTATTTTGCAGATAGTGGACAAAATCAGCGCAAAGCTGTTCAAAGCTTGGATAATCTGTCAGTAAGTCCTGTAAGCGCACCATCTCTAAACCTGCATAACCGCAGGGATTAATGGTTTGAAAACCAGTGAGGTCGCAGTCGATGTTCAGGGCCAGACCATGATAACTACGGCCACGACGGATTTTAAAACCAAGAGAACCAATCTTGCGTTCATCGACATAAACGCCTGGGGCATCAGCTTTGGCATAGGCATTGATATTATATTTTTTGAGTAGATCAATCATGGCTTGTTCTGCAAAACTGACCAAAGTACGCACATGCCATTTCAAGCGATTCAGGTCTAACAGGAAATAGGCAACCAATTGACCTCTGCCATGCCAAGTGACTTGGCCACCGCGATCAGTATGTACAATCGGCAGGTTGCTGTGCAGAAGGATATGTTCAGGCTTGCCTGCTTGTCCTTGGGTCAGGACATCTTGATGTTGAAGCAGCCAAACTTCATCGGGTGTGGTTTCATCACGATGAGTTGTGAAGTCTTTCATTGCTTCAAAACGCGTCGTGTAATCTTGTAGATCATTGAAACAACGAATGATTAAAGTTGGTTTTGCAGCACTCATTACAACAGAACATCCTTTACAGTTTTTAAATGGTCAATAGCTTAATTATGTAATGATTTGGGGAGGATAAATAGCTATTTATCAAAATGTTGAAGCTTATTTTTTAGTGCAAAAAAAAGTCCAAAACACTTTCGTATTTTGGACTTCTTTATTAAAGCGCTGTCTTAATTAAAGGACAGGCTGCAAGATCAGCGTATAAGGCATGAACTTGTTCCAGCTCTTCAAAGCGTAATTGTGCCGTTAAAGAGTGGTATTTGCCTGTACGAGACGGCTGAACTTTCACTGTGTCGCCATCAAATTCAGGGAAGTGCTTCTGCAAAATATCAACAACAGCCACTCGAAGTTCATCCCCTGCATTACCAATCAATTTGATCGGATAGTCCATCGGGAAAACCCAAAGATGTTCTTGCAATTCACGAGAAGGAGTGCGGTCTAACATGAGCAACCTCTTAATTTGAAACGCCTGCATCAGTGCAGGCGCTTTTGATCTAATACATAGATGGGGATGAAGTATTGAACTTCAAGTCCTGCGCTAAACCAATACAATGCATTGGTCTAGCACAAGATTTCCCAAAGATTAGTCGTTTTCCAAGAATGAACGTAAGTGTTCTGAACGAGAAGGGTGACGAAGCTTACGTAACGCTTTCGCTTCAATCTGACGAATACGTTCACGTGTTACGTCAAACTGTTTACCTACTTCTTCTAAAGTATGGTCGGTTGGCATATCGATACCAAAACGCATTTTCAATACTTTTGCTTCACGTTCAGTCAAGTTTTCAAGTACTTCACGTGTCGCTTCTTTTAAGCCTTCTGAGGTCGCAGCATCCACTGGTGAAGTGATGTTTGAGTCCTCAATGAAGTCACCAAGATGCGAATCTTCATCATCACCGATCGGTGTTTCCATCGAAATCGGTTCTTTTGCGATTTTAAGTACTTTACGAACTTTAACTTCGTCCATTTCCAGACGCTCACCCAATTCTTCAGGAGTCGGTTCACGGCCCATTTCTTGAAGAAGTTGACGAGAAACACGATTGATCTTGTTAATCGTTTCAATCATGTGTACTGGAATACGAATGGTACGTGCTTGGTCGGCAATCGAACGTGTAATCGCCTGACGAATCCACCACGTTGCATAAGTCGAGAATTTATAACCACGACGATATTCAAACTTGTCCACGGCTTTCATCAAACCGATGTTACCTTCTTGAATCAAGTCGAGGAACTGTAAGCCACGGTTGGTATATTTTTTCGCAATCGAAATTACCAAACGTAAGTTCGCTTCAACCATCTCTTTCTTGGCACGACGTGCTTTCGCTTCACCAACAGCCATACGTTTCGAGATATCTTTGATATCTTTAACGTTTAAACCAAGATCTTTCTCAATATCTGCAATTTTTTGCTGGAATGCCAATACGTCAGGACGTACTTTTTCTAAATGTGCTTTGGTTTCAGCCGGTGCTTTGGCAATTTGTTCGTCTAACCAAGCTGGATTTGATTCTTGCTCAGGGAAGGTCATACGGAACTGGGTACGATCCATACGACCACGACGGACTGCATAACGCATAATTTCACGTTCATTTGAACGAATTTGGTCATGTGTACCACGAATCATTTCTGAAATGATGTCGAATAAGCGTGGTGTAAATTTGAACATCATGAACACAGCAGCAAGCGCTTCAAGCGCAGCTTTTGCTTCATCACTATCACGACCGTGTTTCGCTACCACCGTTTTAGTTTCATTCCAAGCCGCTTCTAATTCAGAGAAACGAACTTTGGCAACTTCGGGGTCTGGACCTGATTCACCTTCAGAATCATCATCACCTTCAGATTCTTCTTCTTCGTCATCATCATCGAGTTTGACGTCTTTTGCTTTAGGTGAAGCATCTTCGTCTTCTTCAAGCTCAGCTTCTTCTTCAAGAACTTCTGGAATATCTTCGTCAGTTTCAGGGTCTAAATAACCAGAGAGAATATCGGCAAGACGACGCTCACCAGTTAAAAAGTCATTATATTCTTGTAAAACAACTTCAACAGCATTTGGCCAGTAAGCAATCGAATGTAAAACGTCACGAATACCTTCTTCGATGCGTTTTGCAATGCTAATTTCGCCTTCACGTGTAAGAAGTTCAACCGTACCCATTTCACGCATATACATACGTACAGGGTCTGTGGTACGACCAGGCTCACTTTCAACCGATGCTAATACGGCAGCAGCTTCTTCTTCGGCAACTTCGTCAGCCGCTTCAGTTGATTCACCAAACATGGTGTCATCGGTTTCTGGTGCACGTTCATGCACTGGAATACCAACGTCTTGAAGCATCTGAATGATGTCTTCAATCTGCTCGCTTTCCGTAATTGAGTCTGGTAGATGATCGTTAACCTCAGCGTAAGTTAAATAACCTTGCTCTTTGCCTCGGCTAATCAGAGCCGCTACTTGCGAAGTAGGGGAATTCATATCGCTCATCTTTGCTTACTCTTTTGTTGAATCTGGGGCGGTGAAAAACCGTGCATGATAGCACAATTCACGATGAATGTTTTGGATTCGATCCGTTAACTTTAAAATAAAAATAGCTTTGATTTCACGTTCGTTTCTTGAATATGGGGTTGAGTCATAAATTTTCAAGCAGTCAGTCCTGATTAAAGATGTTTTTTAATTACAATTGTTCTTAGATTATAAATACACAAAAAAACTGACGAAAAAAAGTACAAAACATCGTTTTATCACAAAAAAAACAAATAAAACTTGACAAGGTTGGCTAAGACCGATAAATAGCGGCTAGACCCATTTATATTTTTTCATTAGAGGTACTTAGTGTCTTCTACAGATTTTGAATTAGATGATGATAACTATGGTGAAGATGATGCAGGTTTTGATGAGTCATCTGGAAAAATTACTGCCAAAGAATCATTAGAAAAGCGCCGTTTGATTGATGAGCTTCTGGCGCAACGTCGTTTAGAGCGAGAACTCAAAGATTTTGATTACGATTTCGACGACGATGATCTTGATGACGAAGACTAAGCAAAATTGCTAAGACTTTATGTCCGAAAATGTTATGCTGTTGACGATGTATTTTTAAAATTGGATTAAAGAATGAGCACGTTAGATTTAGACTTATTGAGTAACTATCTTGACGGCGATCAAAATGAATATGGTCTAGATTTTGCAGCGACTCATGGCTTTTTGTGTGCGATTGCAGTTGGTCCACAATTTGATCGTTGGTTAGATGAGCTTTTCGAGAGTAATCAAAAGAAACTTCCTGCTGAAGTGCTTGAGCAGGTTAAGCTTTGGTTGGAGTCTATTCGTCAAGATTTAGCCAATGAAAATGGAATCGAGTTTCCATTTGAAATCGAAGAAGCGGACGTTGAATCGAGCTTAGGTGATTGGAGTGTTGGTTTTGTTGATGCCATGTTCCTTAATGAAGATGCGTGGTTTGCACCTGAGTTTGAAGAACAGCTTATCGATTTAACATTACCAATTATGGTGTTTAGCGGAATTGATGAAGAAGATCCACAAATGGAATCTTTCCGTCGCAATGGTCAGTTGATGGATGAATTAGCGGAAGAAATTCCAAATAATTTAAATGAACTCTATCTGATGTACCATACGCCAGCATAAGGATACCTCGGATACTGTGATCATTGCGGTTGAAGAATGACAAACAAATAGAATATTAAAACGCCTCTAGAAGGCGTTTTTTTATTGCCGACAGTTGGCGTTGTTGCTTTACATTTAGATCGTTTAAAGATCAATATTATTTAAAAATGAGCGAAAAATAGACTCAGTCCTAAAGCACTCAAGATACAACCAATCACTCGATTAATGCTGATTTGTCGAGCGAGAATTTTATTGCGAATCAAAGGAGCAGAACAAAAAAGTGCAACAAGACAAAACCAAACCAAATGACTGCTAGAAATAAAAAAACCATAGCCGATTAGTGTGTGCAGGTTGTTGGTGCTGGGCATGACTTGTGCATAAATACTCATGACAAAAAGTGTAGTTTTGGGGTTGAGACTATTGGTGAGAAAACCATGCCTGATGGCCTGCCAACGTGTGATTTGATGGCTATTGTCATCAAACAGAATGGGGGCTTGGGTAAAGGTTTTGTAGCCAATATAGATCAAATAAGCTGCACCAATATATTGAATTAGATGAATTAAACTGGGGAGGTGTTGCTGTAAAAAGCTGAGTCCAATCAAGCTGTAGCTGATATGGACCCAGACACCGATTGCAATGCCGTAGGCGGTACACATGCCCAAATGGCGACCATAGAGATAGCTGTTTCGGGTCACCAAGGCGAAGTCAGCACCTGGGCTGATGACTGCAAGCAGGGTGACGATGCCGACGGCAATGATTTCATTCACTCATCTATTCCTAAACTGAATCATTAAAGATTTTTTATATTTTTCATATTCTTGCTATATTTAAAATTGAATTTAATTCTTGTTATGCATGAGTTTTTGGAATGATTGAGCGATTGTCTTTGAATTCACTCAAGTTTTTTTATTACGTGGCCCGTTATGAAAGTGTGACCCTTGCTGCGGAAAAGCTATTTGTGACGCAAAGTGCGGTAAGCAAGCAACTTAAAAACTTGGAAGAAGGTTTAGGCTTGCTGTTATTTGTACGTGAAGCCAGAAAATTAACTTTGACCTCAGAAGGTGAAGTGCTGTTTGATTGCTGTCAACAGATCTTTCAACAGATCGAGCAGTGCGTAGTGCAATTACAACAACACAATAAAGTGCAAAAGAACCTGATACTTTCTTGTGAACCGACACTGGCCATGAAATGGCTGATTCCCCGTTTAGCGCAATTTAAACAGCGCTATCCTGAATTTGAGGTGAGCTTGTTAACCGGTGGTGGAGCGGTGGATTTTACTGCACAGCATATCGACGTGGCGCTGAGAAGAGATGATTTTGATTGGGGCGCAGCCCTGTATAGTGAAAAAATTGCGGATGAACAGATGCTCGCTGTGCGGGCGAAGAGTGATCATGCGGCAATGACACAGCTGTTTATTTCCAAGTCCAGACCTCAGCTATGGCAACAGTTTAAACGTCGGCATCCAGCACAACTCAGTGATTTAAAACGATCTTCGCTTGAGCATTTTTATCTCTGTATTGAGGCTTGCTTGGCGGGTTTAGGTGCAACAGTGGTTTCAGCCTATATGGTTGAACGAGAAATGGAATATCAGATGCTGGAACCACTCACCACGACTTATGCGGATGGTTCGGCCTATCATTTATTGTCTGCCCAGCCTTTTGAGGCGGATATTCGTAAAGTATTGCTGAGAGACTGGTTAAGGGATGAAATGCATAAAAGCCAACTGGGATTTAACGCAGTTTTATCTCAGGTCTAAGCTTTGTTGGTGTTATTGGTTGTGATTTGATTTAGATGGGTAAAACTTTTTAATTGCCCACCAGATGATATACAAGGCAATTAGGGCGAAGATCAGATAGCTGATGCGTTGTAGAATCGCCAGCATGAGTGCCTGATTTTCACTAAAATGATAGCCCAGATAGGCAAGGAAACTGGTCCAAATTAGTGTTCCAGCACTACTGTAGAGCATGAATTTACTAAAAGGCATTCGGCTGATCCCTGCGGGAATACTAATCAAGGAACGAACTGCAGGAATCATTCGTCCAAAGAAAACAATGCGATGCCCATGTTTGTTAAACCATGTCAGTGCTTTGTCCAGATCAGCAACCTGAATGCGTAAATATTTGCCATAACGTTCGATAAACTGAAACAGTCGTTGTTGTGGTACTTTTCGACCGATCCAATAGAACAACATCGCAGCTAAAATTGAACCAGCACTTCCTGCAATAATGACGCCGATCAGGGTGAGTTCACCTTTTGAAGCGGTATAGCCAGCCGATGGCATAATGATTTCTGAGGGAATAGGCGGGAAGATATTATCTAGGAACATTAAAAATGCGATACCTAAATACCCAAGTTTTTCCATGATCGATAAGACCCACTCTTCAAGTCCCATAATGTCCTTATATAGCTCATTTGATTATTATTTTTAGCATAGAGAGGTGCAGGGTAATGCTCAAGGGGTGAATCGTTACATGATTTTTATCAACACAATAAAAAAGCCATAGTTAAACTATGGCTTTTAATTTACTTATTCAGCTTACAGACGTTTGCGTTTTGCAGCAGCAATCTGTGATTGGCGCATACGGAAGCCTGCTTTTTGCTTGTCCGTGGTTTTATCAATACAGTAAACACAAGATACGCCATGTTCATAGCTTGGCAGTTCAGCTTCAACTTTGGTCAATGGCCAACCGCAAGCATGACACTTGATGTTTTCACCTTCTTCAACACCATGAGTAACAGCAGTACGGCCATCAAAAACGAAACATTCACCTTCCCACATACTTTCTTCAGCAGGTGTTTCTTCTAGATATTTAAGAATACCGCCTTTCAGGTGATAAACCTCATTGAAACCTTCTTGAAGCAAGAGGGAGGTAGATTTTTCACAACGAATACCACCGGTACAGAACATCGCAATTTTTTTGTCTTTGTGCTGTTCAAGATTCTGTTTTACGTATTCAGGGAATTCACGGAAGGATTCTGTTTTAGGATCAATTGCACCTTTGAATGTACCCGCTTTGTATTCATAGTCATTGCGTGTGTCGATTAAGATCACATCATCACGACTAATCAGCTCATTCCATTCTTTAGGATCAAGATAGTGGCCAACTAAATCACGTGGCTTGACTTCTACACCTAAAGTTACAATTTCATTTTTAAGTTTAATTTTCATTTTACGGAATGGCTTTTCAGAGCTTTCAGACTCTTTATATTCCATTTCGTTAAAACCTTCGTTGAGAAGGAATTGATGAACTGCATCAATCGCGGCACGGTCACCAGCAACAGTTCCGTTAATTCCTTCAGACGCTACAATCAGAGTTCCACATAAATTGATGCTATTCACTAAGTCCAAAAGACGTTGTTGCAGATCTGCTGCATCTGAAACTTCTTTAAATTGATATAGTGCCGCAACAACCCAATTATTGGTCGCTTGCTGTTCTACAGGTGCAAGCTGTTCTACAGTAGCGTTCATGGATAACTCCAAATGTATTAAGATAGAAAAATGAGGCGCACATTTTAGCGCGAAATCTGAAAATAAGCGAGAAAACCATAAAATAAATATGGTTTTAGAGGAGTTGGTTTTGAGTAATGATCGTCGAATCCCATCATTGACCCCATGTGCAGGGCGTTGTTCAACGGTATTTGGTGATCTGGTTTGCCGTGGCTGTCGCCGTTTTAATCATGAAGTGATTCAGTGGAATACCTATACTGCAGAGCAGCGTTTGATGGTGTGGAAGCGTTTAGATGCGCAACTGGATCAAATTTTGGTGCCCTTGTTGCCTCATGCAAATTTACCGCATATTGAAGGCTTTATTCAGAACAAGCGTACACGCGTATTAGAAAGTGCCAGTAAAGGACGTAAGCTTTATCATGCTTTGAAGATTTGTGAAAAAAACAAACACTTGGCACATGATAGTGGGCTGGGAATTAGCGATGCTCAGGTTAAACCGATCTGGGATGAGTTTGAACGTCGTGTACTGGCTCTGGCGAAGGCCAGCTATGAATTGGCTTGGTTGCGTGCGGATGGCATCAGCAATACCTTATTGCGTGCATTAGAGCTAGAAGAAGATGAGATTTAAGCAATCAGATGTTGTAGGTAATCTTGTCGATTATGAAGGGTGTTGATCAACATCCAGCTGATCTTGTTAATTCTGAGATCCGTTGATCTCCCGGTTATGAAACAGGTTGGATAGTTTTAAAGCGCTAGGGTTGCGAGCAAAATATTGTGCCATGATCTGTTGATCTTGTTCACGAATCAGGCTTATTTTAAAACCATGTGTGGTCGTTCCTGAAGAGCGTCCTTTAGATCGGTAGATCTTTTCAGTGATGGTGTACATATTTTTTCCATCACTAAAGCGCCGATCCTCCAGAACCTGCAACTGCATTGGTTGAGGAAATCGATAGAGCACTTTTAATCGTTGATAAAATTCATCATAGATATAAATGTTTTGCTGATCTGTAAAAATATAACTGAAATTTCCTGTATAGGGCTCACTGCTTTGGCTACCAATGAGTTGCAGGTGTGATAAATCAACAGGTGTTGTTCCCCAAAACTTGTGCTCAGCAATATGTGGTAATGGATGTTCATTTAAATAAAAAGATCGACCGTCTGTTGCTAGATTTAAGTTCTGACTAAAACGGTTACTTCTACTAAAAATTTGCGTCTGTTGCGCATTTAACTTGCCCAGCTTTTTGTCTTGATAATAAACATAGCGGTGATCGTGGATATATTGACTACTATTTGGAAATGCTTGGCTCTGTTGTGGATCTAAATCTGTTAATGCTTTTGTTTTGTAATAGACCTGTTGATCATCTTTGGCGTAAAAATAGCTAAGTGTATTGAATCTTGGATGTAATATTGTCGAGAAATGAGCGGCATTCGCGTTGGTTAAACCTATATCGCGAAAGTAAACCTGTTGATGATCTTTGGTGAAATCATTACCTAAATAGCGTGTTTGCGCAGGATTTAATTGAGACAAGATGTGGTCTTGCCAGTAAACCTGTTGCGGTGTTTTACCGACATTGCTATACAGCTCATCTGCACGATTAGGGGGATTACTCAGAGCTAAACCTGTAAATTGATTAGCCTTTACTTGGGGAACTAAAAAAGTACCTTGACCTTGTTTAAAAATATAGACCTGATTTTGATAGCTTTCAAAATTTGTGCCAGAGATTGACTGGGTTTGTTGATGGGGCAGATCAATGCTGCCATCGTTAAATTCATGCCAGAGTAGGTAGGCAATAAATAGGCTAAAGCTGACTAAAATACCAAGCGTTAATCCGATAGCAGACCATCTCTGTTTTCGTTGAAAAGTGTCTAGCGCTTGCTGATCTGCAATGAGGCGAATGATATCAATATGGGTTTTCTTGTGGGTACTTGTATTGCTGATCCGTTGCAATTGTTGCTGTTTTGCCAGCGCTTCCAGTTTTTTCCAGAACGGTAAAAACTCACAATGTTGCTGGGTTAATGTGGCAGGCCACATCCATGAATTAAAATAAAAATACTGCTGATAAGGTTGGGTTTTACTGAGTAGATTGAGACTGTGGATTTGCGCCTGCTGTTGTCGAAGTTGTATCTGGATCAAATCTTGCCAACAGAAAAAAGTAGATTGCTTGGAATCTTCCAGAGCGATGCCTTGCTGATATAACTTAAAGGTGATGGGATGGCTAAAGTATTTCTGATAAAGCTGGTTATACAGGTAAAGCGTTGCTATCAATAAAGCAAACATCAAAGCAATGCTGAGCAGTTGGGCAAAGAAAGGCAGGAATTGATAAAGATAGTACAGGCTTAAATCATAACTAAAGTAAACCAGTAGCAGCCAAGTCAGTATGATCATCAATAGAAATAATGCGAAAGACGCCATTTTTATTTGAAAGACGGGCAGTGTGACTTGCATCAAAACAGTGGTTTTTTTGATCATTGGCTCGATAAAATGAGTTCTGCAAAATGAAAGTTGTTTAAGTTTTATTTCAAGAGCATAACCGATAAAACAAAAAAAGGATGCAGAAGCATCCTTTTTATTAACGTTAATCGAGATTAACGTTTGATGTCACGCTGAGTCGAGCCTGTGTAAAGCTGACGTGGACGACCGATCTTGTAAGGACCGCTGTGCATTTCTAACCAGTGGCTGATCCAACCAACTGTACGTGCAAGCGCGAAGATCACCGTAAACATACCTGTTGGGATACCAATCGCTTTTAAGATGATACCTGAGTAGAAGTCTACGTTCGGGTAAAGCTTACGCTCAACGAAGTACGGGTCGTTCAGTGCAATACGCTCAAGTTCCATTGCAAGTTGCAATTGTGGATCGTTGATGCCTAATGCAGCAAGAACTTCGTCACATGTTTCTTTCATGACTTTCGCACGTGGATCGAAGTTTTTATAAACACGGTGACCGAAGCCCATGAGTTTAACTTCTTTACGTTTTACTTTTTCCATGAATTCAGCAACGTTTTCTACGCTACCAATTTCATCTAGCATTTTAAGTACAGCTTCGTTTGCACCGCCGTGAGCAGGTCCCCAAAGTGCAGAGATACCTGCAGAGATACATGCATATGGATTCGCGCCAGTAGAACCAGCAAGACGAACGGTAGACGTAGACGCATTTTGTTCGTGGTCAGCATGAAGCGTGAAGATACGATCCATTGCACGAGCAAGAACTGGGTTTACTTTATAATCACGGTCAGCAGGCGTAGCAAACATCATGTGTAAGAAGTTTTCCGCATAACCAAGGTCATTACGTGGGTAAATGAATGGTTGACCTACAGTGTACTTGTAGCTCCACGCTGCAAGTGTAGGGATTTTCGCGATTAAACGAATTGCAGTAATTTCACGGTGGTTAACATCTTCGATGTCCAAGCCATTGTGATAGAACGCAGATAATGCACCAACAACACCAACCATGATTGCCATAGGGTGAGCGTCACGACGGAAACCATTGAAGAAGCGGCTTACTTGATCGTGAACCATCGTATGGTTACGTACTTTCGCATCAAATTCTGCTTTCTGTTCAGCATTTGGAAGCTCGCCATTAAGTAGTAAGTAGCAAGTTTCTAAGTAGTCTGCTTGAGTCGCTAATTGATCAATTGGATAGCCACGGTGTAATAACACACCTTTGTCACCATCAATGAATGTGATCTTAGATTCGCAAGCCGCTGTCGCCATAAAACCAGGATCGAAAGTAAAGTGACCTGATGCCAATACATCTTTAACGTCAATTACATCTGGGCCTAATGTGCCGCTGTAAATTGGTAATTCAATTTCTTTGCCATCAAGCTGTAATACGGCTTTTTTGCCAGTTGCTGCAGACATTCAATAGATCTCCTGTCCTGGTGAATGATTATCTGACTCGAAATACTAATCTTGTCATGTGCGAATCAGACGGTGTCAAAATTTGCTATAAGATTAGTGGTTACTAAAATTTTGTCAATTATACTTAGGGATAAAAAATGACGTTGCTACAGTCAATTAGTCATTCAGTATCGAAGAAAAAACTGAGTAAAATCACAGCACCGGTCGAGTATAATATGTCAAATCAAGTTTCAGGTGCATAAAAAAAATGAAGCATCAGTCCAATTGTAAGTAAATTTTTATTTGGGTCAGATGTTGCTGCTTATAAAATAAATACTTATCCCGTCTGCAAGCCCTATAACGGCCATACTTTGCCGTGAACTGTTCATTCAAAAAGCAATCAAAAGCGCTCTAGGTAAATTCATTATTGGTGCATTTTGGTGCGATTAATTGCCTAAAAAATGACTCATTGAATTTGGTAAAAGGAATCTTAAAAATAGATTATTAATTAATTATATTTAATATATAAATGAGCAGTATTATTTGGGGCTATATATAAAGGTTGAAAAATTGCGCTGCTTTGACGCTGAAAAGGGCATTTTTTGTGAAATATGAAGAAAAGAATTTATAAAATTAAAAAGTATCTATAAAAAATAGTATTTTATTTTTATCATTACAAAACAATCAGATAGTTGTTTTTGCTTAAACTTGATGCATTAATCGCCGCTATTATGCGTGTGAATGATTCTTATTTAAAGTTTTTTTCGACTAAAGCGAAAGTTGATTGTTTGTATTTTGATATTTCACGTTTTATAATTCGGTGTCGTTTATAGGTTAGGCATGTGCTGTGCTTGCCTAACAATGCCAGCTTTCCTTTGAATTAATTCAAACAAACTCCGGATGGAGTTTCTACCTACAGGATGCCCGCTGTGAAAAGCAACAGACCTGTCAATTTGTCCATGGGTCAGGTGTTAGCGGTAAATTTACGCTCACCCGTGGCTATTGCATCAATTCTACACCGTCTATCAGGTGTAATCGTATTCTTATTAGTCGCAGTTCTTTTATGGATTTTGGATAAATCTTTATCTTCACCAGAAGGATTTGACTACGTTAAAAATGTCGTTTTCGGAAATATCATTGTACGTTTCATCGTATGGGTATTTGTAGCTGGCTTGATTTTCCACTTTATTGCAGGTGTGAAGCATTTACTTGCTGACCTCGGTTTTGCTGAAGAACTTCAAAGCGGTCGTATCGCTGCTACAGTTTCATTGATCTTGTCTGCGGTTGGTATTGTCGCAGCATTCGTATGGATTATGTTCTGATGAAAAGTGCTACAGGTTTAACAGGTTCAGGTTCTCGCGACTGGTATATCCAACGTGTCAGTGCTGTAGTGTTAGCTGCATACACTGTAGTGTTGTTTGGCTGGATCCTTTGCAATAGCGGATTTGGTTATGAACAGTGGGCTGGCTTTATGCTGACTTTGCCAATGAAGATTTTCTCTTTATTAGCAGTGTTATCGCTGGTTGCACACGCTTGGATTGGTATGTGGCAAGTCTTTACTGATTATGTGACGACTCGTCAAATGGGCCCTTCAGCTTCAGGTTTACGCCTTGTACTCACTTCTGCTGTCATTATTTCAGTGTTCGTGTACGCAATCTGGGGTATCCAGATTTTCTGGGCAAATTGATAGGAAGAGATCATGGGCGCAATTAACCCTAAAGAAGATTATTCAAATATTCAAAACCTCACTTTCGACGCAGTTATCGTTGGTGGTGGTGGTTCTGGTATGCGTGCTGCTTACCAACTTGCTCAAGCGGGTTTAAAAGTTGCTGTATTGACCAAAGTATTCCCAACACGTTCGCATACAGTTGCCGCTCAAGGTGGTATTGGTGCGTCGTTAGGTAATATGCAAGAAGATAATTGGCATTATCACTTCTATGACACGGTGAAAGGTTCTGACTGGTTAGGCGATCAGGACGCAATCGAGTTCATGACACGTGAAGCGCCAAAAGTTGTGTATGAGCTTGAACACTTGGGTATGCCGTTTGACCGTAATGAAGATGGTACGATCTATCAGCGTCCATTTGGTGGTCACTCTGCAAACTATGGTGAAAAAGCAGTTCCACGTGCGTGTGCTGCTGCTGACCGTACAGGTCATGCGTTATTGCATACCTTGTATCAAAGCAACGTGAAAATGGGTACTCAGTTCTACGTTGAATGGATTGCATTAGATTTAATCCGTAACGAAGAAGGTGATGTACTTGGTGTAACGGCGATTGACCAAGAAACAGGTAACATTGCTGTATTCCAAGCCAAAGCAACCTTATTCGCTACAGGTGGTGCGGGTCGTGTTTATCGCGCATCAACCAATGCTTATATCAATACTGGTGACGGTCTTGGTATGGCTGCTCGTGCAGGTATTCCATTGCAAGATATGGAATTCTGGCAATTCCACCCAACGGGTGTTGCTGGCGCAGGCGTATTGTTGACTGAAGGTTGTCGTGGCGAAGGTGGTATCCTTCGTAACAAAGACGGCGAACCATTCATGGAACGTTATGCACCAACTTTAAAAGACTTGGCGCCACGTGACTTCGTATCACGTTCTATGGACCAAGAAATTAAAGAAGGTCGTGGTTGTGGCCCTAAAGCGGATTATATCTTATTGGATATGACTCACTTAGGCGCTGAAACGATTATGAAACGTCTTCCGTCTGTATTTGAGATTGGTAAGAAGTTTGCAAACGTTGACTGTACTAAAGAGCCAATTCCAGTGGTACCAACAATCCATTATCAAATGGGTGGTATTCCGACCAATATTCATGGCCAAGTGGTTGTACCACATGGTGTAGAAGAAGGTGAATTCTCTGCAAGCTACAACAAAGACACTAAAGAGTATCATTATGTCGGTACTCGTGATTACGTAAAACCTGTGAAAGGGTTCTATGCAATTGGTGAATGTTCTTGCGTATCAGTACATGGTGCAAACCGTTTAGGTACCAATTCATTGCTCGACCTTGTGGTATTCGGTAAAGCAGCGGGCGAGCACATCATTGACTATGTAACTAAACATCATGGCGATGATTATGCACCGCTTCCAACTGATGTCTTGGTGAACACTTTAGCGCGTATCCGTAAGCTTGATGATTCAACAACGGGTGAAAATGCACAAGAAGTTGCTGATGCAATCCGTGACATCGTACAAGATCACGCCGGTGTATTCCGTACTCAAGCATTGCTTGATAAGGGCGTAAAAGAAATTCTTGCGATTGAGCCGCGTGTTCGTAACATTCATTTGAAAGACAAATCTAAAGTATTTAACACTGCGCGTGTTGAAGCATTAGAAGTTGAAAACTTGTATGAAGTTGCGAAGGCGACTCTGATTTCTGCTGCTGCACGTAAAGAATGTCGTGGTGCGCATACAGTTGTTGACTATGAGTTAGCACCTGATCACCCAACTTATTCTTACGGTCGCCGTGATGATGAGTGGATGAAGCATACTTTATGGTATTCATCAGATAACCGTCTTGAATATAAGCCGGTACGTTTCAGCCCATTAACGGTTGAAGCAATTGAACCTAAACCACGTACATTCTAATCGGGAGAACAAAGATGAGTAGAGGCACTCGTACATTCGAAATCTACCGCTATGATCCTGATAAGGATAAAGCGCCGTACATGCAAACTTTCAAACTTGAGTTAACTGATAAGCACCGTATGTTGCTTGATGCGTTACTTGCGTTGAAAGTGCAAGATGAGTCATTAACATTCCGTCGCTCTTGCCGTGAAGGTATTTGTGGTTCGGATGGTGTGAACATCAATGGTAAAAATGGTTTAGCGTGCTTGTGGAACTTGAACGACTTGCCAGAGAAGATTGTGATCCGTCCTTTACCTGGTTTACCAGTGGTAAAAGACTTGGTTGTAGACATGAATCAGTTCTATGATCAATATGACAAGATCCAACCATTCTTGATTAATAATCAGCCTGCACCGGCAAAAGAGCGTTTACAGTCTCAAGCAGAACGTGAACACTTAGATGGTCTATATGAATGTATTCTTTGTGCATGTTGTTCAACGTCATGCCCATCATTCTGGTGGAACCCTGATAAGTTCCTTGGGCCGTCTGCATTGTTAAATGCATACCGCTTCATCATTGACTCTCGTGATACGGCAACACAAGAACGTTTGGCTCGTTTAGACGATCCATTCTCTTTGTTCCGCTGTAAAGGGATCATGAACTGTGTATCAGTATGTCCTAAAGGTTTGAACCCGACAAAGGCTATTGGTCACATTCGTAATATGCTGTTGGATCAAGCGGGTTAATCTGCTTTTTCTAGCGTAAAAAAGAGAAGCTCCGAAAGGGGCTTCTTTTTTTATGGTTGCTGTAATTCCTGACTGCTTAAAAAATATCTATTTGCAAAAGTTGGGCTTGAATTTTAGAAATGAGGCCTTAAATATTTATAGATTTTGCTGTTAAA
This sequence comes from Acinetobacter sp. NIPH1876, assembly GCF_022808535.1. Lineage (NCBI taxonomy): Bacteria > Pseudomonadati > Pseudomonadota > Gammaproteobacteria > Moraxellales > Moraxellaceae > Acinetobacter > Acinetobacter sp. NIPH1876. The sequence continues at coordinate 270,126 of NZ_JALGBR010000003.1, forward strand.
CCAAATCATGGGAATCGATATGACAAATATATTGATTTATTTTTCATCAAACTGAATAAGGTTTGTGCAAGATTTGTAGAGAATGTTTATTTTTGATCAATTGGAGTGCAACTTTTATCAAAAGGGCGGTATATTAGAATATAATTTGATGTGTGTATTTCGCTGCTTTATAGATGGTATGTGTCAAAAAAATCAATCCCTGCTTGAGAACATGATAGGATTTCTGCCACAAATGAAATCAAAAAATAAACAGATTCTGGATGTTATCGATCGATAATGCCTTAGAGATTTGTACAGATTTCATGGAAAAAGTCAATTTAGAAAAGTTAAAAATCCAGTTAATTTTTCTAAAATGATTTGCAAAAAATTGCTCGATTTCATCGAGTATGAAAAATGAGTTATGTGCCTTGAATTGAAGGTGCGTAGCTCATTTGTTACATCAAAGGGAATACTCCTGATGTGTAGTAATAATGTCTCAAGGTTGGATGATCTTGAGTAGTAGTGTCGTGTTTACCAATTTGACACTATGAATCATGGGTGTGCTTAAAAGGCAGCCTGTATTATTTTTTGCAATAGGAAATGGGTCCAAAAATGCAAGAAGTTGCTGACGCATCGCGTCTTGACACTGAACTTTCCGCTGATAGTGCAGCGTATATTGAAGAGCTATACGAGCAGTACCTAACTTCTCCAACCTCAGTGTCAGAGGATTGGCGTGAATATTTCGATAAATACCCTAAAGGTGATCAACCACACGGCAGTGTGCGCGAGCAATTCCTCCTTTTGGGACGTAATGCAAGCCGAGTTCAACCTGTCGTACAAAGCACTGTAAGTACAGAACATGAGCGTCGTCAAATTGGTGTATTACAACTCATCGCTGCTTACCGTAACCGTGGTCATCAAAAAGCTAAACTCGATCCATTAGGTCTTGCGAAACGCGAAGACGTTCCTGACCTCGATTTATCTGCACACGGTTTAACTAAGTCTGATCTCGATACTGTATTTAATACAGGCAACCTCGCAATTGGTAAAGCAGAAGCAACATTGTCTGAAATGGTTGATGCCATGGAAGCAACTTACTGCGGTTCAATTGGTGCAGAATACATGCATATCGTTGATACCAAAGAAAAGCGTTGGATTCAACAGCGTTTGGAAGGTGTTCGCGGTAAATTCAATTATACCAATGATCAGAAAAAAGGTTTCTTGGAGCGTTTAACTGCTGCTGAAGGCCTAGAGAAGTATCTTGGTAACAAATTCGTTGGTGCAAAACGTTTCGGTGTAGAAGGCGGTGAGTCTTTTATTCCAATGATGAACGAAATCATTCAACGTGCAGGTAGTGTCGGTTGTAAAGAAGTTGTGATTGGTATGCCACACCGTGGCCGTCTCAACCTTCTTGTCAACATCATGGGGAAAAACCCAGCTGATCTGTTTGGTGAGTTCGAAGGCAAGAGCCTACATAAAAAAGGTTCTGGTGACGTTAAGTATCATCAAGGCTTCTCTTCAAACGTCATGACTCCAGGTGGCGAAGTTCACTTAGCATTGGCGTTTAACCCATCCCACTTAGAAATCGTTGGTCCTGTGGTTGAAGGTTCAGTACGTGCACGTCAAGTTCGTCGTAAAGACATTGGCGGTGATGATGTACTTCCTGTGATTGTACATGGTGATGCTGCATTTGCAGGTCAAGGTGTAAACCAAGAAACCTTCCAAATGTCACAAACACGTGGTTACACAGTGGGCGGTACCGTTCATATCGTGATTAATAACCAAGTGGGCTTCACGACTTCTGATCCACGCGATACACGTTCTACCGAATACTGTACTGATGTTGCAAAAATGATTCAGTCGCCAATTTTCCATGTGAATGGTGATGATCCTGAAGCTGTTATTTTCGCGACTCAAATTGCCCATGACTTCCGTCATGAGTTCCGTAAAGATGTGATCTTAGACTTGTTCTGCTACCGTCGTCGTGGTCATAACGAGGCAGATGAACCATCTGCAACTCAACCATTGATGTACCAAGTGATCAACAAGAAAGCGACTACGCGTACCTTGTATGCAGATCAATTGGTTCAAGAGAAAGTACTTGATCGTTCAAGTGCTGATGCCATGGTTGAAGGCTACCGTTCTGATTTAGAAGCAGGAAACCACGTTGCCAATGCTTTAGTTCGTGAACCAAATAAAAAGATGTTCGTCGATTGGACACCTTATTTGGGCCATGAATACACCGATCTTTGGGATACAACGTTCAGCATTGATCGTTTGAAAGAACTTGGTTTGAAAATGAATACATTGCCAGAAGGTTTTGTATTACAGCGTCAAGTTCAAAAAGTCATTGATGATCGCGTGAAAATGCAAACAGGTGAAATGCCACTCAACTGGGGTGCTGCAGAAACTTTAGCGTATGCGACTTTACTTGATGATGGTTTCTTGGTTCGTATTACGGGTGAAGACGTGGGTCGTGGTACATTCTCGCACCGTCACGCCAAATTACATAACCAAGTTGATGGTTCTGTTTATATCCCACTTTGCCATATCAAAGAAAATCAGCCACGTACTGCGGTTTATGACTCTTTACTGTCAGAAGAAGCAGTACTTGCATTTGAATACGGTTATTCAACGACATTGCCAAAAAGCTTGATCGTTTGGGAAGCTCAATTTGGTGACTTTGCTAACTGTGCACAAGTTGTAATTGACCAGTTTATCGCTTCGGGTGAAACCAAGTGGGAGCGTGTTTGTGGTCTAACCATGTTGTTACCACACGGTTATGAAGGTCAAGGCCCAGAGCATTCATCTGCACGTTTAGAGCGTTTCTTACAGCTATGTGCTGAAGACAACATGCAAGTGATGACACCTACGACACCAGCACAGATTTTCCATGCATTACGTCGTCAGGCAGTTCGTCCGATTCGTAAGCCAATGATCGTGATGTCGCCAAAATCGTTATTGCGTCATAAACTTGCGACTTCAACTTTAGATGAATTAGCAAACGGTTCATTCCAAACTGTGATCGATGAAATTGATCAAATCAACAAAGCTGACGTAACTCGCTTAGTGCTTTGTGGCGGTAAGGTTTATTACGATTTACTCGAAAAACGTCGTGAGCTTGGTTTAAACCATATCGCGATTGTTCGTATTGAGCAGTTATATCCATACCCAGAACAACGCTTAGCTGAAGTAATGGCAGCTTATCCAAACATTCAAGAACTTGTTTGGACACAAGAAGAGCCGAAGAACCAAGGCGCTTGGTTGTTCATCGTTCCTCGTTTGTATGAAGATGTTCTTAAATCTGGTAAACAAATCCGTATTAGCTATGCTGGTCGTGAAGCATCTGCCGCACCTGCTTGTGGCTCGCCATACTTGCATGCAAAACAACAAGCTCAGCTTATCAATGACGCACTTGCGATTGAAGTTGAACAATCAGGAGATTCTAAATAATGGCAACCGAAATTAAAGCACCGGTATTTCCAGAGTCAGTTGCTGACGGTACGATCGCAACTTGGCACAAGAAAGTAGGTGAACCTGTATCACGTGATGAAGTGATCTGTGACATTGAAACCGATAAAGTTGTTTTAGAAGTGGTTGCTCCAGCTGATGGTAGCTTAGTTGCAATCATCAAAGGTGAAGGCGATACAGTTCTTTCTGACGAAGTGATTGCTCAATTCGAAGCTGGTGCTGTTGCTGCAGCTGCTCCTGAAGCTGCTGCTCCAGCCGCGGCGGCTCCTGCTGCATCTGCGCCTGCGGCTGCATCAACTCAAGCTGTTGATTCAAACCAAGCGCCTGCGGTTCGTAAAGCATTATCTGAAACTGGTATCAATGCTGCTGACGTACAAGGTACAGGCCGTGGTGGTCGCATCACTAAAGAAGATGTTGCTAGCCATCAAGCTAAACCTGCTGCATCAGTTCAACCATTAAGCGTTGCTGTAGGCGAGCGTATCGAGAAACGTGTTCCAATGACACGTTTACGTAAACGTGTTGCTGAGCGTTTATTGGCTGCGACACAACAAACTGCAATGTTAACAACGTTTAACGAAGTTAATATGAAGCCAATCATGGAAATGCGTAAGCAATATAAAGACGCTTTCGAAAAACGTCATGGTGCGCGTTTAGGCTTTATGTCTTTCTTTGTTAAAGCAGCGACTGAAGCATTAAAACGCTACCCAGCTGTAAACGCATCTATTGATGGCGATGATATCGTTTATCACGGTTTCTATGACATCGGTGTAGCAGTTTCTTCTGACCGTGGTCTGGTTGTTCCTGTTCTTCGTGATACTGACCGTATGAACTATGCGGAAGTTGAAAACGGTATCCGTGACTATGCTTTCAAAGCACGTGACGGTAAGTTAGGTATCGAAGACATGACTGGCGGTACGTTCACAATCACGAACGGCGGTACTTTCGGTTCATTGCTTTCAACCCCTATTTTAAACCAGCCACAAACTGCAATCTTGGGTATGCATAAAATCCAAGAACGTCCTATGGCGGTAAATGGTCAAGTTGAAATCTTGCCAATGATGTACTTAGCGCTTTCGTATGACCACCGTTTAATCGATGGTAAAGAAGCAGTAGGTTTCTTGGTAACAATCAAAGAATTGTTAGAAGAGCCAGCTAAACTCATTCTTGATCTTTAACATATTTAAATCCCCCTAAATAGTCCTTTGATAAAGAGGGCTACCCCTCTTTGTAAAGAGGGGGTTAGGGGGAGATTTAAGGAATAGAAAAATGTCTCAACAGTTTGATCTTGTTGTCATTGGCGGTGGACCTGGTGGTTATGAAGCGGCGATTCGTGCAGCTCAACTTGGTTTCAAAGTCGCTTGTATCGAAAAACGTATTCACAATGGTAAGCCATCTTTAGGTGGTACCTGTTTAAACGTGGGTTGTATCCCTTCTAAAGCATTGCTTGACTCTTCTCACCGTTACGAAGCAACTGTTCACGAACTTGCTGAACACGGTATTACGACGGGTGAAGTTAAATTTGATTTAGACACTTTGTTGGCACGTAAAGACAAAGTTGTTGATCAATTGACGGGTGGTGTTGCTCAATTACTAAAAGGTAATGGTATCGAGTGGTTACAAGGTACGGGTAAATTACTTGCAGGTAAAAAAGTAGAATTCACACCTTTTGAAGGTGAAGTACAAGTTTTAGAACCAAAGTACGTGATTCTTGCGACGGGTTCTGTACCTGTCAATATTCCAGTTGCACCTGTTGATGAAGACTTAATTGTTGATTCGACTGGCGCATTGAAATTCCCAGAAGTTCCTAAGCGTCTTGGTGTGATCGGTGCGGGTGTTATCGGTCTAGAGCTTGGTTCTGTATGGCGTCGTCTTGGTTCAGAAGTTGTTGTGTTTGAAGCATTAGATGCTTTCTTACCAATGGCAGACAAAGCATTGGCGAAGGAATATCAAAAAATCTTGAAAAAACAAGGTTTAGATATTCGTATCGGTGCAAAAGTTTCTGGTGCTGAAACCAATGGTCGCGAAGTAATGGTTAAATATAACCAAGCTGGCGAAGACAAAGAACAAGTTTTTGACAAGTTAATCGTTTGTGTAGGCCGTAAAGCATATGCAGAGGGTTTATTGGCTGAAGATTCAGGCATTAAATTGACTGAGCGTGGTTTGGTTGATGTAAATGACCAATGTCAAACATCTGTAGAAGGTGTTTACGCGATTGGTGACTTGGTACGCGGTCCAATGCTTGCACATAAAGCAATGGAAGAGGGCGTAATGGCTGTTGAACGTATTCACGGTCACGCAGCTCAAGTGAACTATGACACGATCATTAGCGTTATTTACACACACCCAGAAGCAGCTTGGGTCGGTTTAACTGAAGAACAAGCCGCTGAAAAAGGTCATGAAGTTAAAGCAGGTCAATTCCCGTTTGCGGTGAATGGTCGTGCGTTGGCTGCTGGTGATACTGCTGGTTTTGTGAAATTCGTTGCTGATGCGAAAACAGATCGTCTTTTAGGTATGCACGTTGTGGGTCCTAATGCATCTGATATCGTACACCAAGGTATGATCGCGCTTGAATTTGTTTCTTCTGTTGAAGATTTACAATTGATGACTTTCGGTCACCCGACTTTCTCTGAAGTTGTACATGAAGCAGCGCTTTCTGTTGACGGTCGTGCAATCCACGCGATTCAACGTAAGCGTAAATAAATATAAAGTGTGGTTCGCCACACTTTTTTTGAATGATGATGATTGTCTTATTTAGACAATCATTGATTCAATATGTAGCAGTCTGATTTTAAGAGGATCAAGGCTGTATCACTACAAACAACATAGTAGGTAACTAAATGAACTTACATGAGTATCAAGCTAAAGCGTTATTGAAAGAATATGGCATGCCAGTACAAGAAGGTATCTTGGCAACAAATGCAGACGAAGCAGTTGCTGCATTTGAACAGCTTGGTGGTAAATTCGCTGTAATGAAAGCGCAAGTTCATGCTGGTGGTCGTGGTAAGGCTGGTGGCGTTAAAGTTGCAAAATCTAAAGAAGATGTTATCGAATTTGCAAACAATATCATTGGTACTCGTCTTGTAACGTATCAAACAGATGCAAACGGTCAACCAGTTAACAGCATTATCGTTGCTGAAGACGTTTATCCAGTTGAGCGCGAGCTTTACTTGGGCGCGGTTGTAGACCGTTCTAGCCGTCGTATTACTTTCATGGCTTCTACCGAAGGTGGTGTAGAAATCGAGAAAGTTGCAGAAGAAACGCCTGAAAAAATTATCAAAGTTGAAGTTGATCCATTAGTTGGCTTACAACCATTCCAAGCACGTGAAGTTGCGTTTGCTTTAGGTTTGAAAGACAAGCAAATCAGCCAATTTGTAAAAATTATGGCTGCTGCTTACCAAGCATTTGTTGAAAATGACTTTGCATTATTCGAAATTAACCCACTTTCAGTTCGTGAAAATGGCGATATTTTATGTGTAGATGCGAAAGTAGGTATCGACTCTAACGCGCTTTATCGTTTACCTAAAGTTGCTGCTTTACGTGATAAGTCTCAAGAGAATGAGCGTGAATTAAAAGCATCTGAATTTGACCTTAACTATGTTGCTTTAGAAGGTAACATCGGTTGTATGGTGAATGGTGCTGGTCTTGCAATGGCAACGATGGACATCATCAAACTTTATGGTGGTCAGCCTGCAAACTTCCTTGACGTTGGTGGTGGTGCAACGAAAGAGCGCGTAATCGAAGCGTTCAAAATCATCCTTGCTGATACGTCTGTTCAAGGTGTTTTAATCAACATCTTTGGTGGTATCGTACGTTGTGACATGATTGCTGAAGCAATTATTGCAGCGGTTCAAGAAGTAAATGTAACTGTACCAGTTGTTGTTCGTTTAGAAGGTAACAACGCTGAGTTAGGTGCTAAATTACTTGATGAATCAGGTTTGAAATTAATTTCTGCGAACGGTTTATCTGATGCCGCAGAAAAAGTTGTAGCTGCAGTTAAAGCGTAAGGAGTATCAATCATGAGCGTATTAATTAATAAAGACACTAAAGTATTGGTACAAGGTTTTACTGGTAAAAACGGTACTTTCCACTCTGCACAAGCTTTAGACTACGGTACAAAAGTTGTTGGTGGTGTTACTCCAGGTAAAGGTGGTACAACTCACCTTGACCTACCAGTATTCAACACAATGAAAGAAGCGGTACGTGAAACAAATGCAGATGCATCTGTTATCTATGTACCAGCTCCATTCGTTTTAGACTCAATCGTTGAAGCGGTTGATTCAGGTGTTGGCCTAATCGTTGTGATCACTGAAGGTGTTCCAACTATCGACATGCTTAAAGCGAAACGCTACTTAGAAACTAACGGTAACGGTACTCGTTTAGTTGGTCCTAACTGCCCAGGCGTGATCACTCCAGGTGAATGTAAGATCGGTATTATGCCTGGTCACATCCACCAACCAGGTCGTATTGGTATCATCTCACGTTCAGGTACATTGACTTATGAAGCTGTTGCTCAAACAACTAAGCTTGGTTTAGGTCAGTCTACTTGTATCGGTATCGGTGGTGACCCAATCCCAGGTATGAACCAGATTGAAGCACTTCAATTGTTCCAAGACGATCCAGATACTGATGCAATCATCATGATCGGTGAGATCGGTGGTACAGCGGAAGAAGAAGCTGCTGAATTCATCAAATCTAACGTGACTAAGCCTGTAGTCGGTTACATCGCTGGTGTAACTGCACCTAAAGGTAAGCGTATGGGTCATGCTGGTGCGATCATTTCTGGTGGTCAAGGTACTGCTGAAGAGAAATTCGCTGCATTTGAACGCGCGGGAATGGCTTACACGCGTAGCCCAGCTGAGCTTGGTTCTACTATGTTGCAAGTTTTAAAAGAGAAAGGTTTAGCGTAATACGTTAGATTTTAATCTTTAAAAAAACCCCAATGGAAACATTGGGGTTTTTTATTGGGTTATTATTCAGTTTTGTTTTAAGGATTGAGCTTTAACCCAACACCGCTGTTAATTCTTGAGTATATTGGGAAATACCGTCCAGATTAAAAAATTCAACTTTTAACGCTTTACTTTGGGGATCAATATTCACTTCACCAAAGAACTGGTACCCATCTAAAGGCGAGAGATTTGCTTTACCTGCGGGTGGAGTTTTTTCAAAGATCACTTGTCCACCAAAGGTTGCATCCATTTGATTAGGACCAAAAGTACCCGCATTTAAAGGACCTGCTACAAACTCCCAGAAGGGTGAAAAATCAGTAAATTGAGCCCGGGTATTATCATAATAATGTGCGGCACAATAATGAACATCGGCTGTTAGCCATATCATGTTTTTTACTGACTTAATACGACGAAGTAAGCCTGCAATTTCCAGTTCACGCCCGAGAGGTGCGCCATTGTTGCCATTGGCAATCGCTTCCCATGTTTTAGCAATACCGTCAGCGACGCCAAAATTATCTTGCACATTTAAACCAATCGGCATATCTGCAGCAATCACTTTCCATACGGCTTTTGAATTAGACAATTCATCCACCAGCCAGTTGACTTGAGTTTCACCAAGAAAAGCCGTGTCTGCATTTAGACTGGTCTGTAAATTGGTACTATTACCTCCACGATACGACCGCATATCGAGTACAAATACATCTAGTAATGGACCATGACTGATTTTACGGTAAATACGCTGATCACTGAATGCCTCAGTTGTCCATGGCATCGGAGAGTATTCTAAAAATGCTTGCTTGCCACGATAACTCAGCGTATTGATGTCTTTTTCAGCATAAGCATTATTTTTGCTTAGATCTTTGGTAGCAGACCAGTTATTGGTAACCTCATGGTCATCCCATTGCCAAATTTGCGGTACTTCTGCAGCGAATTTTCGTAAGTTCTCATCCATAAAATTATAACGATATCGACCACGGAATTCTTTTAGGCTTTCAGCGACTTTACTGACTTCTTCTGTGACAATATTTTTCCAGATGCGCAGCTCATCGGGCTTTAATGATTGTCCTGCTTGTAAAGTCACCGTATTTTGGATCGGACCATCTGCGTAAATGGTGTCACCACTATGAATAAAAAAGTCTGGTTGACGTAGCCGCATCGTTTCCCAGATTTTCATGCCTCCAATATCGGGGTTAATGCCCCATCCTTGTCCCACAACATCGCCACCCCAAACAAAGCGAATGGGGGAGGTACCTGTTGACATGGTGCGGAAGCTACCAGTATAGATTTCACTGGAGGCATTATTTTGTATCCCATCTTCAAAGCTAACTCGCAAAAAAATATGCTGATCATTTGGTAAACCTGTCAGGTTCACTCGCCCTGTATAGTCACTGGCTGCGGTTACCACTGGACCTGATATGACTTTGGGTTGTTTAAAGCGATCAGTAAAGTCATATTCTACACGTAGTTTCGAAGCTCGATCTGATTGTGCCCAAATGGTTGCATTGCCATTGCGGACATCACCAATTTGAATACCAGACGGGAGTTTGGGTCTGGCATGCTCTGGAAGAATAATTGCTGGGGCTTTGTTGTCATTTAGGCCGCAGGCAGCCAAGGTTGAAAAAGATGCAACACCGACAGCCAATTTTCCACTATTAATTAAGAAACGACGACGGCTTTGAATAAACTGCGACATATTGGCATCTCATTTATTTACTGAGGTGGGGATTTTGCAGTATGAGAAGCCTAAGTGAATGAATGATGACATCAACATCATTTGAATTTTTGCAGAAGCGAGAAGTGCTGATTCACTTTATAAAAATAAAAAATCGGCTGCAAGACAACCGATTTTTGAAATGACTTACGGCTCTCTAGCCATAAGATTGTTGGTCTACTCTTTAGGTTTTAACCCTTGAGTCAAACCATTGATATCGCCACCTTGTAAGCCAAGCTCGTTCATTAAACTGTCAATGAGTGGTGCTTGTGAACGATAGCGTAGAGCACTATTCACAACCTGATCTGATAATGAAGCCGTTGTACCATGTTCTGCATTTTCACCTGAAACAGCCGTACCACCTGCAAAGCTACTTAAACCATTCACTTGTAAAATTTTGATGTCATCAATATTTTCCATTGGTTTGACGCTTTCACGAATGATCTCTGGTAAGTGCTTTAATAGTGCCAAGCGCACTTGCATTTCTACCTGTTCAGCAGAAAGCGTATTGGCTGCTTCATTCACCGCACGCGCACCTTCCGCATCAACCTGATATTGTTTTTCCAACGCTTGAGCAAGTAGGATTTTTGCATCTGCCTCACCTTTCGCTTTTAAGCGAATCTTTTCAGCATCTGCTTCTGCTGCAATACGTACCGCTTCTGCTTCATCGGCAGCGGCTTTCTTACCTGCATCAGCAGCTACGGTAATCGCAATCGCTTCTTTCTCTGCCGTTTGTTTAGCAGCAACCAGCTCGACTGCTTTTTGACGCTCAGCACGTTGTGTTTCACGTACCGTCACAACTTCTTCCTCTGCTTTTACCGCTTCAGCGCGGGCCTTATCTGCATGTGCTTTAGCTTCAGATTCGGCACGAGATTTTTCAGCAATGGCAATGGCACGATCTTGCTCAGCCAGTTCGATGGTTTTCTTTTGTTCAACTTGTGCTTTTTGAATCAATTGTGCTTTTTGAATATTCTCATTTTCTACATCACGCGCAGAAGCAATTCGTTTTAGTTCCACTTCACGTTCAGCAGCAATTTGAGCTTCTTCAGCTTCACGTTTTTTACCTGCTTCTTGAGAGGCGATTTCTGCGGTTTGTTCAGCTTTACGAATCGAGATTTCACGCTCTTGTTGCAACTTTGCATATTCTTCTTCACGTGAAATTTCTAAACGAGCACGTTCTGCTTGTAAATTCTTTGCACGAATCGCAAGGTCAGCATCTTGTTCAATATCATTACGTTTCTTACGACGGTCTTCAATGGTTTCGGTCAGCTTGGTTAAGCCTTCCGCATCGAACGCATTTTGCGGATTGAAGAATTTAAAGCTAGTTTGGTCGAGACCCGTTAAAGATACGGTTTCAAGTTCTAGACCATTTTTGGATAAATCTTCAGATACCACTTGTTGAACTTTTTGCACAAAGTCGACACGCTTTTCATGTAGTTCTTCCATTGCCATTTCTGCGGCAACGGCACGAAGTGAATCGACAAATTTACCTTCGACCAGATCTTTAAGCTCTGGTGGGGACATGGTTTTACGTCCTAAGGTTTGGGCCGCGGTTGCAATTGACTCTGCAATCGGTTTAACACGAACATAAAATTCCGCCATGACATCAACGCGCATCCGGTCACGGGTAATCAGCGCCTGATCTGCTGCACGCTTTACCTCTAAACGTAAGGTATTCATATTCACTGGAATAATTTCGTGTAAGACAGGGAGAACAATTGCACCGCCATTTAGAATCACTTTTTCGCCACCAAAACCTGTGCGCACAAAAGAAACTTCTTTACTCGAACGGGTATAGAGACGGGCAATAATAATGCCAATAAAAATCAGTGCTGCAAAAATAACACCAGTAATAATTAAAATTTCAGTCAATGCTGAATTCAACATGTAAATACCCTCATGTATTAAATATAAAAATTAAGTCGCAATCGCTTGGAATCCAATTTTGGTTCTTTGCGTTAAAATAACCTCTTGTCCTTGATGAAAAACCAGATCAAGTTCAGGTTCAACCAAGACATAGTGGGTTTGGCCAAATTGATCTTTAACTTTGGCCTGTGCAGGGGAGTTGGGTTTAGCATCCCCTAAAATGATATGTGCTGTTCTGCCAATTAAATCGTCTGTTTGAATTGCCGTGGTTTCATCTTTAGGAATAATTTTGGCGATCAATGCAGCACTATAACGCACCAGTGGCATACAGAGAAATAAGCAGGCAGGGGCAATGATCCATGCAGAAAGATAATGTTCGGTAAATTGATAGAACAGGTCTTGGATGATTAAACCCGTGAGTGCATAGACGGTTAAGAAGATGATCAGCCAGATGAGTAAGGGAACTTTACCCAAATACAGCCATTCCAGAAACTGAGTCAAAACAGAATCAGGTTGTTCTACAGAGATATCGGCATGATCAATATCGCTCAGGCTATCTGGTAAAAATTGTTCCAAAAAACTAGAACTACCACCGAATAATAATAGGATGAATTCGAGTAGGCCGATAAACAGGCACAGCATTAAAGCAATGCTAAAAACCAGGTTAGAAGGATGTGTTAAAAGATCCCAGATCATCGTCATTACTCTTATTTCTTTTAGCGTTAATTAATAAATTTTTTATAAAAATAAAACAGTTATAAGAGTAAAGCCAATGCGTCCAAATTTCAACCTAAATTGACCACATTCTTGCAGACAAAAAAAACGCAATGATTGGGGTGATCACTGCGTTGAACAACGAATCTGTTTAAAACAGTTTCGGTTGAAAGGAGAAATGTCATGAGATTAGTGTTAACTAACCTACGAGCTCATAGTATGAAAAAACCTGACTAAGTTCATCGGTATTCATGTTAACTACTGTTAATTGATGTTAATAAGTGACGAAAATTGTTAGTTTTTTATTTTTTAATAAAGTTCTAAAATTAAACCTAAATCAAAGGCTTAAAATAAAAAAAGCCCAAATTTGGGCTTTTTATTGGAAAAGTAACGTAAATTAGAATTTGAATAATCCAATTCCCGATTTCACTTCATCCAGTGTTTGTTGAGTAATGATGCGGCACTTTTCGGTACCTTGTTTCAATACATCCATAATGTAATCTGGATCTTTTTCTAGCTCAGCACGACGTTCACGAATTGGTGCGATGAGTTCTTGTAAGACACCTTCCAAGCGCTTTTTCACAGTACCATCACCAAGACCACCACGACGATAATGTGCTTTTAATTCCTCAACTTCTTCTTTATTTGGATCGAAAGCGTCGAGATAGGTAAACACGATATTGCCTTCAACCTGACCTGGATCTTCAATACGAAGGTGATTTGGATCGGTATACATCGCATTGACGGCTTTTTTGATGTCTTTATCCGTAGCATTCAACACAATGGTATTACCTAAAGATTTTGACATCTTTGCTTTGCCATCAAAACCAGGTAAGCGCGCCATATTTGATAACAGTGCTTTACATTCTGGTAATAGATCATGACCGATTTGGCGGTTAATACGACGTACCACTTCGTTGGTTTGTTCGATCATTGGGAGCTGATCTTCACCAACAGGAACGACAGTCGCTTTAAATGCGGTAATGTCTGCTGCCTGTGCAATTGGATAGCACAAGAAACCTGCTGGAATATCACGTTCAAAATTACGTAATTGAATTTCAGCTTTTACGGTCGGGTTACGCTCTAAACGTGCAACGGTCACGTAGTTGAGGTAAATCATCGTCAATTCATTTAGGGCTGGTAAGCAAGACTGTACACAAATCGTGGTTTTGCTTGGGTCAATCCCGACAGCAAGATAATCCAGTGCAACTTGCAGGATGTTGTTGCGAACTTTATCTGGATTATCGGCATTGTCTGTCATCGCTTGTGCATCAGCCAATAACAGATGTTGATGATGACTGTCTTGTAGACCTACACGAGAACGTAATGAACCGACAAAATGGCCAAGGTGGAGTTGTCCTGTTGGACGGTCGCCTGTCAAAATGATGGGACGTTGATCAATATTACTCATGATATGTTCCAAGATTCAGTAATTTCATAGATATAAGATTGATATTATTGTACGAGAAATAAATTTTTTTCGTCAGCGATAATTTTAACTTTTTCTTAAAATCATATTGTGCTTTCACTAGGCGATTCTACAATGGTTGTATAAATACAAATCAGGAAATAAAAATGGCGAGTGGTTTATTACTCCTACTGGATGATATTGCAACGATTTTAGATGATGTTGCTGTTATGAGTAAAATGGCAGCCAAAAAAACTGCAGGGGTTTTAGGTGATGACTTAGCGCTGAATGCCCAACAAGTCAGTGGAGTACGATCAGATCGAGAATTACCTGTGGTCTGGAATGTTGCAAAAGGTTCATTTGTTAATAAATTAATTCTCGTTCCATTGGCTTTATTGATTAGTGTTGTTGCCCCTTGGCTGATTAATCCATTGCTTATGATCGGGGGACTATTCCTCTGTTATGAAGGGGTAGAGAAGGTTGTGCATATGCTGTTTCATAAAAAAGCCAAAACAGCAGAGCAGGCCAGTGAAAACTTACAACACGTCGAAGTCGATTTAGCCAAATTTGAAAAGGAAAAAGTAAAGGGAGCGATTCGAACAGACTTTATTCTTTCTGCTGAAATTGTGGTGATTTCGTTAGGTACAGTTGCAACAGCTGCATTTATGACTAAAGTGACAGTATTAAGTATTATTGCAATCGTCATGACTGTCGGGGTATATGGCCTGGTTGCAATGATCGTAAAAATTGACGATTTAGGTTTATATCTTACACAACAAGCTTCTGAATTAAAAAATAAAATCGGTCGTGGTTTACTTGGTTTTGCTCCAATTTTAATGAAAACACTTTCAATTGTTGGAACGGTTGCAATGTTTTTAGTGGGTGGGGGGATTATTTCGCATACCATTCCTTTATTGCATCATTTTACTGAAGAAACGGTTGATCATTTAGAGCTCATTCCAAGTGTCGGTTCAATCATTGGTGCTTTAACACCAACCTTGATTAACTTAGGCATTGGTTTGCTTGCAGGTGCTGTTGTGTTGATGATTGTCAGTTTGATCAAGAAACTCTGGCCAAAAAAAGCATCTACTTAAACCTAGGTCGTCATCATCAGAATTATGTGAGGTAATTATGCGTTGGAAAGGTCGTCGAGTCAGTACCAATGTAGAAGACCGTCGTGGTGGTGGCGGTGCGAAAGCAGGTGGTATTAGTATTATTGGGCTAGTGGTCGCCTTTGTGGCTTGGAAGTTTTTTGGGGTTGACCCTCAACAAGCCTATCAAGCGACACAAGCTGTAACCGCACAGTCTTCTCAACAAGGCAGTGCACCACAGAATTTGACTGCTGAACAAAAAGAGGCCAGTGATTTTGTCGGTACAGTTTTGGCAGATACAGAAGATACGTGGACACCAATCTTTCAGCAGCTGGGGATGACTTATAAGCCGCCAAGCTTAGTACTCTTCAGTGGCGTTGTACGTTCAGGGTGTGGTACTGCACAGGCTGCGATGGGACCTTTTTATTGTCCGGCTGATCAGAAAGTTTATATTGATACCTCATTCTTTAAAGATATGCGTCAGCAAATGGGTATTTCTGGAGAACAAAATCAAACAGAACTTTCTCGTCAGGATCAGGCGGGGGATTTTGCTCAGGCCTATGTGATTGCGCATGAGGTGGGGCATCATATCCAAAACCTATTAGGTATTTCCGGTCAGGTGCAACAAGCACGTGCACAGGCCAGTCAAGCACAAGGTAATCAACTCTCTGTACGTTTAGAATTACAGGCAGATTGTTTTGCAGGAATCTGGGCGCATCAGAATCAAAAACGTACGCAGTTCCTTGAACAAGGTGATATTGAAGAAGCAATGGATGCAGCCGAAAAAATTGGTGATGACTATTTACAACGCCGTGCGACTGGACAAGTTGTGCCAGATAGTTTTACTCATGGTACTAGTGAACAGCGGATGCAATGGTTTCAGATCGGTTTGAAATCAGGTGACGTGAATCAGTGCAATACCTTTAAATAGGACAAAAAAGGAGCGTTGCTCCTTGATTTTTATACGGAAGATATACGAATCAGAAGAACAAATAACGTAAAATAAGAGCGTCTATGCTGAATTGAGGATGATTGGTTTATTGTTGTGCCTAAACCATTTGTTAATATAAATTAAATAATAAGATGGATGAATTGCAGCATAGGCCTTCACTCTTTATTCAATTGCACAGTATTTTGAATTTTATCATTGATTAAAATTTTAAAATTTAAATAAAGTTTATGTTGTTAAAATTGAATAAATAAAGAGGTCATATGGGTAACTTTTTTCTTTTACAAGCATTGACGGTTGTTTTTGCCTTATCCATTGCGACGACCATTTTTAATAAACGAATTTTGGGTTTTCCTCAGGCCATTGGTGTTCCAATTGTCTCGGCTATTTTTGTCTTTATTTTGCAGTGGGGTGCAAGTTTATTAAATGGTAATCAATTTATTACCATTAATATTCATAATATTGAAGCTGCTGTAAGAAATATTGATTTTTATGATTTTCTAATCAATGGTGTGATTTGTTTTATTTTAACGTCATCTGCGCTGAAATTTAGAATTTCAGATTTAAGGAGTTACTGGAAACCAATTGGTATTTTAGCCACGATTGCACTGGTGTTATGTGCAGGATTTTACGCAGGATTATTGTATTTATTTCAATGGTTGGTTGGTTATCCAGTTCCAATTGGTGTTTTACTATTATTAGGAGCGGCACTTGGAGCAACAGATCCAATTGGCGTTAAAGGGGTATTAAGTTCTATTCGGGCACCGCACCATTTGATTGTAAAACTAGAAGGTGAGTCTTTATTTAATGATGCAATGTGTATTGCCTTATTTATGACGCTATTAAAAGTTTTACAGGGGGAGCATTTTTCATTATTGGCAACAATTGAAACGTTATTGTATGAAATCTTTGTTGCAGTGATTATTGGTTTTGCATTTGGTTTTGCGATCTTACGTTTACTAAGAGGTAAACATGAGATGGAGTCTTTGATTTTAACTACTGCACTACTTGCAAGTGGTTCTTATCTCGTTGCTTTATTTGCGCATGCATCTGCTCCGATTGCCTGTGTCATTGGTGGTTTGATTGTCGGAAACAAGTGGCAGGAAATTCGCGAACAAAGAGAAATTCGTGAAGTGAACCATTTTTGGCATACTGTTGAAGGAATTATCAATTCATTCCTGTTTACTTTGATCGGTTTAGAGCTGTTTATTCTGGATTTAAGTGCCAACTTAATTATTGGTGGCATCATTGCCTTTATTATTCTGCATTTATCTCGTTTTGCAGCAAACTTCGCTGCTTTTGCCCTATTTCCATCCTTCCGTAATAAAAGTTACAACGGCAGTTTAGCTATTCTTTCGTGGGGCGGTGTCCGCGGAGGGATTTCACTGGCGTTGATCCTTGCTGTGGCGAATATTCCAGAATTGAGCCAATACAGTAGTATCTTGATTGGCTATACCTTTATTAGTGTACTACTGTCAGGTGTGGTTTGTGGTCTTGGTTTACCCGCCGTGATGAATGCTTTCTATTACAATCCGAGTGAAGAGACACAAGGGCTGAAGGGGTTCTACCAGCGGATGTGCAATAAGATGAATCGTCGTGGTTTTAAATATATTGTTGGTGAGGATAGCTTGGGGAGAGAAACGATTACTATCTATAATCCTGAAATTTTATTGGATCAGAAAACTGAAGATGGTGTAGCAACCATGCATCATCCAAATAAGAGAGAAGAAGTTAAGCGATTAGAGAATCCTGATAATTTTTAATTGCATATTTTTGTTTTTTGTTAAAAAAGCCTTTTTTATAAAAAAGGCTTTTTATTTTATTAGGTAAATAAAAGTTAAACTATATTTGAATTTTAATTAAATAATAATTTTAAAATTTAATTTGTATTTTGTTATTTAAATAATATATTTAAAAGTTTGTTAAATTAAATTTAAATACCTTTTAGGAATCTAATGGCTTATTTTGTCATATTTGTTTAGAAGTGTAATTTTTATAAGGGGCTTAGGAAGTTAAAGAGGATCATTGCGGAGTAGTTTCAGCAAATCGAGGTATAAATTACTATGCCGATGATTGAAGC